>NZ_SMJZ01000086.1 GCF_004348345.1 Nonomuraea longispora
GGCGGAGGGACAGGGTTGAGGGTCAGATCATGACATTTCCTACTTTTACGTCAAGCCAGAGCGAACCCCACGCACGCGGCGAGGAGCTCGGGTCCCGCCGCCGCGCGGCCATCGCCGCCAACCTCGATGGCTACACCGACCTGTTCAAGGTCGCGGGCGCCACCCCCGAGCAGGTCCGCGCGTGGGGCGAGCAGGCGCTCGACCGCAGCGCCGCGTGGGCGCCCCGGCTGGCCGACGAGATGGCCGGGATCGCGTCAGGGGCCGGGTTGGAGCCGTGGCAGGTCGCCGTGGTCAACGCCAGGACCGAGATCCTGGCCGCCGTCCACGCGAGCGGCGAGGGGGAGTGCTCGACCTCCGTCGTGCTGCCGGGTCCCGGCCTGCCGCCGCGTACGGTGCAGACCTGGGACTGGCACGACCACCTGCGCGACGCCCCCATGTTGTGGGAGCTGGAGCCCCGCCCGGGGCACGTCGTGCGCACGTTCACCGAGGCGGGGGCGCTGGCCAAGATCGGGGTGAACACGGCGGGCCTGGGCGTGCACTTCAACATCCTGCGCCACGACGCCGACACCGCCGAGGTGGGCGTGCCCGTGCACCTGATCGCTCGCCGCATCCTGGAGGAGGCGGCCACCGTCGAGGAGGCCGCCGCGATCGCCCGTTCGGCCACGGTCTCGGCCTCCACCGTCATCACCGCCGTGACCGGCGCGGGCGCGGGCGCGATCGAGATCTCGCCGGCCGGCGTCGCGGTCGTTCCGCCGGACTCCGGCGGGGTCCTGATGCACTGCAACCACTTCCTCGACCCGGCGCTGGCCGAGGGGGAGCGGCACGCCACGAAGCGGCCCGGCACCTACGCCCGCCTGCGGCACCTGCGCGACCACGCCGTTGAGCTCGGCGGCGACGACCTCACCGAACGTGCGCTCGCCATGCTCAGCCACGAGCCGCAGGGCGCGCCCGTGTGCGCCCATCCCGACCTGTCGCAGCCGATCGACCAGCGCTGGGAGACGCTGGCCACGATCGCGCTCGACCTGACGGCGGGGCGGCTGCGGGTGCACCAGGGCGGGCCCTGCCGGGTCACCGAGGCGACCTGGCAGACGTTCTGACCACCGGCCCGTCAGCTGAACGCGCCGATCCCGGTGAGCGCCTTCCCGAGCACCAGCGTGTGGATCTCCGACGTGCCCTCGTAGGTCAGCACGGACTCCAGGTTCACGGAGTGCCTGATCACCGGGTATTCGAGGGTGACGCCGTTCGCTCCGAGCAGCGTGCGGCACTTCCTGGCGATCTCCAGGGCCTCGCGCACGTTGTTCAGCTTGCCGGCGCTCACCTGCTCGGGGGTGAGCGTGCCGGCCTCCTTCAGCCGCCCGAGGTGCACCGCGAGCAGCAGGCCCTTGCCCAGCTCCAGCGCCATGTCGGCGAGCTTCTCCTGGGTGAGCTGGAAGGAGGCGAGCGGCCTGGCGAACACCTCGCGGTCGCCCGCGTACGCGAGCGTGGTCTCCAGGCAGTCGAGCGCGGCCCCCATCGAGCCGAACACGATCCCGAACCGCGCCTCGTTCAGGCAGCCCAGCGGCCCGGACAGGCCTCTGGCGCCCGGCAGCATCGCCTCGGCCGGCAGTCGCACGCCGTCGAGCACCAGCTCGCTGGTCACGCTGGCGCGCAGCGAGATCTTGTGCTTGACGTCGTTCAGGGTGAAGCCGGGCGTGCCCGCGGGGACCAGGAAACCCCTGACGCCCTCGTCGGTGCGGGCCCAGACCACCGCGACGTCCGACACGGAGCCGTTGGTGATCCACATCTTGGTGCCGTTCAGCACCCAGTCGCCGCCCTCGCGCTTGGCCGTGGTGCGCATGCCCGAGGGGTCGGAGCCGAAGTCGGGCTCGGTCAGGCCGAAGCAGCCGATGCGCTCCCCGGCCGCCATCGCGGGCAGCCACTCCTGCTTCTGGTCCTCGCTGCCGTACTTCCAGATCGCGTACATGGCCAGCGACCCCTGCACCGACACCAGGCTGCGCAGCCCGGAGTCGGCCGCCTCAAGCTCCAGGCAGGCCAGCCCGTACGACACCGCGCCCATGCCCGCGCAGCCGTAGCCGTCGAGGTGCATGCCGAGCACGCCGACCGAGCCCAGCGTGCGCGCCAGCTCGCGCGCGGGCAGTTCCCCGTCCTCGAACCAGCGGGCGACGTGCGGCCTGATCTCCCGGTCGCAGACGCGCCTGACCGTGGTCCTGATCTCGCGTTCCTCCTCGGTCAGCAGCGTGTCGAGGGCGAACAGCTCGGTGGGTGCGATCATGACCTCTCCATATTTTGGATCCAATATTGAAAATCCAATATGCCACGGTTAGGGTGCGTTGACCATGGACGTTCTGAATCTCATCGACGGCCGCTGGGTCGAGGGGGACGGCGTGGAGTTCGCCGACACCAACCCGGCGCGACCGGGCGAAGTGGTGGCACACGGGCGCTTCGTCTCCGGCTCCGAGGTCGAGCGCGCGGTGGCCGCAGCCAGGAGAGCCGCACCCGGCTGGGCGGCCACCCCCCACCACACCCGCGCCGCCGTGCTCACCGCCGCCGCCGGCCTCGTGGACGCCGCCGCCGACGCGTGGGGCGCCGAACTGGCCCGCGAGGAGGGCAAGACGCTGCCCGAGGCGGTCGCCGAAGTGCGCGGCGCGGCCCGCATCCTGCGCTACCACGCCGCCGAGGCCGACCGGGAGAACGGTGAGGTCTACGCCTCCCCGCGCCCCGGCGAGAACGTGCTCGTCGTCCGCAGGCCGATCGGCGTCGCCGGCCTCATCACGCCGTTCAACTTCCCCATCGCCATCCCCGCCTGGAAGATCGGCCCCGCGCTCAGCCACGGCAACACCGTCGTGTGGAAGCCATCCTCGCTGGTGCCGCTGCTCGCCTACCGGCTGGCGCGGGCGCTGACCGAGGCCGGCCTGCCCGACGGCGTCCTCAACCTCGTGTACGGCGAGGCCGCCGCGGGCTCCGCCATCGTCGGCCACCCCGGCGTGGACGCCGTGTCGTTCACCGGCTCCACGGCGGTCGGCCGGGCGGTCATCGCCCGCTGCGGCGAACTCGGCAAACCCCTGCAGACGGAGATGGGCGGCAAGAACGCCTCCATCGTGCTCGCCGACGCCGACCTCGACCACGCCGCCGAGCAGGTGTGCCTGGGCGCGTTCCGGTCCACCGGGCAGAAGTGCACGGCCACCTCGCGGCTCATCGTCGACTCCCTCGTGGCCGACGACCTGCTCGACCGGGTGGCCGAACGCGCCGCGCGGCTGGTCGTCGGCGACCCCATGGAAACCGGCGTCGACATGGGCCCCCTCGTCAGCGCGGCCGCCCGCGACCGGGTGAACGACGGCGTGACCCGGGCCGTCGGCGAGGGCGCGAGGCCGCTGGCCGGCGCGGAACCGCACCCCGGCGAGGGATGGTTCGCGCCGCCGACCGTGCTCGACCTGCCGGGCACCGGCGTGGACTTCTGGCGCAGCGAACTGTTCGGGCCCGTCGTCGGAGCCGTACGCGCGTCCGGCGCGGAGGAGGCGCTCGGCCTGGCGAACCTCAGCGACCACGGGCTGTCGGCCGCGATCTTCACCCGCGACCTGGGCGTCGCGCTGTCCGCCGTGGACCGGGTGGAGGTCGGCGTGCTGCACATCAACTCCGAGTCGGCGGGGACGTTCCCGCACGTGCCGTTCGGCGGGCTCAAGCAGAGCGGCTTCGGGCCCAAGGAGCAGGGACGGGCGGCCAGGGACTTCTTCACCCGGACGGTGACCGTCTACCTCGGGGCGCCGGCGTGAGCGGAGGGGCGCTGTCCGGGCTGCTGGTGGCCGACTTCAGCCGCGTCCTGGCCGGCCCCTACGCCACGATGCTGCTGGCCGACCTGGGCGCGGAGGTCGTCAAGGTGGAGCGGCCGGGCACGGGGGACGACACCCGCGCCTGGGGGCCGCCGTACGCGCCCGGCGGGCAGGCGACGTACTTCCTCGGCGTCAACCGCAACAAACGCTCGATCGCCCTCGACCTCAGGGACGAGGCGGACCTCCAGGTGGCGCGGGCGCTGGCCGTGCGGGCCGACGTGCTGGTCGAGAACTTCAGGCCGGGCACGATGGACCGGCTCGGGCTCGGCCATGACGCGCTGCGGGCGCTCAATCCCGGGCTGGTGTACTGCTCGATCACCGGGTTCGGGTCGGGCGCGGGGGCCGGGCTGCCGGGGTACGACCTGATCGCGCAGGCCGTGGGCGGCTTGATGAGCGTCACGGGAGAGCCGGACGGGCCCGGCACCAAGGCGGGCGTGGCCCTGGTGGACGTCATCACCGGCCTGCACGCCGCCCTCGGCATCCTCGCCGCCCTCCGCCACCGCGACCACACCGGCGAAGGGGGCCACCTCACCGGAAGCGGGCAGCGGGTCGAGGTGTCGTTGCTCTCCTCCCTCCTGTCGGCCCTGACCAACCACTCCTCCGCCTACGCCGCCGCCGGCGTGGTGCCGAAGGCCATGGGCAACCGGCATCCCAGCATCGTCCCGTACGAGGTGTTCCAGGCCGCCGACCGCCCGCTGGTGATCGCGGCCGGGAACGACCGCCAGTTCCAGGCGCTCTGCGCGGTGCTCGACCGTCCCGGCCTGGCCGCGGACCCCCGGTACGCCACCAACGCGGGCAGGGTCGCCGCCCGCGACGAGCTCGTCGCCGCGCTCGACGACGCCCTGGGCGAACGTCCGGCGGACGAGTGGTTCGAGTTGCTCACGGCCGCCGGGGTGCCCTGCGGCCCGATCAACGACCTGGCCACCGCGTTCGCCCTCGCCGAGGAGCTGGGCCTGGAGCCGTCCGTACGGCTCGACGGGGCCGGCCAGGTCGCGTCCCCCGTACGCCTCAGCGCCACCCCGCCCTCCTACCGCCGGCCGCCGCCGGAGCTCGGGCAGGACGACGCCTGGGTTCGTGAGATATTGGGGCCGTGAATCCGGACGGGGCAGGGCGGAGGCCACCGACGGCCCAGCAGTTCGTGCTGGCCGAGTTGCGCCGCGCCATCACGACCGGCCGCCTGCGCCCCGGCGCCCCCATCAGGCAGGACGCGCTGGCGGAGGAGCTCCAGGTCAGCCGGGTGCCGCTGCGCGAGGCGCTCAAGACGCTGGAGGGCGAGGGCCTGGTCACCCACCAGGCGCACAAGGGCTACTGCGTCGCGACGCTCTCGCTCGACGACCTGCGCGAGGTCTACCGCATCCGGGAGCTGCTGGAGGAGGAGGCCGTGCGGCGGGCCGTGGTTCGTCTCACCGACGCCGACCTCGACCGGCTGGAGGCCGTCCAGGGCGACGTCGAACGGGCCGCGGCGGCGGGTGACGTGCTCGCCATGGCCACGGCCAACCGGGTGTTCCACATGACGTTGTTCGACTGCGCGGGCATGCCCCGGCTGGCCCGGCTGATCAGGACGTTGTGGGACTCGACGGACGCCTACCGGTCGATGTACTACGGCGACGGCGGCAACCGCGAGCGGGTGGTCAAGGAGCACCGGGCCACGCTCGACGCCCTCCGCCGCCGCGCCGCCGACGAGGCGGTCGCCACCCTCAACGTCCACCGCGACCACGCGGTCACCGAGCTGCGGTCCCTGCTCCCCGCGTCACCCTGACCCGCTACTCGGGGTGCTCCCATGTCTCCCGCTGGCCGGGGTCGAGCTCGATCGGCGGCATGTGCAGCAGGTGCAGGTGCGCCATCTCCACCAGTTCCTCCGGGGTGACGTCGGGCAGGGCGTCGTAGTCCCCGCGGGACACGTCGAGGGTGAAGCTGCCTCCCGAGCCGTCGTCCAGGACAACGGTGACCAGGCAGCGGTACACCCCCGACCCTTCGGTGCCGAAGACCACCGCGAACAGGGACCGGATCCGGCCGCGGTGCTCGGACATCCAGCCCGGCCGGCCGACGGCGGACCGGCCCTGATCGCGGGCGGTCCGCGCGAGCCTGTCATAGTCGGCCAGGGACGGCTTCTTGATGTCGCCCCGGCCGCCGGGCGAGTAGAGGTCGAGGCGCGGCCACTTCCGGCGCCTGAAAAGACGCATCAGCCGCTCCTGGGCGCGAGGCTCGCGGCGACGCCGTCGAGCACCAGTTCCAGCTTGCGGTCGAACCACGTCGCGGCCGGGTCGGTGAGCGCGCGCCGCATGATGGGAGCCACCTCCGCCCCCACCGCCTCGGCCCAGGCGTCGGCCGTGTTGTCGCGCACGATGCCCCGGCCGGTCGGCGCGTCGAGCTGCTTGCCCCTGCTGAACACGTCGATCGTCAGGTCGAAGACGGTGTCGACGGCGAGGAAGGCGTTCTCGGCCGTGAAGCCGTAGCCGATCAGGCTGCGCACCGACGCGCCGAAGCGGCGCATCACCTCCTCGGGGAAGCGGGTGAGCCTGAGGAACTCCTTGACCAGCCCCGGATGCCGTTCCAGCACGCGCCAGACCGCGGCGGCCTGCGCCTCCAGGTCGGGGCGCCACTCGCCGGCCGGCTCCGGCCAGGGGGCGGCGGCGACGGCCCGGTCGATCGCCACCATGACGAGTTCCTCGCGGTCGGCGACGTGGCGGTAGAGGGCCGAGTGGGCGACCTGGAGCCGGTCGGCGACGGTGGCCAGGGTGAGGTTGTCGAAGCCGACCGCGAGGGCGGCGTCGGCGATGGCGGGCCTGGTGATGCGCGGGGGACGGCCGCGCGGGCGGCCGCGTACGCGCCACTCCCGCCCGGTGACGCCGTGGCCTGTCTGCTCGCCGCCCATCACGCTCCCCGGTCGTCGCCCATGCGCCTGCCCGCCCGTCGCACGAGCACGTCGTGGTGCGGGCCGCCCGACGGACTCATGCGGGCTGGGTCAGTCGCCAGCCGCGGGCACGCCTGCGTTCGGTCCAGAACGCAGCGTACCGGCCGTCGAGATCGAGCAGTTCCTGGTGGGTGCCGCGTTCCACGACGGCGCCGTCCTCCAGCATGACGATCTGGTCGGCGGCGGCGATCGTGGTCAGGCGGTGCGCGATGACCAGCAGGGTGCGGTCGCGGGCGAGCGTGGCGAGCGCGTCGATCAGGGCTGACTCGTTCTCGGGGTCGAGCGCGGCCGTGGCCTCGTCGAGCAGCACGATCGGGGCGTCCTTCAGCATGGCGCGGGCGATGGACACCCGCTGCCGCTCGCCGCCCGACAACGTCGCGCCGGCCTCGCCGATCCTGGCCTGCCAGCCGCCGGGCAGGCGTTCGGCGATCTCGTCGACCCGGGCCAGCCGGCCCGCCTCGCGCACCTCCTCGTCGGTGGCCTCGGGACGGCCGAGCCTGATGTTGTCCTCCAGGGTGCCCTCGAACAGGTAGACGTCCTGGAACACGATCGACAGCTGCGCCATCAGGTCTTCGGGCGTGTAGTCGCGCACGTCGTTGCCGGACACCCGCACCGCACCCGCGTCGGCGTCCCAGAAGCGGGCGATGAGCCGGGTGAGCGTGGTCTTGCCGGAGCCCGAAGGACCGACCAGGGCGGTCACGGTGCGGGGTGCGACGGTGAAGCTCACGTCACGCAGCACGGGGCGTTCGGCGTAGGAGAAGCCGACGTCGTCCAGCTCGATCGACGGCTCGCCCGGCCGCGCCCTGCCAGTCGCCGGGCCAGTCGCCGGGCCAGTCTCCGGGCCGGTCGCCGGGCCGGTCGCCGGGCCGGCGACCGGCAGCGGCGGGGTGTCGAGCACCGCCTTGACCCGGCGCAGGCTGCCGCGCGCCATCCGCAGCTCGCCGCCGACGTCGGCGGCGGCGAGCAGCGGCTCGGTGAACCGCACGGCCAGCACCAGCACCCCGACCAGCTCCGGTACGTCCACCGCGCCGCCGAGCGCCAGCGAGCAGCCCACGATGAGGATCGCGGTGAAGGCGAGCTGTACGGTGAGCGCGACCGTGCCCAGCCCTGGCAGCGTGGTGCGCAGCAGCCGGCGCAGCGTGCTGCGCTGCCGCGCCAGCGCGTCGTCGAGCAGGTCGTAGCCGTCCGCGGTGCGCCCGAACGCCCGCAGCGAGGGCTGTTGCCTGGCGAACTCCACCACCCGGTCGGCCCCCTCGGCGCCCGCGTCGTCCATCGCGGTGTCGCTCCGCTGCACCAGGCTCTGCGTCCACCGGAACGCCAGCCACAGGAACGGCGCCGTGAGCAGGGCCGCCAGCCCGAGCCGCCAGTCGAAGACGAACATGCACACCAGCACGGTCGCGGGCGCCGCCACCGCGCTCACCACGACCTGCAGCAGGTGGGCGGGCACGCTCATGACGTCCATGACGCCCTTGCCGACGAGCTGGCCGAGCCGCCCGACGCGGTCGGCGCTGAACCAGCCGACCGGCAGCCCGGCCACGTGGTCGCCGAGCCGGTGGTAGAGGGTGCGCAGGGCGGCCAGGCCGACCGCGTAGCCGTACTGGGCCTGCACGTAGGAGGCGACGGCGGTGGCCGCGACCACGACGGCGAACGCGGCCAGCCACGGGCCGACCGCCTCCCCCGACAGCAGCGCTCGCAGCACCGGCACCAGCATGGCGAACGACAGGCCCTGCAGGACGCCGTACACGGTCATCGCGAGCAGGCTGCGGCGCAGGCGCGCGCCGTGTTCCTGGCCGAGCACGGCCCCCAGCTCTCCGATCATCTCCTGGTCCAATCCCGCTCGTCGTCGCGTACGTGCGCCGCCCACATCCGGGCGTAGAGCCCGCCGGCGGCGAGCAGCTGGTCGTGGGTGCCGCGTTCGGTGATCCGGCCGCCGTCGAGCACGGCGATCTGGTCGGCGCCGGTGATGGTGCTGAGCCGGTGCGCGATGACCAGCAGCGTGCGCCCGGCCACCAGCGTGGACAGGGCGTCCTGGATGGCCGACTCCGACTCGGGGTCGGCGAAGGCGGTGGCCTCGTCCAGCACTAGGATCGGTGCGTCGGCCAGCAGCGCGCGGGCGATCGCGACGCGCTGGGCCTCGCCGCCCGACAGGTGGGTGTCCTCGCCGATCACGGAGTCGTAGCCGCGCGGCAGCTCCGTGATCCGGTCGTGGATCTGGGCGGCGCGGGCCATGCGCTCGATCTCCTCGCGTTCCGCTTCCGGGCGGCCGAGCGCGATGTTGTCCGCCACGGACGTGCGCAGCAGCTGCACGTCCTGGAGGACGAAGCCGACGTGGTGGTAGAGCTCCGCGGAGCCGATGGCGCGTACGTCGGCGCCGCCGACCAGGATCTCTCCTTCGCCGGGGTCGTAGAAGCGGGGCAGCAGCTTGGCCAGCGTGGACTTGCCGGAGCCGGACGGCCCGACGAGCGCGGTGACGGTGCCCGGCTCCAGCGAGAGGCTCACCTTGCGCAGCACCGGGGTCGCGCCGTCGTAGGAGAACGACACGTCGCGGAAGCCGACCGCGTGGCCGATCGGGCGCGTCGGGGTCTCGGGCTCCGGCAGCGGCGGCGTGTCGAGCAGCGCGGCCACCCGCCCCGCGGACTCGGCCGCGCTCCTCAGCCGCATGGAGCCCATGTCGAGGGCCAGGAACGGCGCGGTCAGCGCCACGCCGACCAGCACGAACGGCAGCACGTCGACCGGCGCGATCCAGCCGTTGGCGGCGAACACCGCCCCACCGGCGGCCGACACCAGCAGCATGGCCGGCGGCGAGATGAACGCCATGGACAGGCCGCTGAGCCGCAGCATGGGGCGCACCCAGGCGGCGAAGAAGTCGGCGAAGTCGTCGGCGGCCTCGGCGAAGCGCCGGTAGGAGCGCCGGGTCTGGCCGAACGTCTTGATCACGGCGATGCCCTGCACGAACTCGACCACGGCCGAGCTGATCCTGCTGTTGGCCTCGCTCCAGCGCCGCATCTGCTCGTCGTAGCCGCGCATCATGATCGCGAACGCGGCGGCGAACAACGGCACCGGGATGAGAACGACGAGGGTGAGCCGCCAGTCGACGTACAGCAGGTAGGCCAGCGCCGCGAGGGGTGTCACCACGGCCGCGAGCAGGTCGAGGGCCGCGTGCGCCACCAGGTGGTGCATCTCCCTGACGTCGTCCTGGAGCACCTTCTTGACGTGGCCGGAGTTGCGCTCGCCGAACCAGCCGAGCGGCACCCGCGACAGGTGGGCGGCCATCCGGCGGCGCAGGTGGAGCTGGAGGTCGGCGTCGGCGAAGTGGGTGATCGCGCCGGCGACCCCGAACGAGAGGAACCTGACCAGCAGGCCGGCGACGGCCAGGGCGGCGATCGGCCAGACCCGGCCGGCGCCGCCGGCTCCCGGGCTGAGCAGCACGCGGGCCAGCTCGGCCACGCACACGAAGGGGACGAGCGCCGAGACCGCGTACACGACCTGGAACGCGGCGGCGGTGATGAGCCGTGGCCTGATGGGGGCGAGCAGCGCGATGAGCGCGGCGCGGCCGGGGGCGGGCTTGTCGCCGCCGTCCGGCGCGGGCGCCGCGGGGGCGGCCGTCTCGGCGGTGATGGTCATGGGATGGGCCTCCAGCGGTTCGCGGGGTGCCCTCATTTTGTTACAGGCTGTCTTGAATAGGCAAGGGGGCCCTAACCATGATCGGGGTGGTCAGGGGTGGGGGCGTCCAGCGCCTTGTGATCATGCGCTGACCAGGTGTGATTTATGGACAGTTATCGCGTTCCATTTAGGAAAGTCATCGCGACGCGCCCACCGTTGGCCTTACCTTGTCGATCGCCAACTGACACGAACCTCAGAGGAGGCCCATGTTCACCCAGCATCGACGGGTGGGATTCACCGCGGTGATCGCCGTCGCCCTGTCACTCGGCACGGCGTCCGCGGCGGCGTCCGCGCATTCCTTACCCGTGCGCTCCTTACCCGCGCACACGTCGTCGACCGCGTTATCCGCCAAGACCGCCGCCATGGCGGAAACGGTCACCATCCCCGCCACGGACGACCTGTTCGTCAGCCAGGCCGAGCCCTCCAAAAGCTTCGGCACCGCGACGTGGATGTCCGTCTGCGGCGCCACCTGCGGCGGCACATCCTCCGCGCAGCGGCTCGCGCTCACCCGCTTCAAGGTCTCCGGCATCCCCGCCGACGCCACGAACGTCAAGGCCACCCTTGCGGTCACCTCCGCCAGGACGACGAGCACGAAGGTGTCCGCCCGCACGGTCACCGGCGACTGGACGGAGAGCGGGACCACCTGGAAGGACCGGCCGGAGACCGGCGGCGCGATCGCCTCACGCAGCGGCTTCACCGAGGGCCGCAAGGCCGAGCTGGACGTCTCGTCCGCCGTCACCGGCAACGGCGCCTACTCCTTCGCCCTCACCGGGACCGACGAGACGACGACGGTCCTGTTCTCCTCGCGCGAGACGGGCGACCGCGGTCCCAAGCTGACCGTCACCTACACCACCGGCACGTCCGCGCCCTGCGCCGCGCTGCCCTTCGACAAGCCCTCGGTCTCCGCGCTGCGCTCCTCCGCCAAGAAGGCGTTCGGGTTCTACTTCCCGCCCTTCCCCCTGTCGATCGACAACAAGGACCCCGCGAAGGACCAGTACGCCTCCTGGCTCGACCCCGACGGCTCCGGCGGCACCTACAAGGACCGGGGCGGCCTGCACAGGGACCGTCCGCTGACCCGCCCCGTACGGCCCGAGTCGCACTGGCGCAGGCTCGACTTCGAGGTGGAGGTGCGCCAGGCCATCGCGCAGGGCCTCGACGGGTTCATCTACGAGCACCACACCTCCAGCGACCAGCGCTGGAACCACCTGCCCGAGCTGCTGGACGCGGCCAGGAACGTGGACCCCGGCTTCAAGATCATGCTCAGCCCGGACTTCCCGACGGAGGAGGGCGCGTCCGTCTCGAAGGTGGTTTCCGACGTCCTCCTGGTCAAGGGCCATCCGTCGCTGTACACGCAGCCGGACGGCAGCGTGCTGCTCGCGCCGTACCACGGCGACCGCCAGCCGCCCGCCTGGTGGCAGAAGGTACGCGACCAGCTGTCCGCCAAGGGCATGAAGACCTCGCTGCTGATGATGTTCAACTACTGGAACGGCAGCGGTAAGACCCAGTGGGACGACCACGTCGTCGGCTACTCCTCCTGGGGAGCCAACCGGCCCGAGGTGACGGACGCGTTCCGCCGCGCCTCCGAGGCCACCCACCAGCGCGGCCTGACGTACATGGCCCCGATCGGGTTCGAGGACACCAGGTCCAAGGAGCTGCACTACTGGGAGGCGCAGAACAGCACCACCCTGCGCGGCTCGTGGAAGGCCGCGATCGACGGCAAGGCCGACTGGGTGCAGCTCGTCACCTGGAACGACTACGGCGAGTCGCAGCAGGCGCCCTCCAAGGTGCGCGGCAATGTGCTGGCCGACGTGAACACGTACTACACGACGTGGCTCAAGACGGGCAAGGCTCCCGCGATCGTCCGCGACGGCCTCTACTACTTCCACCGCAGCCACAAGGCCGGCGCACCGTACGACACGAGCAAGCAGACGGCCGGGAAGTTCACGATCCCGGCGGGTCCCGGACCGGTCGACGACGTTGAGTTGCTGGCCTTCGTCAAGGAGCCGGGCAAGCTGGTCATCAAGCAGGGCTCCGACGTGAAGACCAAGGAGGTCACCAGCGCGGGCGTGGTGTCGTTCAAGGCGCCGATGGTGCCGGGCACGACGCCGGTCTTCGAGCTCCAGCGTGACGGCGGGACCGTCCAGACTCTGAAGAGCAAGACGCCGATCAAGGCGAGCGTCACGTACCAGGACATGATCTACCACGCGGGCGGCGGCACCGCCTGCTCCGGCTAGGCACGCACGGTTGTCCTGGCGCGCACGCCGCGCCGGGACTACCGCCGCCGGACCTGCCCGGCCAGCTCCACCACGGCGCCGATGAGGTCCTGGCCGGCCAGCAGGGCCAGGTCGTTGTGCCCGGCGCCGGGCACCTCGACGGTCGTGACGGGGCCCGCCGCCGCCTTCGCGACGGCCCTGCTCAGCCGGGGCGGCACGATCGTGTCGGCCGTGCCCCACACGACCACGGTCGGCACTCGTACGTGCGCGACGTGCTCCGTGACCGGGAACCGGTCACGGAGCAGCGCCCTGACCGGCAGGAACGGATAGGCCACCTGTCCCGCGGCGGCCAGGTCGGTGAACGGGGAACGCAGCACCAGCCCCGCCGGCGGCCGCTCGCCCGCCAGCCGGCTCACCACCGCCGCGCCCAGGCTCTCACCGAAGTAGACGACTCGCGTCTCGCCCAGGAAAGCCCGCGCCGCGAGCAGGTCGAGGTGCAGGCCCTCCTCCGTGGGCGTGCCCGGGTTGCCGCCGTAGCCGCGGTAGTCCATGAGCAGCACCGGCAGCCCGTACGCCGCCAGCGACCTGGCCAGCGGCGCCCGGTGCAGCCGGTTGCCCGCGTTGCCGCCGGCGACCAGCACGGTCACGTCGTGGTCGCCGGGCACGTACCAGGCTCCCAGCCTCAGCCCGTCGCGCGTCGTGAACGAGACGTCGCGCGCCCCGGGGATCACCTGGCCCGCCGACGGCACCCGCGTGCCGTCCGGCAGGTAGATGAGCCGCCGCTGGAAGATCCAGAGCAGCCCGAGCAGCAGGATCAGCACCGCGACGATCACCAGAGCGGTGCGCGCCATCGTCGTCACCCTGCCCACGGTACGCACCGGGCGCCGGGGTCAGGCGATCGCGCCCGCCTGCACGACGTGGCGGATGTGCCCCGGGTCGGCCAGCACGCCGGCGTCGGCGAGCGGGTCGGCGTCGAGCACCAGCAGGTCGGCGTGCGCGCCCGCGGCCAGCGTGCCGATCTCGCCCGCCAGCCCGGCCAGCTCGGCCGCGACCGTCGTGGCCGAACGCAGCACGTCGATCGGCCGCTGCACCTCGCAGCGCAGCCGGAACTCGTGGTTCTGGTGCCGGTGCATGCCTCCGAGCAGGTCGGTGCCGTAGACCAGGCGCACGCCGCCGCGGGCGGCGCGCTCCAGCGCGGCCAGCCCCGCGCCGAGCACCTCGTCGACCTTGCGCAGGCTCCCCTCCGGCAGCCCGAACGAGCGGCCCTCCTCCTTGAGCGCCCAGTACGTCACCAGTGTCGGCACGAGGAAGGCGTCGTTCCGCAGGAACAGCTCCACGCTGACGTCGTCGATCAGGTTGCCGTGCTCGATGGAGCGGATGCCCGCCTCCAGCGCCCGGTTGACGGCCCGCGCCGTGTAGGCGTGGGCGGCGACGTACCGGTTGGCGGCCTCGGCCTCCTCGACGGCGGCGCGCAGCTCGTCCATCGAGTACTGGGTCGAGTCGATCCTGTCGGTGGGGGAGGCCACGCCGCCGGAGGCCATGACCTTGATGTGGTGAGCGCCCTTGCGCAGCTCGTCGCGGGCGGCGGCGCGCACCGCGTCGGCGCCGTCGGCCACCCTGCCGAGGCCGGCGCAGCACGGGTGGTCGTCGCGCAGGTGCTCGCCCCGGCCGCGGAAGTCGGCGTGGCCGCCGGTCTGGCTCAGCCCTTTGCCGCAGAACAGCAGCCTGGGGCCGCGGACCAACCCCTCCGCCTGGGCGTCGGCGAGTCCGAAGTCCGCGCCGGACGCGTCGCGGACCGTGGTGAAGCCGCGGTCCAGCATGCCGCTCATGATGCGGGCGCTGTGCGCGGTTACGTACGACGGCGCCATGGAGCCGATGGAGCCGAGGTCGGCGGTGGAGGCAGTGACGTGCACGTGGGCGTCGATGAGGCCGGGAACGACGTGCGCGCCCGCGAGGTCGAGCACGCGGGTGCCGTCGGGCGCGGTCAGCCCGTGGCCGGTCTCGGCGATGCGGCCGTCGGCGCAGCGCAGGTCGGCCTCGGCGTACGTGCCGGTCGTCACGTCGAGCAGCAGGCCGTTGCGCAGCAGCAGGCTCATGCGCCACCTCCCTGGAGGGCCGCGCGCAGGGCGGGCACGGCGGAGGGGGCGAGCGACCGGGCGGCGTGGTACGGCTGCCCGCCCTCGACGCACTGTGCCAGCCAGCCCTGGGCGACCTCCACGCTCTTCTCGCCCCCCACCGGGTACTGCTCGGGGTGGCTGCTGTGAACGCGGCGCAGCGTGCGCCGACCGGGGATCCAGGCGAGCACCGTGAACAGCCGCGCGCCCACCTCCCGCCGCATGCTCTTCTCCAGCTCGGGGAATCCGTTCATGGGGTCGCCTCCTTGGCGGGTTCGGTCAGTTCTTCCAGCGACCGGCCGGCCGTGGCCAGTCCGAAGACGAGCACGCAGATCACCCCGGCCGCCAGCACCGCCGTGGTCAGGCCGAACACGCCGCCGAAGCCCAGGGTCGCGGCCGACAGGCCGATGATCGTGGGGGCGAGGATGCTGCCGACCCGCCCGAACGCGCTCGACAGCCCGGTGCCGGTGGCCCGGATCCAGGTGGGGAACACTTCGGGCGTGTAGGAGTAGACGCCCGCGTACGTGCCGTTGAGGAAGAACGACAACACCGCGCCGGCGAGCGTGATGGTGACGGGGGTCTCCATCTGCGACAACCAGAACGCGCTGACCGCCGCGCCGGAGAGGTAGAGCGCGATGGTGTTCTTGCGGTCGATCCGTTCCGACAACCAGGCCGCGGAGAAGTAGCCGGGGATCTGCGCCAGATAGATGATGATCGAGAACTCGAAGCTCTTGGTGACCGTGATGCCGCGCTGCACGAGCAGCGTGGGGATCCAGGAGAAGAACCCGTAGTACGAGAACGTGATCACGAACCACACCAGCCAGATGATCGCGGTGCGCCGGGCCATGGCCGGGCTCCACAGGAACCTGAGCGCGCTCCACAGGTTGACCTTGGGCGTCTGCGCGGAGGGCGCGGTGGCCGAGGCGGACACCGGCGGCAGCGGCAGGCCGGTGGCGCGCTGGACGCGGCGCTCCAGGTCGGCGACGATCCTCTCGGCCTCGGCGGCGCGGCCCTGCTGGAGCAGGAAGCGCGGCGACTCGGGCAGGGAGCGCCGCCACCACAGCAGCATCACGATGGGCACCGCCGTGAGCACCTGCGCGACCCGCCAGCCCTCGTCGACCGTCGGCACCACGAACCGCCCGATCAGCGCGGCCAGCACGAACCCGAACGAGAAGAACCCGGCCAGCGCCCCGATGAACCACCCGCGCCGCTTGGCCGGCACGAACTCTGACAGGAACGGCGCGATGATCGCGCTCTCGGCCCCGGCGCCCGCTCCTGCCAGCACCCGCGCGCCGAGGAACACCTCGTAGTTGGGGGCGAACGCGGCGACCACCGAGAAGAAGGCGTAGAAGGCGAGTGCGTACATCATCACCTTCTTGCGGCCGATGCGGTCGCCGAGCAGGCCCGCGGCCGTCGCGCCGAAGAGGAAGCCGAACGGCGTGGCGGACCCGATGACGCCGAGCTGGCCGTTGGACAGTCCCCAGGCCTCCTGCGCGCTCGGCAGGAGGAACGCGACGACGGCGCTGTCCATGCCGTCGAAGGTGTAGCCGAGCCCGCCGATCAGCAGGAGGAGGTAGTGCGGGCGGCTCAGCGGGAGTCGGTCCAGGCGGGCCAACAAGGTCATGGGACAGGTCTCTCCCCAGGTCGTGGCCGAGTAGGGCGGACGCGAAGCAACATATAGTGCGAAACGGAAGACTTGCAACACTCTTTGCATAACGGCGGCGGCGCGAACACGTAGCATGATTTCCGGCGAGGAGAGGATCACGTGACAGAGCGCGCTACGGACAGCTTCGACGACTGGCTGCGCTCACGCCTGTCCGAGCGCGGGCTGCGCGGCAAAGCCGCCGCCGTGCTGGAGGTGCTGCTCTCGCAGCCGCGCCGGGCATCGTTCGGGTCGGCCAGCGAGCTGGCCCAGCTGGCCGGGGTCAACGTGGCGACCGTGACGCGCACGGCGCAGGCGCTCGGCTTCACCGGCTGGCCCGCGCTCCAGCAGGAACTGCGCGCCCGCTACCTGTCCTCGCTCAGCGCCGGTCAGGTCGCCGCCGAGCACAGCGGCAACGGCTCGCCCAGCGCCCGGTCGCTCCGCCGCGACCTCGACAGCCTCGCGCTGCTCAACCGGCGCATGGACGAGGGGGTGCTGCTCACGATCGCCGAGGCCGTCGCCGCCGCCCGCCGCACCGTGGTCGTGGCCGACGGCAGCTACGCCGCCGTCGGGCTGGCGCTGGCGCACAACGCCCGCCTGGCGGGCTACCCCGTCACGGCCGTGACGCTGGGCGACGCCGAACTGGCCAACACCGTGGCCGCCCTCGGGCACGGCGACGTGCTGGTGGCGATCAGCTTCTGGCGGTTGTACGAGAGCACCGTGCTGGCGGCCAACGTGGCCCGCTCACGTGGCGTGCGGGTGTTCGCGGTGACGGACGCGGCCAGCCCCGCCCTGGCCGAGGCGGCCGAGGAGGTGGTGATGGTGCCCGCAGAGGGAGAGGCGTTCTTCCCGTCGCTGACGGCCGGCATGGCGGTGGCGCAGGCGCTGGTCACCCAGCTCGCCGCCGTCGACCCCGCGCGTACGGGGGCCTCCATCGAGGCGGCGGAGGCCATGTGGGCCAGGTTCGGCCTCCTGCACCGCCGCCCCGTCGCGGGCGAGCACCCCTGACCGCTGCCGCGCACCTCGCCCGCGTGGATCCTCCCTAGAGCCAGCTGGCGCGCACGCTGGTCGCCGGCTCGGCGCCGGGCGGGGTGCCGAGGTCGCCCGCGCGCACGCCGTCGAGCATCCGGCCGACCGTCTCCACGATCTCCGGCGCGCGCTCGCGAAGCCCGGCCACGTCGGCGGGGCTCGCCTCGTCACGGTCGGCCCCGGCCCGGTCGAGAACGTCTTCGAGGTCGGCGAGGCGTTCGGCCAGCCACTTCAGTGGCTCGGCGGACAACTCCCGCTCGAACACCCGCTCACCGGGCTCCCATCCGCTGGTGCCGGGGTGGTGGTGGGTGCGGTCGAAGCTGCCGGGCGTGCCGTCGACCGACTCCAGCAGGTCGACCCGCCAGATCGGCCGGTCGATGGTGATGGGCCTGGCGGAGTAGATCGACCCCTTCAGCTCGCCCGGTTCGAGACGGCGCACCTCCAGGCGCACGCCGTGCTCGGCGCTTTCCTGGCCTTTGGCGGGGTTGGGGTCGACGAAGTAGATGTCGCTCACGGCTACGCCGATCCGATCGAAGCCGAAGAGGTAGAGCACGGGGAACCACATCCTCACACTGGGGGCTCTCCGGTCACCGTACCCGCAGGGGGTGGAGGCTAGCCCTCCTCGAAGCTCAGGTGCTTCTCGGCCCACTCGGAGATCTGGTGCAGCGCGGGCATGAGCGCCTTGCCGCACTCGGTCAGCTCGTAGGAGACCGAGACGGGCGGGCCCGCGTCGACGGTGCGCGCGATCAGGCCCTCCTTGGTCAGCTCGGACAGCCGGTCGGACAGCACCGAGTCGCTGAGGCCGTCGATCGCCCGTGACAGCTCGCGGAACCCGGCGGGGCCGCTACGCAGGCTGCCGAGCACGACGGCGCTCCATCGTTTGCCGAGAATCGTGAACGCGCGGGTCAGCGCGGCGTCGCTGCGGACGCACGCGTGCGTGTCATGCGTAGATGCCGTCCCCATGCCTCCAAACTAGCGCACGCAGTGCTGCTTTGATTTTCCTAGCAAGTATGTTTAGTGTAGCCACATCTCAAGTCAGAGCAACTTCCGATCAAGGAGATGGTGATGGTGGAGAGCGCTGTTACGCGCCCGAGCGTCGTGGTCCTCGGCGGTGGCTACGGCGGTCACAAGGTGGCCAAGCTGCTCGACGACGTGGCCGAGGTGACCCTCGTGGACCCGTCGGAGTCGTTCGTGCACAACGTGGCGTCATGGCGGGCGCTGGTCGAGCCGCAGTGGCTGGACCAGATCTTCATTCCCTACAGCCGCCTGCTGGTCCACGGGCGATACCTGCGCGATCGAGCCGTGGAGGCGGACGGCCGCCGGGTGACGCTCGCCTCGGGCCGTGTCCTCGAACCCGACTATCTGGTCCTCGCGACGGGCACGTCGTACCCGTTCCCCGCCAAGATGGACGAGCCCGGCACCGAGGCGGCCAAGGCCCGGGTGCGGAACGCGCACGAGGCCCTGCGCGGCGCGGAGCGCGTGCTGCTGATCGGCGCCGGCCCGGCCGGTCTCGAACTCGCGGGGGAGATCAAGGCGTTCTTCCCCGGCAAGCACGTGACCGTCGCCGACGCGGCGCCCGACATCCTGCCGGGCCCGTTCGACCAGGAGCTCCGCGACGAGCTGCGCAAACAGCTGGACGCGATCGGTATCGAGCTCAAGCTCGGAAGCAGGCTGCGCGAGCTCCCGGGGGCGCCTCCCGCCGCCGCCGCGCCCGTCGCCATCGCCACCGAGGTGGGGGAGAAGCTGACCGCCGACATCTGGTTCCGCTGCTTCGGCGCGACGCCGCGTACGGACTACCTGCGCGGCTCACTCGCGCTCGCCCGTGACGAGCGCGGATACGTGCGGGTGGACGAGCACCTGCGCGTCCGGGGCCACGAGCGGGTCTTCGCGATCGGCGACATCGCCGACGCCGACCGCGACATGGCGGCGTTCGCCGGCGCGCAGGGCGAGCTGCTGGCGGCGAACCTCCGTACGGCGATCACCGGTGAGGGTTCGCCGTCCGCCTACGAGAGGCACCCGGCCATGATCCTCGTCCCGCTCGGACCTGAGCGCGGCGCCGGGCAACTGCCCGGGCAGGACGGCATCGTCGGCCCCGGGACGGCCGCCGAGCTCAAGGGGCGCTCCATGCTGGTCGAGCGGGCCGCCGCCCTGTTCGACGCTCATCCCGCCTGACGCTCACCTCTCGGGGAAAGCCCGCCGCAGTGACGCGCCACGACCCCCGGCGCGCGCCGTCAGGGTTCGACGAGGCCGGCGCGGATGGCGTAGCGGGTCAGCTCCAGCCGGTCGCGCATGCCGAGCTTCTGCAGGATGTTCGCGCGGTGCCTGTCGACGGTCTTCACGCTGATGACCAGCGTCTCGGCGATGTCCTTCGCCGAGTTGCCCTCGGCGATCAGCTTGACGATCTCCTCCTCCCTGGGTGTCAGGATGCTCTCGGGCATGCGCTCACCCTCGCGGTCACGCTGCAGGTAGTCGCGGATGAGCGCGGTGACCGCGCCGGGGTAGAGGAACGGCTCGCCGCGCATCGTGGCCCGGCAGGCCTCCAGAAGGTCCTGGTCCGCGGCCGACTTGAGCACGTAGCCCGAGGCGCCGACCTTGAGCGCCTCGAAGAAGTACTGCTCGTTGTCGTACATCGACAGGATGAGGATGCGGATGCCGGGCGCGCGCCTGGAGATCTCGCGGGCCGCCTGCAGGCCCGTCATGCGCGGCATCGCGATGTCGAGAATGGCCAGGTCGACCGCGTCGTCCGAGGCCGCGGTAACCGCTTCGGCGCCGTCGGCGGCCTCGGCGACCACCTCCAGGTCGGGCTCGGCGTTGAGGATCAGCCGCAATCCCTGGCGGACCAGGGAGTGGTCGTCGGCCAGCAGGATCCGGGTCTTGTTCACGGGTGGAGGCTCCGATTCACGATGTCCGGGACGACCAGGCGCACGCACGTGCCCTCGCCTGGCGGGGAGTCGATGACGAGACGGGCGCCTACGAGCAGGGCCCGCTCGCGCATGCCCCGGATCCCGGCACCCTCCCGGGACACGCCTCCCCGGCCATTGTCGGTGATGCGCAGGGCCAGCCTGCGACCGTCCGTGGTCAGGGAGAGCTCGGCGCGGGTGGCAGCGGCGTGCCTGGCGATGTTCGTGAGGCTCTCCTGGGCGATCCGGTAGAGGACGAGCTCCACGTCAGTCCCCAGATCGGGTAGGTCCGGATCGATCGCGCGGGTCACCCTGGTGCCGCTCCTCTGTGAGAGGTCGCTGCTCAACGCGCTCAGCGCGGCGTGCAGGCCGAGGTCCTCCAGCACGCCGGGGCGCAGCCTGCGGGCGACCTGGCGCACCTCGTCGAGGCTGGCGCGTACGCTCTCCTGGACGTCGCGCAACTCGTCCTTGAGCCCGGAGGGGGCGCGGTCGACCACCCGCTTGAGTCCCAGCAGCACCACGGTCAGGCTCTGGCCTATCTCGTCGTGCAACTCGCGGGCGATGCGCTGACGCTCGCCCTCCTGGGCGGCCAGCGCGTGCGCGCTGCTCGCGCTGCGCTCGGCCTCCAGCCGGTCGAGCATCGCGTTGAACGTGTCGATCAGGTGGGCCAGGTCGCTGTTGCCGCTGCCGGCCAGCCGGTCGCCGGTGCGCAGCAGGTCGACCCGCTTCATGAGCGTGGTCAGCGCGTCGAGCGGCTCCAGGCTGCGACGCAGCAGCAAACCGTTGGCGGCCAGCATCAGCGTCAGCCCCACGACCAGCACCGGCACCTCGGCCAGCACGACGGGCGACGACACGGTGGCCGGCGAGACCGCCAGCACCAGCGTCCCCACCGCGTACACCAGCCCGTTGATCACGAAAAGCCGTCGGAACAGCGCCTGCGCGGGCGGGCGCGGCGTGGCCATGGCCGCCTGCCGGTCGGTACGCTCGGTCATCTTCCCAGCCTCGCAGTGACGAGGCTCGGCTCGGCGTGGTGGTCCATCTCACCAGCCTGCTTGTCTCCTGGGGCCACTGTCCATCCGGCCCGCCTACCAATTGTCACGCCCGGTGCTACACGTTCTGCCCCGGCGCATATGGGTGCCAGACCCGATGGTGACGGGAACGGCCCGGCGACAAAACTGAGGCGAAGCCGGATTGGAGTCAGCGATATGCACCACACCACGACCGGCATTGACGCCGTGACCCCGCCGGGACTGCCCGGTCGCGCCCCCGAACGGGAAGATGCCATGCGAGCCGGCGCCATCGCCGTGAACCTGCCGACCGTAACGGTCCGCGACCCGGTCGCGAAAGCCGTGCGGCTCATGGCGCCGGCCCGGATGCCCGGTCTGACCATCGCCGTCGTCGCAGCCGACCGCACGCTCACGGGGGCCATCACCCTGGAGCGGCTGCTCACCAGCCCCGCACTCTCCGACCCGGGCGACTGACAGCCCGAACCACCCGACCCCCTCTCCACCGGGCGTGTGCCACAGGCCACGTCCCGCTGTCGCGTGCTCACGTTTCGTGTTCAACCCTCGGAGGCACACACCATGTTCTGCCAGCACTCCTTGACACCGTCATGTCAGGCGCCAGAAACAACCGCCTGCGACCAGGCCGTGCCGCCAGGGCATGACGGATGAGCGCCTTCTTCGCGCTCGGGATCTTCACGGTGGCGTACTTCTTCATCGCCACCGAGAAGGTCGACAAAGTCAAGGTGGTGCTCATCGCCGCCGGGCTGATGGCCGTGACCGGCCTCATCCCCGGCGCCGGCGTGTTCTTCTCCGAGCACGAGGGCATCGACTGGAACGTCATCTTCCTGTTGTTCGGCATGATGATCATCGTTGGGATCATCAAGCAGACGGGGCTGTTCGACTATCTCGGGATCTGGGCCGCCAAGCGGTCGCGCGGCCGGCCCTACCGGCTCATGGTCATGCTGATGGTCATCACCGCGGTGGCCTCGCCCTTCCTCGACAACGTCACCACGATCATGCTGGTCGCGCCGGTCACCGTGGTGGTGTGCAACCGGCTGCACATCCCCGCGCAGCCGTACATCATCGCGGAGGTCCTCGCGTCCAACATCGGTGGCGCGGCGACGCTCATCGGCGATCCGCCCAACATCATCATCGGCAGCCGCGCCGGCCTGACCTTCAACGACTTCCTCGTGCACATGGCGCCCATCGTGGTGATCACCTTTGCGGTGTTCGTGCTGTTCACGCGGCTGTTGTTCCGCAAGTCGTTCCAGTACAACGAGGAGCACGTCGCCGAGGTCATGGCGCTGCAGGAGCGGCGGGCCATCACCGACCCCCGGCTGCTCGCCCGGTGCATGGCGGTGCTCGCCGCCGTCGTCGTCGCGTTCGGGCTGCACGCCGTGGTGCACATCGAGCCGTCGATCGTCGCCCTGGTGGGCGCCGGGGTGATGCTGCTGGTGTCCCGCTCGAACGTGCACGACGTGCTGAGCGAGGTCGAGTGGCCCACGCTGATGTTCTTCATGGGCCTGTTCGTCATGGTCGCGGGGCTCGTCCACACGGGCGTGATCGAGTCGATCGGCGCCTGGGCCGTGGGCGTGCTGGGCGACAACTACTTCCTCGCCGCCACGTCGCTGCTGTTCGGCTCCAGCGCCCTGGGCGCCTTCTTCGACAACATCCCGTACGTCGCCACGATGGCGCCCATCGTGGAGGGCGTCGTCGCGCAGGTGCCCGACCCGGCGACCGGCCAGGCCCTGTGGTGGGCGTTCGCCCTCGGCGCCGACTTCGGCGGCAACGGCACCGCCGTCGCCGCCAGCGCCAACGTGGTCGCCATCGGGATCGCCGCCCGCACCGGACACAAGATCAGTTTCTGGCAGTTCACCCGGTACGGCATCGTCGTCACCATCCTCAGCACGGCGATGGCATGGCTGTACGTCTGGCTGCGCTACTTCTCCTGAGCCCGCCCCTGAGGTGGGTCCAGGGTGAAATCAGGGACGATCACTGATGGGCCGGCCAGGCGGGAAGGGGCATCGTGATCCTCATGAACCCCGCGAACCGCCTGGCCCAGGCCTCCTTCACCGCCGGGCCGGCCGCCCTGCTCGGCGGCTGGCTCCTCATGCGTCCCATCGACGGCGACCTCGTGCCCGGCCCGTGGTGGACGGCCGCGCACGCGGTCTGGCTGGCCGGCTTCGTGATGTTCGGCGTCATGACGGCGGCGTTGCGGGGCGTGGCCGGGCCCGTGACGGGCGGGTGGCGGGTGGCGGTGGACGCGGCCGTGGGAGCGGCCATGATCGGCGTCGCCGCCAACGTCGTCCAACTGGCCATCGACCTGTACGCCGGCTTCACGGCTGTGGACGGCGCCGCCATGCGGGCGCTGTTCGAGCGGGTGAAGGGGTATCCCGGGGTGGAGACGCTGGTCTACTCGGCGGGCGCGACCCTGTTCTTCGCCGCCCTCGTGGCGCTGGCCCTCATCCTGGCCGCGCTGCGCCGGGTCACCTTCGTGGGCGCCGGCGTCACCGTCGTCGGGGTGGCCGTGATGGCGGTGGCGACGTTCCAGACGGGCCGGGACGCGGCGCTGGTGGCGGTGGGCATGGCGCTCATCTGGCTCGGCGTGCTGCTCCTCGGCCGCGGTCCCGACGCCGGTCCTTCCCTCGGCTCCTCCGCGGGCATCGGGACGAACTCCGCCGGGATCGCCGGGCCTCAGGCGCCCTGAAAGCCACGGCGTCATCAGCAGGCCCCATGAGCAGGCGGGTCCCGCTCATGGGGCCGTCGTCAGACGCGCCGGCCGTTGACCCACACGTTGCGCAGCACGAGGCCGGTCACGTCGGTCACCACGTCGTCCTCCGCCATCTCCTCGAACACGCTGCTCGTCACCCGCAGCCCCCGGACCGGGTTGCCCGGGTTGCCGATGAGCGCGAACGCCCTCGGCGCCCGCCCGGCCCGCAGCCGCCGGATGTCGATCCGGCCCACGTCGGGGAAGTAGGGGCCGGTGTGCTTGTTCTCGTAGTTGAGCGCCACCTCGATGACCGCGTCGGCCGCCTGCTCCACGGTGACGTCCTTGACGTAGACGTCCCTGACGTACCCGCCGCGCTCGGGGTTGGTCTTGACGCGCACCGCCCGTTCCAGGCGGGGGCTGCTCATCGTGCAGTTCCACGCGAACACCCAGCTCACGCCGCCGGTGGTCTCGCTGCCGATGGTCACCCCGCCGTTGCCGTCGCGCATCACGCACGAGTCCACGAGCACGTTCGCGGACGGCGCGTCCAGCCTTCGGCCGTCGGCGTTCTTGCCTGCCTTGATCGCCACGCAGTCGTCGCCCGTGTTGAACTCGCACCGCTCGATGAGCACGTCCACGCACGACTCGGGGTCACAGCCGTCGTTGTTCGGGCCGTGCGGGCTGTCCACGGTGACGCGGCGGACGGTCACGTTCGTGCACAGGACCGGGTGGATGTTCCACATGGGGGAGTCCTTGACGGTGACGCCCTCGATGAGCACGTTGCGGCACTCGTACAGCTGGATCAGGTTGGGCCGCAGGTGGTGTCCCTCACCGAACACCCGCTCCTCGACGGGCACGCCCTCCTCGGCCATGCTCGCGAGCAGCTTCTTGTCCGGGCCCTCCGTGGGGGGAGGGTCGCTCGACCAGTCCCACCAGTGCCCGGCGTCGGCCTGGCCGTCGATGACGCCGTCGCCGGTGATCGCCACGTTGGTCCTGCCGCGGGCGTAGACGAACGGGGAGTAGTTCATCAGCTCGATGCCCTCGTACCGGGTGTGCACGACGGGCAGGTAGTCGGCCGGGTCGCGGCTGAACCTGATCGTGGCCCCGGCCTCCAGATGCAGTTCGACGTCGTCGGCCAGGTGGATCGCCCCCGTCAGGTACGTGCCCGCCGGCACCAGCACCCGCCCGCCGCCGGCCGCCGAGCAGGCCGCGATCGCGTCGCGGAAGGCCTGGGTGCACATGGTGCTCCCGTCGCCGGCGGCCCCGTGATCGGTGATCGGGAAGGTGCGGCGGGGGAAGCGCGGCGCTCTGATGCGCCGCCTGATCCGCGGC
The DNA here is from genome assembly GCF_004348345.1 of Nonomuraea longispora. Taxonomy (GTDB): domain Bacteria; phylum Actinomycetota; class Actinomycetes; order Streptosporangiales; family Streptosporangiaceae; genus Nonomuraea; species Nonomuraea longispora. The sequence continues at coordinate 25,346 of NZ_SMJZ01000086.1, forward strand.
ACCCGGCTCCACGCCGCTGCGGCGTCCGCCTCCGCGCGGCCCGCCACCCCGGTGTCCGCGCCGCCGGCCACCCTGGCCTCCGCCCGGCCGGCCACCCCGGCGGCCAGAACGCCGCCCACGGCGCCGGCCAGCAGCCTTCTGCGTAACTGGTCCATCGATGTCCTCCGTCTGCGATCGGGGCCTCAGCCTTCGACTCCGGTCAGCGTGATGCCCTGGATGAACGTTCGCCCGCTGATCCTCATCGTTCTTCCCTCAGCCGCGGGCCATCGAGATGCCCCGCATCTCCACCTGGGTGTGCTCGCCGACCTGGTACGGCGCGCAGCGCCGCACCGCCGTGTAGAAGTGGTGGGGCCTGCCGTCCCGCGAGACGACCGCGGGCTTGTGCGCGTACGTGTCATCCACCGACCCCGGCGGCCCCACGTCGACGAGGATCTCGCCGCTCTTGCGCCAGGTGCGCAGGTCACGGGAGACCGCGTAGCTCTCGCGGGCGTGCCCGTCGAAGGAGAGCCCGAAGTAGAACATCACCCACCAGTCGCCGTCGCGCAGCACGCAAGGGTCGGAGGCGAACCGTTCGTCGAACGCCCCCTCGCCGCCGTGCGGCACGACCGGGCCGGGGCAGGGCCGCTCCCAGCGTTCGAGGTCGGGGGAGACGGCGTAGCCGATCTGCTCGCGCCAGCCGTCGTAGGTGCGGTTCTTGGCGTTGTAGAAGCAGTAGTAGAGGCCGTCGTGGCGCAGCAGCCACGACTTGTACAGGCCGCCGCGCTCCCAGGCGCCGCCGTCCTGCGGTCGCAGCACCGAGCCGGTGTCCTCCCAGGTCTGCAGGTCGTCGCTGGAGAGGAAGCCGATGACGCCTGCGCCCACTTCCATGCCCGACTCCGGGTAGGCGTGGTAGGTGGCGTACGCCCGGCCGTCCAGCCAGGTCACCTGACCCGCGGATCCGAGCCGGTTGTCGCGCACGATCGACGTGAGCGCCGCGTTGTAGCGCCGGTGGGGGTGGCCCGGGTCGCGCGGCAGGATCAGTTCGCCGGGGCTCCACGACTCCAGGTCCGGTGAGCGACTCAGCGCGGTCTGGTAGCCCGTGCCGTCGAAGCCGACGTACGTCATCAGGTAGTCGCCGCCGTCGGAGCAGACGAACGGGCAGTCCACGAAGAGGCTGTCGAAGCGGCCGGGCTTTCGCGACGGCCCCACCAGCAGCCGCCCGGCCTTGTGCGGGGTCCGGACCCGCGCCGGGTCGTACGCGCTCATCGGCCCGCTCATCGGCCCGCCTCGAACGTCCAGTGCCCGGCGGGCACGTCGAAGGCGCGCTCGCCGAGCGCGACGGCCCCTTCAGGGGCGGCGTGCGGGGGCAGGCCGAGGTCCGGCAGCCGCACCTCGGCCGACGAGCCGGGCGGGACCTCCACGTCGAGCGCGAACCCGCCGTCGCGCCGCTCCCACGACACCGCGACCCTCCCGTACGGCGTCGTGGTGCCCGCCCGCACCGCCTCCAGGCCGCCGGGCGCGGCGGGCTCGATCAGCAGCCTGCGGAAGCCGGTGGAGCCCGGGGCCTGCCCGATGCCGCCGAGCCCCCGGTAGAACCAGGAGTCGATCGCGCCGAGCATGTAGTGGTTCTGCGACAGCCCGCGCGTCGGACCGTCCCACGCCTCGGTGAGCGCCGTGGCGCCGTGCCTGACCTGGTAGCCGTAGCTCGGGTTGCCGGTCGAGACGGCGAACTGCCACAGCGCGTCGTGCCGTCCCGCGCGGGACAACACCCGGAACAGCGCGGGCAGCACGACCTCGCCGACCGTGATGCCGCCGCCGCGCACGGCCTCGCTCACCCGGTCGAGCACGTGGGGCACGAGGTCGCCGGGTACGACGCCCATGTCGAGCGCCAGGATCTCCGACGCCTGCGTGCCCTCGCCGGACCCGCCGGACCCGCCGGACCCGCCGGAGAACGCCCTGGGGAACGTGCCCGCGAACGCCGCCGAGATGTGCTCCGTCAGCGCGCCGTACCGTGCGGCGTCGTCGCCGCGGCCGAGCACGCCGGCGACCCGCGCCATCGTGCGCGTGGCCCGCCAGTAGCCCCACGTCGACACCAGCGGCACGGGCGTGGCCGGGTCGGGGGCGAGCCAGTCGCCGAGCCCGTGGCCGAGTACGCCGTCCTCCGCCCGCCCGGTGAGGTAGTCCACGTAGCGGCGCATTCCGTCGTAGTGCCGCTCCATCGCCGAGGTGTCGCCGTACCAGCGGTAGAGCTGCCACGGCAGGCGCACCAGTGCGCCGCCCCAGTTGGGGTCGTCCCTGAAGGGGCCGTCGAACACGACGTACTCGGGCGCGATGTCCGGCACCAGCCCGTCCGGGGTCTGCGCCTCGGCCATCGTGACCAGCAGCTCGCGGTAGTAGGCGGCGACGTCGTAGTTGTAGGCCACGACGTCGAAGAGCAGGTGGGTCTGCTCCAGCCAGCCCAGCTTCTCCCGGTGCGGGCAGTCGGTCAGGACGCTGTACATGTTGCCGCGCACCGCACGGTCGATGATCTTGTGGATGTCGTTCACCAGCGGGTCGGATGTCTCGAACACCCCGGCGGGCGTGTTGTCCGCGCGCAGCACGAGCGCCGTCACAGCCTCGGGGCCGACGTGCCCGGGCAGGCCCTGCACCTCGACGTAGCGGAAGCCGTCGTAGCGGAAGCTCGGATGCCAGGTCTGCGGGCCTTCCTTGGTGACGTACGTGTTGAAGATCGGAGCGCCCGTCGTGGGCTTCGACTGGATGACGCGGCCGAAGTCGTCGAGCTGGTCGCCGGGCAGCAGCCGCAGGAAGCGCCCTGCCGGGAGGTCGAGCCGGAGTTCGGCCCAGCCGGCGACGACCGTGCCGACGTCGAACACCGCCGTGCCGTCCTTGGCGACCAGCTTCTCGACGGCGGGCAGCGTCTCCGTGACCCGGATGGGCGGGCAGGCGCGCGCCCGGAGCGCGACGGCCGGGGCGTCCGGCACGGTCACCGGCCGCCAGCCCGAGCGGTCCGCGCCGGGGGCGTCCCACCCGTCGACGGTCAGGCGGGCGTCGTGGTCCTCGCCGCCGAACCAGTGCGAGCGCGTCGTGGGGCCGTCGGTGGCCAGCCAGCCGGGCCCGGTGCCGAACGTGCGCGACGAGCCGTCGGTGTGAGTGACCTCAAGCTGCGCGATCGCCTTCGGCGCGCCCTTCGAGCCGTAGAACTTCATGTAGCGGTCCTGGTGCGGGTACACGTGCGCGATGCCGGGGCCGAGCGTGATCCCGACCGCGTTCGCGCCCTCGCGCAGCAGCGCCGTCACGTCGTGCGTCGCGTACGCCACCCGCCGGGTGAAGTCGGTGTACGCCGGCTCCAGCACGGCGTCCGTCACCGGCCGGCCGTTCACCGACGCCACGTAGACGCCCATCCCCGCGACGTGCAGCCGGGCCCGCGCGACCGGACCCGTCACGGTGAACTCGCCGGCCAGCAGCGGCAGCGCGAGGCCCTCGCCGGCGCGCGGGTCGCCGGGAGCGTGCCAGCCGGGGTGGGTGATCCAGGAGGCCGTCCAGTCGCCGGCGTCCAGCAGGCCCATCTCGAACCGCGCGCCCCGGCTCCACGCGGACCACGCGCCGCCGGCGTCGCGGATGCGTACCCGCCAGTGCACGACGGCCCGGCTCGCCGGCGGGGCCCCGCCGTACGTCACGCGCTGCTCCGCGGACTCGACCTCGCCGCTGTCCCACAGGTCGGCGGCGCCCTCGGCGGAGCCCGCCTGCAGGTGGTAGCCGGTCTGCGCGAGCGCGCCGGTCAGTCGCCAGCTCAGACGGGGCCTGGTGGTCTCGATGCCGAGGGGGTCGGTCAGGTCGCACGTTCGCAGGTTGCTCACCAAGACAGGGACTCCTCAGGTGATTCTGATCATGTACGCGGCCGTGGTGGGCGGCTCGGGCGGCAGGTCGGCGTAGAGCGCCTCGGGGGCCAGCCGCCAGCCGACGGGACCGTGGCCGAGCAGCTCGACGGCGGCGGGGCGACGCTCCAGCAGGCCCGCGGCGGCGCCCAGGCTCGCGATCCTGGCCGTGCGGTCCTGCGGCCAGGCCAGGAGGGTGGCGTACACGGCCTCCCCCTTGCGGGTGAAGCGGATGTCGTCCGGCCGGTACGCGCGCTCGGCCTCGTTGTACCCTTCGTACCCCTTGACCTCGCCCAGCCCCGTCGGGCCCTCGCCCGCGCGCAGCCAGGGCGTCGTGCCGTGGACGCCCTCGCCGCAGACCCGCAGCCAGCCGCCCACCTCGGCCAGCAGCGCGCGGGAGCGGGCGTCCACGGTGCCGTCGGCGTGCTGCGGGATGTTCAGCAGCAGGCAGCCGTTCTTGCTGACCACGTCGATCAGCGTGTGGATGATCTGCTGCGGGGTCTTGCGCGGGTGGAACATCGGGCCGTCGTCGGCGCAGTCGAACCACTCGCCGTCGCTGGTGTCGAACTGCCACGGATGGGGCTGGGCCTCGTCGAGCTGGCGGCGCTCGCAGTCGAGGACCACCGCGGTGCGGTCGGCCTCGGGCACGTCCTTGATCGTCACGATGCCGCCGGTCGGGCACGTGTCGTAGTAGCGGGCCAGCAGCTCCAGCCCGGCCGAGCTGACCGGCTCCGACTCCACCACGCTGCCCGCGTCGAACGGCAGCCGGCCGTCGTCGAGGTAGACCAGGTCGGGACGGTAGCGGTCGAGCGCCTCGCCGACGCGAGCGTAGAAACGCTCGGCGACGTGCGCGGGCGGCCGGGCTCCCGGCTCGTGCCGCGGCGGGTAGAGGGTCGCCGGGTCGAGGCCCTCCCACCAGGTGCCGGCCCCGTCGGCCCTGGTCAGCGCCCCGTCGTACGGCTCGCCCGTCTCGGGGTCGCGGCAGTGCGCCACGTCGAGCCAGCGCCACGTCCAGTTGTGGTGGAAGCTGAGGCCGAACGGCAGCCCGGCCGCGCGGGCCGCCCGCTCCCACGCGCCCACGATGTCGCGCTTCGGGCCGACCCGGACGGCGGTCCAGTCGTGCTGCCGGGAGTCCCAAAGGTCGAAGTTGTCGCAGTGGGTGGCCAGGGCGACGAAGTAGCGGGCGCCGCTGGAGACGTACAGGTCGATGAGCTCGTCGGGGTCGAAACGTTCGGCACGCCAGCGGCGGAACAGGTCCTTGGCCCCGCCCTTGCCGAAGTGGGCCCGGTGGTGCGCGTGCTGGCGGCCGGCCCGTACCCGCTCCCACGGCTCCGACCAGGGTTGCGTGCCGTAGAGGTGGCGGGCGTACCAGTCGCCCGAGCGGGCCACGGACTGAGGGCCCCAGTGCGACCAGATGCCGAACTTCGCCTCGCCGAACCACGCCGGCACGCTGTGCCGGCGCAACGACCGCCAGTCCGGCTGGAAACCGCTCACGTGATCACCCGTACGTCGAAGGGGGCCAGCCGGAGCGGGCCCGGGCCGAGGGGCCGCCGCGGGCCGGTGATCTCGACGGCCGGCCGGGTCACGGTCGCCGCGTGCTCGCGGTCGGACCAGTTGTGCACGAACCAGAGGCGCTGCCCGCGCGCGTTCACCGCGGAGCGCACGGTGACCTGCGGCTGCCCGCCTGCGTCGACCAGCGCGGCGGAGGGCCGCCCGCGCGCCTCCGTGGCGTCCGGTACGGGGGCGGGTCGCCGATCCGCCTCGGCGGCTCGTGCGGCGACCCGGCGGAACAGCGCCGCCGCCAGTTCCCTGCCGGGCAGGGTGCCGACGTAGGTCACCGTGCCGCGCCCGACGCGGTGCTCGGTGACGGCGGGCCAGCGGCCGAAGTGGTGGTGGTCGTAGCGGGCCAGCACCTCGGCCCCCTCCGGCTCCAGCGCGTCCGCCCAGTGGCGGGCCCAGTGCCGGTTATCGCCGTGCGTCCCGAGCCCGCGCACGGGGACGGGGCCGGGCAGCGTCGAGTACTCCAGGTAGCGCACCCCAGCCGCCTCGCGCAGCGGTCCCGGCGCTACCTCGGCCCGCGCCCGTGCCTCCTCGTCGGCGTACCCGGTGCGGAAGGTCAGCACCAGATGCCCGCCGTCGCGCGCGTACGCGGTCAGCGCGCCGGCCGTCGCGGCGGACAGGCAGTAGAGCGCGGGCGCCACCACGACGGGGAAGCGCCGGGCGCCGAACTGCTCCGGCGTCACGAAGCCCGCCTGCATCCCCGCGTCGCTCGCCCCCTGGTAGAACGCCGCGACGATGCGCTCGTAGGAGTCGCGGTCGGGGTCGCGTCCGTCGAGGGTGAGCGGCGGCTGGAACGCCAGCGCCCACCTGCTGTCGGGGGAGCAGACGAACCCGACGTCGGCGTCGGGGGTGAGCCCGGCCAGGTCGTCGCCCGCCCGGTCGAGCTCCGCGCCCAGCGCCGCGATCTCGTCGTGGATCCGGCCCGGCGTCATGGCGTGCCCGAGGATGCCGCCCCAGTACGTCTCGGCGCCGTCGTGCAGCGTGTTCCAGTGCCAGTACGAGATCATCTCCGCGCCGCGCGCGACCAGCGCCCAGGCCGCCTGTCGCAGCTGGCCGTCGTAGGGGGTGAGGTTGAGCTGCGATCCGGCGATCGACGTCGCGTTCGTCTCGGTCACCCAGAAGCGGCGCTGCTTGGAGCCGTACATGCGGTCGGCCGCCCGGAACAGCGCGTCGGGACCGGAGGCGAACCAGCCGAGCTCGGCGGGCCGGTCCTCGGCGTCCCGGATCAGCGCGTCCTGCGCCAGGTAGTAGGCGTTCCCGCTGGTGACGGTCAGGTGCTCGGACAGCCGTACGTCGTCGAGGGCCGGCCGCTGGTAGGCCAGGCACGTGGTGAGGACGCGGTCGCCGGGCACCAGCTCGCGTACGAGCTCGGCCTGCCAGGCGATGAACCGGGTGGTCAGCTCGGCCTGGAAGCGCCGCCACGCGAGGTCGTACGACGGGGTGGTGTTGCCGTCGGGGCGCCACAGTTCGGCCCAGTCGCCCAGTCGGTGTGACCAGTACGCCAGCCCCCACTCCTCGTTCAGCCGTCCGACGTCGCCGTACCGCTCGGCGAGCCAGGCCGTGAAGCGCTCGAAGACCGGCTCGTTGTGGATGAGGTGCAGCCCCGGCTCGTTGTCGAGCTGGATCCCGATGACGGCGGGGTGGCCGCCGTGGCGCCCGACGACGGCGCGGATGACGCGCTCGGCGTGGCGCAGGAAGACCGGCGAGGTGAAGTCGGCCTCCTGGCGCGCGCCCCAGGGGACGCGAACCCCGCCGGCCCGCACGACGGCCAGCTCGGGATGCTTGCGCTGCAGCCAGGGCGGGACGGCGTACGTCGGGGTGCCCAGGAGCACGCCGATGCCGCGCTCGTGGGCCGCGTCCAGGACGGGCGTCAGCCAGTCGAGGTCGAATTCGCCGTCGCGGGGCTCCCAGGTGGACCAGACGGACTCGCCGACGCGGATGGTGTCGATCTTCGCCTGTGCCATCAGGCCGAGATCGCGTTCGGGATCGGGGGAGCGCTGGTATTCGGGGTAGTAGGCGGTGCCGAACCGGATGCCGGGGCTGGGGGGCGGTGGCGTCATGGGCTCCCCGTGACGTGACGGACCTTTGGCGATCTTAAAACGTTTTATCAGATGATATATCTATTCACGTCCTCATGTCAATGCACGGTGGGCGCTTCATCGCTGTCCCGTTTCCTGTGGCGCCTGGTGGTGCGGTGGATCACCCGAGGTGAGAGAGGGATGGTGTCGTGGGAACGTCGCGTATAGGGTTAAAACGTTTTGTCTCACCGGAGGGACGTTCGGATGGTCGACTTTCACGAGGACCCCGGGCCGGGCTCCGGGCGGCGGGCTCCGCGCGCGGACTTCGTCTCCGACGCGCCGCGCCTGACGCTCAACGGCCTGTGGCGCTTCCGCCTCTCGGACACCGCCGAGGGAACCGGGCC
>NZ_SMJZ01000087.1 GCF_004348345.1 Nonomuraea longispora
TCGGACACACCGCCCGCACCGCGTCCCGCCCGGCCCCGCCCGGGAACACCGACAGGCGCCGCGCCAGCGCCCGCTCGTCCTCCGTCAGGAGCTCCCAGCTCCACTCGACCACCGCCCGCAGCGTGCGCTGGTGAGCGGGCCCTGCCCTGTTGCCCGAGGCGAGCAGCCGGAAGCGGTCATCCAGCCGCCGCGCGATCTCCTCCACGCTCATGGTACGCAGCCGGGCGGCGGCCAGCTCCAGCGCCAGCGGCAGCCCGTCCAGCCGCCCGCAGATCTCCACCACGGGACCGGCAGTGACCTCATCCAGCACGAAACCGGGCCGCACACCGGCCGCCCTGTCCAGGAACAGCCGCACCGATGCCGCCCCGGCGGCCTCCTCCGTCGTGGCGGGGACCTCCAACGGCCCGAGCTGACACAGCGCCTCACCGACGATCGCCAGCGACTCCCTGCTGGTGGCGAGAATCGTCACGTAGGGCAGCCGGTCGAGCAACCGGGCGGCCAGTTCCGCGACGTCCGCCACCAGCCGCTCGCAATTGTCGAGCACCAGCACCGCCTCCCCACCCGCGAGCAGACCGGCCACCGCGTCAAGGGGTTCCTGCGGGTCGGTGCGCAGCGGCTGCACCGAGCGCGGGCCCGAGGCGCTCAGCGCGCCGAGCACGGCGTCCAGCAACCCGGCGGACGTCTCCACCCCGGCCAGGGGGACGAACCACACCCGTCCGCTGCGGCAGGTGCGGTGCCGGGTCAACGCGTGCACGGCCAGCCGGGTCTTGCCGACTCCGCCCGGGCCGACGACGGTGACCAGCCGGGAGGTCTCCATCAGCTCCAGGACCAGCCTGAGCTCCTCCTGCCTGCCGACGAAGCCGGTCAGCCACCGAGGCAACCGGGATCCGGCGTGGACGGGCGGACCGTCGAGCTCGCCCCGGAGCACCGCCAGCTGCGTCTCCCGCAGTTCCCGGGAGGGATCGACGCCGAGTTGCCCGGCCAGCTCGGCGCGCGTCTCCTCGTACACGGTCAGCGCGTCGGACTGCCGCCCTGCCGCGTAGAGGGCGCGCATGCGCACAACGGTGAGCCGTTCCCGCAAGGGATGCCGCCTGCCGGCCGCCTCCAGGTCGGCCAGCACCTCATCGTGCCTTCCCAGCCGCACCTCCGCGTCGAACCGGTCCTCGGCCGCCGCCACCCGCAGCTCCTCAAGCCGGGCGGCGGCGTCGTCGGCGAAGGGCACATCGCTCAGATCGGCCAGCGCGGCGCCGCCTCGCCACAGCCCGAGGGCCTCGCCGAGCGTGACGGAGGCCGCCTGCGGCCTGTCGGCGGCCAGCTCCTTTCCTCCGCGCGCCGCCAGCTCCTCGAACCTGTGCGCGTCCACGTCCTGCGCGCCGGCCACGAGCCGGTAGCCGCCCGGCCGCGACTGCACGCCGCCGGTCCCGCGCAGGGCCTTGCGCAGCCGGGACACCAACGCCTGCAGCGCGTTGGCGGCGTCCGCCGGCGGGCCGTCGCCCCATATCGCGCCGATCAGCGTCTCGGCGGGCACCACGTGTCCCGGCTGCAGTGCGAGCCGGGCCAGCACCATGCGCACGCGAGGGCCTCCGACCTCAACGGGTGTTCCGTCATCGGTGAAGACCCGGATCCGCCCCAGCAACTCGATCCGCACCACTCCACCTTCTCAGAGGAAGAACGCCTCCCGGCCGCCTGGGGCGGTATGACGGCGCGCCCACCGGCCCAGGACACCTCTCACACGCGCAGGACGGTGACCTGGCGGCCGGACGGGGTGGTCGCCTGCTCGAAACTCCCTCGTTCCTTCCACGGCGGAGCTTCGGGGCGGCGGTCGAAGATGACCAGGACGCCGGTGGTGAGGGTGAGGCGGTCGAGGTAGCGGTCGAGCTGGGCGAGACCCTCGGGCAGGGGGTCGTCCTTGCCGGGTCGCCAGACCTTGAGCTCCATGGCTTCGCGCTGCGTCAGCCGTTCGCCGTCGGGGCCGGTGTGGGGCCAGCGGATCAGGACGTCGAGGCGTTTGGTGCCGGCGGCGTATTCGCGGTCGAGGTGGCCGCCGCCGTTGACCAGGCGGTGCAGGAAGGCCATGAGGATGATCTGGCAGGCGGCTTCGTGGTAGCCCTCCTGCTGGATGAGGACCTCGCCGTGCTCGCGCCAGAACACGACGAACTCCTGCAGCAGGCGGGGCAGGTCGAAGCGGCCGTCGGGGAGCACGAAGGTGTGCGGGTCGGCGTGGATGTTCTGCTCGGTCAGATCGCCCAGCACGCGCAGGATGACCTCGCGGTAGATGGGGTTGGCCACCTGAGGCGGAGGCTTCTGCGTGATCAGGCCCAGATCGCGGGCGTAGGACAGGTCGTCGATGATATGGCGGTCGGTGTAGGGGGCGCCGGCCACGATCGGTTCCAGCACCCGCTTGACCCGGGGCTCGTGCAGCCGGGCGGCCAGGGCGTCCAGGTGGGTGGCGCGCGCCCGGATCAGTCGCTCCTTGGCGTCGTCCACCTGGCAGGTGGTGATGGTGCCGGTCACCTGCATCGTGGAGGTGATCTCGTGGGCGAGGGCGTTGACCAGCCACGGCTGGCCCTGGGTCAGCTCGAAGACCCGGTCGACCGCGTCCTTGGTGAACTGCTGCCCCGTCTTCTGGGTGTGCTGGTCGTACAGTTCGGCGATCTGGTCGGCGGTGAAGTCGCCCAGGCGCAACGAGTCGGCGATGATGTTGAACGGGCTGGCCAAGCTGAATCGTGTGGGGTCGCCGCCGGAGGCGACTTTGTAGTCGCGCAGGTCGCGCAGCCCGCACAGCACCATCGACGCGGGGAACGGATAGCCCTTCGATCGTTTGTTGTGGCCGTCGCGGAGCTGGCTGAGGATGCTGACCAGGCTGTTGCCCTGCAGCGCGTCGATCTCGTCGAGAAAGAGCACCACCCGGCGTGGGCTGCGGCGGCACCACGCGCTCAGCGCCGCACCGAACCGGCTGCCCGGCGTGACCTGCGGCCAGGCACCCGGTGGCAGCAGCTTCTTCGGCCAGCCCGACAGGTCGGCGGCCTCGCGGAGGGAATCCAGCAGCAGCGACTCGGCGGCGCCGTAGTCGTCGCCGGCCGCCTTGGCGCGCTCACAGGAGAACGCGAGGGCGGCGGTGTCGCCATCGGCGGTCAGGTCGGAGGCCAGAGTGTCCAGAATGGTGGTTTTCCCGGTCTGCCGGGGGGCGTGCAGGACGAAGTAGCGGTCCATCTCGATGAGGGTCCGCGCTTCGGGAAGCCGTGGTGCGGGAGGCAGCATGTAGTGGAGCCGCGGATCGCAGGGGCCGGTGGTGTTGAAGTACTTCGCCTTGGGTGATGACACGATCACATGCTGTCAGCATGGTGAGCTGAGGGCCTGAGGATTTCAGGCGGATGGCTGCTGTTCTTGAGATACCTGCTCGCCTACCCCGAACCCTGACGCGGCAGGGCCAGGAGGACGAGCGCGTCGGCCAGGAGGAGGGTCTGCCGCTCGCAGCTCGCCTCGTCCGACGTCTCCGCCAGTTCGAGGACCAGGCCGTCCATCCGGTGGATGAGGAACCGGGCCAGCTCGGGCACCGGCACGGCCGTGCGCAGGCCGTCCCGCTCCGCCGCGGCGGCAAGGGCGGAGGCGATGAGGTCGCCGCCGAACGGGGCGTTGACCTCGGCCCAGACGTCCCGGCCGGGCAAGACCGCCTCCTTGTTGCGGATGGCCCACATGAGCAGCTCCATCAGTGAGAGATGCAGCCCGTGGTGGTCGCGGATCCACCGCCAGTACGTCGCCACGACCTCGCGCACGGTCGCCTCGAACCCGGCCTCCCGGTCGAGCCCCTCGAAGGCGGACAGCATCGTGGCGTGGCCACGCCCGAGGATGAGCAGGTTGAGCTCGTCCTTGTTGCGGAAGCAGTAGTGCAGGGTGCCGAGCGGTACCCCCGCCTGATCCGCGATGCGGCGGGTGGTCGCGCCGGCCAGGCCCTCGGTGGCGATCACGCGGACGGCGGCGTCGACGATGACGCGCCGGCGTTCGTCGGCGGACAGGTACGTCATCGCGGCGCCCCGCCGGACGCGGCCCGGATGGTGGTCGTGGCGCCCGGCTCGCCCACGCCTGGCTCGCCCGCGGTCGCGCAGGTCGTCATGGAGCCTCGATGAAGGCGCGCAGGAGCGAGAAGAACCGTTCGCCCTCCGTGTCGGCGATGAAGTGGCCCGATTCCTCGAAGATCTCCAGCCGTGCCCCCGCGGGCAGGCCGGTCATGATCTCCCGCGCCGAGGCGAGCGGCGTGATCGGGTCGCGCGCCCCCGCCGCCACCAGCACCGGGCAGCGGACGTCGCGGAGCTCGCCTCGCAGGTCGAAACGCTCCCGCGACATGAACCTCATCGTCAGCTCCGGGTTGGGGATCATCCGCGTCATCGCCTGGATGTCCTCGGGGGAGGGGAAAGCCGGATCCGGGCTGTAGGAGGGCGCGCACAGCCGCCCGAACTCCCCGAACGTCTCCGGTGTGCCCTCCGTGAGGAATGCCTTGGCCGCCAGCGCCGCCGCCTCGCCCGCCTCGGCGCGGAAGCCTTCGACGACCTGGTCGACGTCCATGCGGGCCATCGTGCTCTGCAGGATCAGCTTCGCGGGGTGATCGGGGTGCCTGGCGGCGTAGTGCATGGCGACGATGCCGCCGAACGACCAGCCGAGCACGATCGGCTTGGTGATGCCGAGAGCGTCGCACAGGGCGGGGATGTCGTCGGCCCACTGGTCGAGGTGCCAGGTGGAAGGGTCGGAGTCCTGGCTGCGGCCGTTGCCACGCTGGTCGACGTAGACCAACTGAACGAGGTCGGCCAGCCGCGCGTACGCCGGTTTGAAGATCGAGTGGTCGTGGCCCGGGCCGCCGTGCAGCAGGAGGAGCGTGGGCTTGTCGCGCATCGTGTCACCGTCGGGCACGAGGGCGGGGCCTTCGACGTCCACGAACAACGACGTGCCGTTCACCGTGACGCGCATAGGGGCTTCCTCTCCGCAAATGTTGGTCTCGTGACCAAGTCATGTGACCAACATAGCGGGTCCGGGAGGGATATGTGGTCATGAAGGTGGAAGGGCTGCGCGTGCTGCGGGCCATGGCCGGCGTCACCACGCCCGAGGTGCCCGCGGTCGGTGCATGCGACCGTCGGCGGACGGACTGCGACCTGAGGTGTACGCCGCCGGCGTGCCTGAGTCCGACTTCGGGTTGTCGTGCGTGAGGAGCGTCGTCCCTAACGTCGGAGATCGACGAAAGGAAACACCTCACGATGAACGCGCTACGTCAGAGCAGGTGGCCGATCCTGCTGCTCATGGTGCTTTCGCCGCTGCTGGCGGAGGTTTTCAGCGGATCCATGCCGGCCACCGACTTTTTCCAGCCGGGTATGTTCTTCCCCTTCACGATCTTCGTGTACGGCCTGCCGATCCTGGTGCTGCGCGAGGTGGCCACGCGCGCGAAGACGGGACCGATCGGCCTGTGGTGCTTAGGCATGATCTACGGCCTGTACAACGAGGGTCTCATCTCGGAAACGCTGTTCCACCCCCTCGACCCGGCGAACGACGCGTACGGCACCTTGGGCGTTGTGGCCGGCCTGCGGATCCCCTGGGCGCTGTACATCCTGCCCTGGCACGGCCTGTTCTCGCTCCTCACCCCGGTGCTCCTGACGCACCTGCTGTTCCCCCGGCAGGCGGACAGTCCGTGGCTGCCGAAACGGGCCACCTGGATGCTGGCGATCGTCACCGGCGGGCTGGCGATCGCACGTTTCGTGTTCTGGGGCGAGAACCGAGGAGTTCAGGACGGCGCCACCTTCCTCCTGCACCTGGCGGCCGTGCTCGGTGCCGCGCTGGTGGCCTATGTGGTCGCGATGCGCCTTCCCCGGGTCCCGCGGGTCCAGGCGGGCGCGGATCGTCCAGGGGCGCGATGGCTGCCGTTCGCGTCGGGAGCCGGGCTCTACGCCATCTGGTTCGTGGGAACCGAGATGCTGGTCTCCGTCGTGAAGGCTCCGTGGCCGGTCGTTGTGCTCTACACCTCGGTGGCGGTGGTGGCGGGCCTCTGGGCGGTGGCCCGCATCGCCGCGACGACCCGGGCCGCCGCGGCGGTGTTCGTCCTCGGCGCGGGAACGACGCAGGCGGCCGTCATCGTCCTGCTGATCGGCCTGCTTGCCGGCGACGCCTTCAGGGCCCTGTCCGGGGTTGTGTTCGTCGCCGCCTATCTCGGCACCCTGGCCCTCGTTATCCGGCGGCAGGGGCGAGCGGGGCAGTCGGACGGCACAGTCTCCCCGAGGGATCAGCCGCGCAGGTAGCTGAGGACCGCCAGGACCCTTCGGTGACTGATCTCGTCGGCGGGCAGGTCCAGCTTGGTGAAGATGTTGCCGATGTGCTTGGAGACGGTCACCTCGGAGATGACGAGCTCCCTGCCGATGGCGGCGTTGGACCGGCCCTCCGCCATCAGGGCCAGCACCTCGAGCTCGCGGGTGCTGAGCCGCAGCAGCGGGTCGTCCCGGCGCGTGAGCAGCCGCCGCACCACGTCCGGGTCGATCACCGTTGCGCCGCCACCCACCTCCCGCATGGTCGCCACGAACTGGGCGCCGTCGGCCACCCGGTCCTTGAGCAGGTAGCCGGTGCCGGCATCGCCGCTGCGCAGCAGCTCGGAGAGCGCGGCGCTGTCGACGTACTGGCTGAGGACCAGCACCGGCAGCGAGGGGCGATCGCGGCGCAGCGCGATCGCGGCCCGCAGGCCGTCGTCGGTGTGGTCGGGCGGCATGCGCACGTCGGTGACGACGATGTCAGGCCGAAAGACCGCGGCCGCGGTGCGGAGCTCACCCGCGGTGGCCGCGGTGGCCACCACCTGATGGTCGAAGTAGGTGATGAGATTGACCAGGCTCTCTCGTAGCAGGCCGGAGTCCTCGGCCAGCACGACTCTCATGCCGTCGCCGTCTGCGGCAGGCAGGGGATCTCCGCGCGCACGATGGTCGGCCCGCCGCCGGGGCTGGTGAACTTCACCTGGCCGCCCACCGCGGCCACCCGGTCTGCCATGCCCTGCACGCCTCCGTCCGCCCGCGAGTCGAGGCCGCCCCTGCCACTGTCGCCCACCTCCAAGATCAGCATGTCATGGACGATCCAGCCACTGACCCAGCAGTCGCTGGCTTCGGCGTGTTTGGCGACGTTCGCCAGAGCCTCGCTCACCATGAAGTACGCGGTACTCTCCACGCTTGGCACGAGCCTGCCCGGTACGTTGATCTTCACCCGGATCCTCATGGGATGGGCTCTTGCCAGCTCGGAGACGGCTTCGGGGAGGCCGCGCTCGGTCAGCACACGCGGATGGATGCCGCGGACGAGCTCGCGCAGCTCTTCCAGCGTCGTGATGGTCTCTCGATGGGCGCGGGTCAGCAGGCTGCGCAGCTCGGGCTCTTCCACGTTCATCCGCGCCATGTCCAACATCACGCCGAGCGCGACGAGCCGCTGCTGGGTGCCGTCGTGCAGGTCACGCTCGATGCGTCGCCGTTCTGCGTCGAAGGCGTCGAGCAGCCGCCCGCTGGAGCCGACCGTCTCCATGTCGGGGACCTCGTACGGGGGAGCCGCGAGCAGCGCCTGGACGATCAGGACGCGCATGCTTGCGACCGCGACGGCCAGATAGGCCGCGGCGACCAGTCCGAGCCCTGCGAATCCCGCCACCAGGAGCGAGTCCGCCAGCGTCGCGAGGTGGGAGCCGAGGACGTCCACCGGGCCGGACACCAGGTAGACGACCGGCGCGGCGAGACAGACGAGACAGACGAGCGGGACGGCCGCGACGACGTAGTCGAGCAACCACAGTCCAGTGATCAGCGCCATGGTGTAACCGAGCTCGCGCCAGGAGACGCTCTCGCGGAGCCTGGTGCCTGTCCAGGCCACGGGCCCGGTTCCGCGCAGGATCCTGTGCGGGCTGGGGTGCGCCGGCAAGCCGAGCAACCGCAGCCGCCGGCGTTCGATGGCGCCGACCGGGATCCCCGCCAGCCCGGCCGCCGTCAATGGCACGAACCCGATGACAAAAGGCGCCAGTGTCACACCCACCAGGACGAAGATCAGCACGATCGCCATGGTGCCGCCGCCGAGCAGGGCACCGGTCGCCGCGTACGCCCAGGCGCGCAAGGGTGCGGAGGAGATCAGGAGTCTGGACGGACGAGACCTCAGCGCCTCTCGCGGGTGCATGCTCTCCACACCGCCGGAGCCTAGAACCTTTTCCCGCCGGTGCCATGACAGCCACCTATACCGCGAAATGTCATACCTACCGTGATTCGCCCACCCGCCGGTCACCTGTGTGCTGGAGACATCGTCGTCTAGCGCAATGGAGGACACCTCGTGAAGCCGGTTCGCTCCACACCAAGGCGATCGGTCACCTGGCCGATGAAGCCCCCCGCACGCAGGGTGTGGCTGGTGCTGCACGTGAGCCTCTCGGTGGGCTGGCTCGGCGGCAGCTACGCCATGCTCGTCATGGGCGTCGTGGCGCTGAGCAGTACGGGGAAGCCACTGCGGCCCGCTACCTACGAGCTCCTGCACATCAGCGACACGGCGATCATGATCCCCGGGAGCTTGGGGGCCCTGGTCACTGGGCTGGTGCTGGCGCTGTACACCAAGTGGCGCGTTCTGCACCACTGGTGGGTCGTCACCAAGCTGGTGCTCACCGTCTTCGCGATGATCTTCGGATACGCGTACACCGCCCAAGGGGTGAAGGCCGCGCTCGCGGCGACCCTGGCCGACCCGGGGGCCGACATCGGCTCTTTGGAGCCCGGCTTGCTCGCGGGGTCGGTCGTGATGCTGGTCGTCCTGTTCCTCGCCACGGTGCTGTCCATCGTGAAGCCGTGGGGACGCACCGGATGGGGTCGAGGCTCCAGAAGCCGATCCCGAGCTGTGGTGCGCTGACACGCCGCCCCCGATCCGGTGCTGATCGCTCCAGCCGATGGTGGCCGGCCAGCGCACGAACAACCACCCCCGCCGTCGCCGAATGACGGCCGTCACGCACAGTCGTGCGAGCGCGGTCACTATCGCCGCCGCGAGCACGACCACCGGCGCCTGGTTGCCGCGCTCACCTGTCCTGGCCTGGCCGCACGATGCCCGTCTCGTAGGCGTAGACGACGAGCTGCACCCGGTCACGCAGTTGCAGTTTGGTGAGGATTCTGCCGACATGAGTTTTCACCGTCGCCTCCGAGACGGTCAGCGTCTCGGCGATCTCACCGTTGGAGTGACCGCGGACCACCTCGGCCAGCACCTCACGTTCGCGATCGGTGAGCTGATCCAGACGCTGGTCGGCAGGCGAGCAGCCGGTCGCCGAGTCGGGCAGGTGCTGGGCGAAGGCGTCGATCAGCCGGCGAGTCACCTGCGGTGCGACCACCGCGTCGCCGGAGGCCACGGCCCGGATACCGGTGAGCAGATCAGGCGGCGGCACCTCCTTGAGCAGGAAGCCGCTCGCTCCCGCGCGCAACCCGGAGAAGACGTACTCGTCCAGGTTGAACGTGGTCAGCAGCAGGACGCGCGCCGGAGACCCGGAGCCGACGATCCGCCGGGTCGCCTCGATGCCGTCCATCACCGGCATCCGGACGTCCATCAGCACCACGTCGGGTCTCAATGCGCGGGTCATCGCGACACCCTGCCCGCCGTCGCCGGCCTCCCCGACGACTTCGAGGTCGGGCTGGGTCTCGAACACCATCCGGAAGCCGAGACGCAACATGGGCTGGTCATCCACCAGCAGCAGCCGGATCTTCACGCGCTTCCGTCACCGAACCGGAGGCGAGTGTGCACCCGCCAGCCTCGATCGGGCAGCGGACCCGCCTCGATGCGACCGCCGTATGCCGCCGCCCGCTCGGCCATACCGGCCAGCCCGTGACCGCCAGGCCACGGCCCCGCGCCGGCCAGGACGGAAGCGCCTCGGCCGTCGTCAGTGATCTCGAGGTCGGCTCCGTAGCTCGTGTAGCTCAGCCGGATCCGGGCGGCGGCATCCGGGCCGGCATGCTTGATCGTGTTGGTCAGAGCCTCCTGCACGATGCGGTAGATGGCCAGCCCGGGGCCCGGCCCCCAGCCGTCCGGCACGCCTTCACGGACCAGGGTGACCCGCACGCCCGCCTCCCTCACCTGGTCGAGGAGCAGATCGAGATCGTTCACGCCGGGCTGCGGGGCCAGCTTGACCATCTCGCCGGCGGTGTCCGGCCCGCCGTCGCGCAGCAGACCCAGCAGCCGGCGCATGTCCGCGAGCGCCTCCCTGCCCGCAGCCGACACCTTCCCCATCGTGTCGGCGGCCCGCTCGGGAGCGGCCGTAGCGGTGAACGCGGCCCCGTCGGACAGCGCCACCATGACCGCCAGGTTGTGGGTCACGATGTCGTGCACCTCCCGGGCGATCCGGGCCCGCTCGGCCGCTACCGCGAGATGCGCCTGCTGGTCACGCTCGCGTTCCACCCGCTCGGCCCGCTCCTTCAGCCCTGCGAGATAGGCCAGTCTGGTCTGGAGCGTCACCCCGAGCAGAACGGCCGCCGTCACGACCGAGGTGAGAGTCACCACATCGTCCCACCGCAGCCCGGCCACCAGCGTGCCGTAGAGAAAGGCCGTTCCGAGCGCCACCACCGGCGGCAGCACCCGCCGCCACGGGCGGTGCCGGCCGACCGTGTACGCCGCCACCGCGATGGCGGTCACCGGGTGGACCTCCTGGACCCCGGCCACGTAGGACGCCAGGCTGAGGCCGACCGTCACGTACAGGACGAGGACCGGAGCCGTCCGCCGCCAGACCAGCGGAAGGCAGACCGCGCACAGCCATCCCCACCCGGCCACCCCCGCGTGACCGTCGGCCAGCACGGGGACGTTGGCCAGCACCACCAGTCCAGCCCATGCGGCGTCCACCACTCGCGGGTGCTCTCGGGCGCGGGCAACGATACGTCTGACCACGCGAGCGACGCTACAGACCGCCGCCGACCGCCGCACCCACCGCAGGTCCCATCCTCGCCCCCGCTCCGTACGACTCAAGTCGTACGGGGGCGGACCGGAGCGCGCTCACGCCGCTACACCAGCAGGCCGGACGGCAGCCGGGTGCCGCAGACCTCTGCGCCCCAGGTCATCGCGTCCATGCTCGACCTGCTCGATGTCACCCCCGGTCAGCGTGTGCTGGAGATCGGCACCTCGTCGTGACCCGGTCAACGTGACAGGTCTGGCCAAGATACAACCACCTGCTCGCCACCCGCCCCGACGAACTGGCCACCGCTGCTCGGGGTGAACCCGTCTGGCGGATCGGCTGCGTCACACCGGCCGGAGCCGCTCTGATCACGGCAGACGATGCCAGCACACGGTTCACGCCGGGGACGAGGACGCGCTGCGCGTCCTGACCGGCTGGGCCGAGACCTGGCGGGACCAGGGCCGTCCCGGCATCGACCGCACACGGCCCATACTGCAACGTAACGACGACGGCTGGCTGGGAAGGATCTCCTCGTGATCGCTCGTTTCACTCTTTTGTGAAGTGTCCTGTTCGCCCTATTCGCGGCTGCCTCGGCGGCAGCGTTCCTGCCCGTGCAGCGGGAGGGTGGCCGCGAGCAGCGCCCACCTGCACGGCCGGCGGTGTCGCGCGCTCACCGGCCTGTCGTAACACCATCAGTACGCCGAAACATTTCGAAATTAAAATTTCATGAGAATGGCGAGAAAAAGGCCAGGTCGCATGCTTGCCCCGTGGATTGATAAAACTTCGGCCCTTGAATTCTCAACGAACGGGATGACAATGGTCCCTGGAAGATGTCAGGTTCCCTCGCCTTAAGTTTCCGGAGGTTCTGTGAAATCAATCCGACGTGCCGTCAGGATGCTGCTCGGCGTCACCGCCGGCGTGGCGCTGACGCTGTCCGGCACCTTACCGGCCTCGGCCGTCACGGCCGGGGCCACGTGGGAGCTGCGCGACATCGGGCAGCGCATGTGCGCGCCCGGCGGCCATCCCAGTACGTACTTCGTCGCGTACGTCTACGGAAAGTGGAAAGACAAGATAACCCTAGGCATCCGGAACCTGCCGCCCGGATCGTACAGCAACGGCGGCGCCGTCTGGCCCGGAGAGAATTACGGCAACACCATCCTCGGATTCGTCCACGTATCCATCGCACCGGCCCCGCCCGCCGTCTACGTCGCCGAACTCTGGGCCTCGGACGGAACCGTGGAGCAGACCAACCCCATCCGCATCAACATGCGGGAGGATTGCTGGTCACAGGGGAACCCGGATATCTGGCCCTGACGCTCGTCCATGTACATCAGCAGGTTGTCCCGAGCCACGACGAGCAGCGTCAGCAGGTAGAAGACGGTGAGGACGCCGACGATCAGCGCACGGGCGACTGCGACGGCGGTGGCGGTGGCGGTGGCGGTGGCGGTGGCGAGGATCAGGCCGAGCAGCGGCGGGTACCACGGTGGCGACAGCGGGCCCATGGTGAACGGCGTCGTGACGTATCCCCCGACGGGTCGGGAAACTGCTGCTCGTCGTACTCGGTCACCGGATTTGGCAGCGATCGCTTCGGGCGCCACGTGTTCGCCGGCCTCGACGGGAGCGGCGCGAAGTCGTCCGTTCACGTCGCGGACCGCCAAGAAACCGGCGATGACCACGACGAGCCCGAACGGCAGTGGAAAGCATGTCAGCTTGCCCATGACCGTTCGACGATCGCACGTGGTGATCGGTTCGCGTCGAGCGCGGCGCTCCGCACAGGGCGAGCCCACGCCTGCGCTCGACGTAGCCGGTGGACCTCTATGGTGGCGGCATGGACACGGCGAAGCCCGGCTTCGACACCTGGCGGCCGGGACGGACGGTGGCGATCATGCCGACGGTCGTCGCGGCCCTGGCGACCGTATGGGCGACGAGCGTTCCAGGTGCCGACCCGATGTGGTTGGCGTTGACGGTCAATGTCTGGGTCTTCATCGCTCTCATATGGGTGCTCACGTTGGCCCGCATGCTGTTCAGGGATGAATCTTCAACGCGGTTGCGTCGTGAATGGCCGGTGTGGTCACTGCCGCCCCTGATCGTTCTGCTGGTTTGCGGCCTGGTATACGTGGGCGCGCCCCTGAAGGCGCGCTTCGCGCTGTCGCGACCTGCCCTCGACGGGCGCTCCCAAGCCTTCTCGCATGGTGCGCCGCTGCCCGCGGACGAATGGATAGGGCTGTTCCCGGTCGAACGGGCCGTGAGGATCCCTGGCGGAGTGCGTTTCGCCATCGACGGCACCGGGTTTTTCGGTACTGCCGGATTCGCCTGGAGCCCTGAGGGCGAGCCGCCCGACCCTGAGGGCGAGGATCTCTACGAACACTGGCAGGGCCCGTGGTATCTGTGGAGTGAGTCCGACTAGGGAGTTTCCCATCGGTCGGTGATCGCAGGCCCGCCGGGGTCACCCTCTCGCCGGCCGCGGCCCTTCGGGGTGTGTGGGCCGATCCGGGCGGCCAGCAGCCCGATCAGCCGATCCCTCCGGATCGGGCTTCGGGTACGTCACCTCGTCGCCGCAGACCACGGTGTCGATCCGGGCGGTGTCCCGGAGATTCCGGCCGACGACCCGATGGCGCGTCCGGGGCGACACGGTGCCGCCGAGCTTCCCGGCGAGTTCGGCGAGACTGACGTCCGAGAGGGGCTCACTGTCGAACAGCGTGCCGTCCATGTCGAACAGCACCGCTGCCGGCGGACCGGCACCCGGGGCAACCGCGTCCGTCGTCACCGGACGGCCTCGGCGAGCCAGCGTCGCGCCGTACGGGGATCGTCGCTGGTCGTCCCGTCCACGCCGAGCTTGAGCCAGCGCCGCAGGTCGTCCTCGTCGCGGGTGGGCCAGCCATGCACCGGGAAGCCCTCGTCGTGCAGTTGCTGGACGACTTCGGCGGTCAGCGCTTCCGCGCCGCTGTGGATCCGGCAGGACCCGGTTTCCTCGATCAGTTTCCGGTAACCGCCTGGGTGGGACTCGGCGTGGCTCCACTGGGACACGATGATGCCCCGCGGGATCTGCGGCAGCTTCTCGGCCACGGCGGCCATCGCCTCGACCGAGAAACCGGTCAGGATCGTCCGCTCAGCGTAGCCGGGATGGCGGGCGAAGAAGCCGGCCAGACCGTCGATGGCGGCCAGGTCCTTGATCTCCAGCTGGATGAGCCGCGTCGTCGCCTGGTACATCTGCTCCAGCGTGGGCACCCGCTCACCCTCGCCCACGTCGACCGCGCTGATCGCCGACCAGGTCAGCTCCGCGACGGGGCCCAGACCCTTGCCGGCCGGCTCGGCCGCGACGCGGTCCAAGGTGGCGTCGTGCAGCATGAAGAGCTGCCCGTCGGAACTGATCCGTACGTCGGTCTCCAGCTCATCGACGCCTATCTCTTCCGCCACGCGGTAGGACGCGATGGTGTTCTCGGGTGCTTCGGCCATGGCGCCGCGGTGTCCGACGATGGCAAATGCCACGATCGTCCCTTCTCGCTGAGTTCTACCTGTCGGTTGTATCTCGTACGGCAGCCGCCGGAGCGGCGGCACGAGAGGTGCAAGGTCAGGACGCCACCAGTCGCCGATACTTCGGCAGCACCCGCTGGATGGCCGGGTCGAGATTCCGGGTCGCCTCACGCAGCGTCTCGCCGGGATCGGCGTTGGAGGCGTACACCTTCTGCAGCACGATCAGCATCTCGGAGATCGTCTCGTTCACGTACCGGCGCATCACATCCGCCTGGCGGGCGCGGCTCAGCTGATCCTGGGCGACCTGGTACGCGGGGGTCGCGGCGTTGCGCTCCTTGATCTTCGGTGAGTTGAGGGAGCTGGCGGTCACCGGGAGATAGCCGGTGTTGAGGCTCCACTCGGGCGCGCCCTTCTCGGCGAGGTACCTGATCACTTCCCAGGTCGCCTGCTTGCGCGCCTTGGTCGAGTTGCGCATGACCGCCAGCCCACTGCCTCCGGTCGGCACGCCGGGCGCGTCCTGCTCGGGCAGGAAGGCCGTGCCGAACTCGAACGTGGCTGCCTTGAGCAGCGAGGTGAGCGCACCGGTGGAGTTGCAGATGGTCGCCGTGACGCCGGCCGCGAAATCGGCGTTGATGTCGTCGGCCAGGTAGGCCATCTGGTCGTCATGGATGAACGCCCGGTCGAACTCCAGGGCGGCGACGGTCTGCTCGGAACTCAGCCTCGACACCATGCCGTCGGAGTAGCTGCCGTCGAAGGCCCAGCTCGAGCCCTGGAAATACCAGTCGTCCTTGCCGGTGTAGCCGCGCATCCTGACCGGTGCGCCGCGGTACGTGAAGCCCTTGAGCTCGTGTCCCCATTCCCGCAGCTCGGTGAAGGTCTTCGGCCCGCGGTCGGGCAGCCCTGCGCCGGCGAAGATCTCCTTGTTGTAGTAGAAGAGGGGCGTCGAGCGAGCCCAGGGCAGCCAGTAGACCTGGTCCCGGATGGTGCCCTCGGCCAGGAACCTCGGATGGAACGCGTCGGGCCCGAAACCGGCGTCGAAGTAGCCGGACAGCGGTTCCAGCGTCTCGGCGAGAAAATAGCGGTTCCAGTTCACGTCGCTGAGCGTGACCAGGTCGGGAACCTGCGCCACGGCGAAGCTGGCGGCCAGCTTCGAGTCGAGCGCGGGGTATCCGGGAAACAGCTGGATCTCGCAGAAGATGTCCTGTTGTGACGCGTTGAACCCGTCGATGATCGACTGCAGGACCGTGGCGTTGTGGGAGGTGAACGCACTCCACAGCACGACCCGCTCGCGGCGGGCGAACCGTTCCGGCACCTGCCCGCTCACCTGGGCGTAGTCGCCGTCCCTGCGGCCGACGCAGCCGGTCAGCGCCAGACTGGCCGCGGCCGCGGTGACACCGGCCAGCAGCCTGCGTCGGCTGAAACTCGTCCCGGTCACGCTGGGTCCTTTCTGATCGAACCGGATCGCGGGGTGATCACCGGCGAACCGCGCTGCCGGCCAGACCGGCGACGATGTAGCGCTGTGCCAGCAGGAAGACGATCACCACCGGCAGGACGACGAACAGGGTTCCGGCCATGAGCGCGCCCCAGTCGTTGATGCCGTCGTTCTCCTTGAGGTAGAGCAACCCGATCGGCAGCGTCCGCATGTTGACCGAGTTGGTCACGATCAGCGGCCAGACGAAGCCGTTCCACTCGTCGATCAGGGCGATCAGCCCGACCGTGATGATCGCCGGCCGGGCCATCGGCACGATGATCGAGATGATCCTGCGCAGATGCCCGGCGCCGTCCAACTGCGCCGCCTCCAGCACCTCGTACGGCAGCGACCGGAAGAACTGGTGGAGCAGGAAGGTGCCGAACGCCGACGCCACGCCCGGCAGGATCAGGCCGGCGTAGGTGTTCAGCAGATTCAGCTGGCCGACGGTGATGTAGTTCACCAGCAGGGTCACGTGTCCCGGCACCATCAGCGCGCCGAGCATGAAGATGAACAGGTAGCGCTTGCCCGGGAACGGCAGGAAGGCGAAGGCGTAGGCGGTGGAGATCGCCAGCACCACCTTGAGCACCGTCCCGATCGCCGCCACCACGACCGAGTTGACCAGGAACTGGCCGAACGGGGCCAACGTCCAGGCGTTGACGAAGTTCTCCAGGGTCAGCGATCGCGGGATCAGCCGCAGTGGCCAGCTGTTGATGTCGGCGTTGGTCTTGAACGCCGTACTGACGAAGAGGTAGAGCGGGATGAGGAAGGCCAGGGCGGTGATCGTCAGGGCGAGTACGCCCCACCAGCGTGTACGGCGAGAGCCGGACGACTTCCGCGAGGTGGGCTCGGTTGCCACCGCGGTCGGCATGACCGTCATCAGTAGTGAACCCTCCGCTCGACGAATCGGAACTGCAACACGGTGATCGCCATCAGTACCACGAACATGATCATGGAAGCCGCGCTGGAGCCCCCGACGTTGGTGCGGTTGAACGCCTCGTCGTAGATGAACCAGCTCAACGTGGTGGTGGATCGGGCGGGACCGCCGTTGGTCATCATGGCGATCACGTCGAAGGCCTGGAAGGCCGAGATCGTCTGTGTGATCACCAGGAAGAAGGTGGTCGGGGAGAGCAGCGGGAAGATCATTCGCCGGAACTGCGTCCACCGGCCGGCACCGTCGATCCTGGCCGCTTCCAGCACCTCGGCCGGAATCTGCTGGATGCCCACCAGGTAGACGATCGCGACGAAGCCGAGCCCCTTCCAGATGGAAACGATGATCAACGCCCATAGTGCCCAGGAGTCGTCGGTCGTCCAGGCCGGCGAGCTCGCTCCGAACGCCTCGAACACCAGCCGGCTGAGGCCGTGATTCGGATCGAAGATGAACAGCCAGATGGTCGCGATCGCCGCCCCGGACAGCACGTGCGGGGCGAAGGCGAGCGTCTGCACCGCGGTGGCGCCCCGGATGCGCTGGGCGAACAAGAGCGCCAGCGCCAGGCCGAGCACCAGGGTCACGACAACGACGACGAC
Source organism: Nonomuraea longispora (assembly GCF_004348345.1). Lineage (GTDB taxonomy): Bacteria > Actinomycetota > Actinomycetes > Streptosporangiales > Streptosporangiaceae > Nonomuraea > Nonomuraea longispora. Next base: position 17,358 of record NZ_SMJZ01000087.1, read on the forward strand.
CACCCACACCAGCGTGCGCAACAACACCTGGGGGAATGACCAACTGCTGAACAGGGCCTGGTAGTTGAGCAGGCCGACCCAGTCGGCCTGCGACGAGATGAAGTCCCAGGTGGTGAAGCTCAGATAGACGTTCTCGACGATCGGCCAGTAGGAGAACACGGCGATCAACGCCAGGTTGGGCAGCGCGAAAGCGGCGAACAGCAGGTACCCGCGCCGGCGTCGGCGTGCCGCAACGCGCCGCCAATCGGACGTCGTTCCCCTGGAATCGGGCGTTTGGCGGGCGCTGTCGGAGAGTGCAGATCTCGAATCGAGATCGCTTGCTCCACTGCTCACGGGCTACCACCCATCCGCATCGAGGACGAACAGGTGCAGACTTTACTGGCGGTCACGTGCTCGAATCTGTTCATAAGTCAGCAAATCTGTGACCATTGCGCGAACGTTTCGTCCAGATGTGCAAAGGTGTCAACAAGGTGTCAAGCTCGTTTCGCGGCCGTGCCTTCGATCGTCAGCAGCGGATCCTCACCTATGTCAGGAGCGAGGGCCGCGCGGTCGTCTCCGACATCGCCGACCTGTTCTCGATCTCGCCCGCGACGCTGCGCCGGGACCTGCGGGCGCTTGAGGCGCAGCGGCTGATCGCCCGGTCCTACGGCGTCTTCTACCCCACGGACATCGGCCGTTTCGAGACGCCGGTGGAGCACCGGCGCAAGGCCAAGACCGAGGAGCGGCTGGTGATCGCCGAAGCCGCGGTCGCCATGATGGTCGACGTCGACACGGTCTTCCTCGACGAGGGAGCGCTGCCGGAAGATCTGGTCGGGCCGATGCGCCGGCTGCAGCGGATGACCGTCGTGACCCGATCGCTGACCATCGCCGCCGAACTCAACCGCCTGACCGACCACGACGTCATCATGGTCGGCGGCCGGCTACGACCGAAGACCATGGGAACCGTCGACCGATGGGCGACCGGGATGCTCGCGGAGCTGAACGTCGACCTGGCATTCATGGGCACCAACGGCGTGTCGCTCGACCGCGGGCTGACCACTCCGGACCCGGCCGTGGCGCAGGCCAAGACGGCGGCGCTGCAGGCGGCCCGTCAGACCGTACTGGTGTGCGAGCACACCAAGTTCGGGGTGGCCAGCTTCGCCAAGTTCGCCGACATCGAGCAGCTGACCTATGTCATCACGGGCAAGCAGCTGTCCCGGGCCACCGCGCAACGCTACGGCGCCTCCGGCCCCAAAGTGCTGCGCGTCTAGTACTCGCTCTGCTGGCCGTCGCCCCCTCTTCGCATGGATGTTCGGCGAGCGAGTTCGTCCAGTACGTCCGGCCACCCGCCGGCGAAGTCGTCACGGGTCTTCGCCGTTGGAAAACCCCGCTGGACCAGACGTATCCGCTGCCCGTCCGGCGCGGCGTCGACCGTGATCTCGACTGTGGTGGAGAAGCTGGGGGCATCCTCGTATATCGCGGTCATGTCGTAGGCCAGCCGGTGAGGCTGCTCGACAGCCGTGATGACACGCTCCTCCCGGAAGGCCGGCCCGTTCGGTACCTGGAAGGCCACCGACCAGCGCCCGCCTGGTCGCAGATCGAGCTCGGAATGGGTCACCCAATCCGGCCGTCGGCTGTCGTACAGCGCGATGAAGGCGTCGAAAATCGACTCTGCCGGCGCGTCGATCACGCGCTCGACGTCGAGGGCGTACTGACCCTCCGGTGGCTGTTGGCCGCCTTTCACAATGTCCTCCTGATTGCTCGGCGTCTGAAGAGTTGGACCAGGCGTGACGGGAAAACTCATCGCCACCGTCTCCGCGGACGGGCAACCGGACGTGGTCACGGCGAGCTTCGAACTCGACGACGGCAGCCCGCGGGTGAAGGCCTCCGAAGGAGGCATGTGCGCCGTGCCGCGATCCCGGTGCGGTGCCCCTGCGCCGCCCGGCCGGGGTCGAGAAGGTGCTCATTCCGTCACCGTCCCAGCACCCGCGCGGAGCGAAGAAGCGTGCGCGTGCACCCACCAGGCGAGCGGAAGTGCGATCAGCACCACCGCCTGGATCGCTAGCAACGCCGCGACGATGCCCCAGCGGTCTGCCACCACGCCGGCTCCCAGGGCGACGAGCGCGTAGAGCGCGCTGCCGAGCAGCGACGCCAGCGAACCCATGGTCGCGCGTTCCCGGTCGGTGAACTCGCGCTGCAGCAACGTCTGCTGGGCGGTTGTCGACATGCCGTAGGCCGGTGACCCGAGCAGCACGGGCGAGAACGCCGTCGGCTTGACCAGCGCCACGAAGTTCGCCACGTTGTCGAACAGCTCACCGAACAGCAGAGTGCGGGCCGCGCCCACCCGGCCGATCACCCAACCACTGACGCGGAAGCCGACGAAGGCCACGCCATGGCCGAAGGTGCGCCACAGGCCCAGCGCCCACAGTGGCCACAGCCCTGCCACGAAAACAGGCGACAACTGGGCCGCGCTTTCGCTGCTGTAGCGAAGCGCCGACACCAGGGTCATCCGGCGGAGCACCGGATTACGGCGGATGCCGCGCAGGGCCGATCCGAGATGCCGCAGCACGTTCGATTCCAGCGGGCCGTGCACCCGCGGTTCCCGGACCCGCAAGGCGACGAGCACGCACAGCACCTGCGGCACGACCGACAGCATGACCACCGCGCGCAGCGACCACGCGTCGGCGACCACGCCACCTATGGCTGCCGCCAGAGCGAGCGCGATCTGGAACATCGAGTTCACCCGGCCCGAGTGCCGGGGGAACTCCTCCTCCCGGCCGGCTTCGAGCAACGTGTCGTAGAGCAGGGACTCGTTGTTGCCGCTCCACAATGAGGTCGCCAGTCCCTCCAGCACAACAGCTGCCAGGAGGAGGCCGTAGCCCGAAGCGCCGGCGTACCCGAGATGGGCGGCCACCATGACGACGGCACCGGCGATCATCGTGCCGCGTCGGCCGAGGCGGTCGGAGAACACCCCGGTAGGTACTTCGAACGCTGCCGAAGACAGCATCTTCACCGCCAGGAGGCTGGCGGCAGCGGCGTACGAGCCGGTGACTTGCGCGAAGTAGATGACCATGATCGGCCCGTACATGCGGAAGTCGCCGAAGAAGTTGAACCAGCTCAGCAGGCGGACATTGCGGTTGACGGTCTGATCGGCGGAGCTCGGAGCAGGCGGAGCCGACCTCGACCGTCGGGATCTCCTGCCGAACGGAGCAGCGATCAGACGTGCGACCAGGACACGTGCACGGAGCAGTGAAGCACGACGAGCGGACACAGCAGAACTCCCGGAGAAGGCGAACGGAGACGCCGGACAGCGCCAAGGGCCGGTGACACGTGTCACCTCGCCCCGGCGACCGGGATGTGCGCTGGCCTCGCTGCTACAGGCGCGGCGTTACAAGCCTGCGACCGCGGTCGCCGAGGGGTGAACGGGAGCTCCGGTCGTAGCCATCAGTGCCTTTCGATTCCCCAGGCGGACGGGATTCCGCAACAGCCGCGACTCTAGCGACCGAAGGACCTACATGTCCGCTGAAATCGAACCGCGGACGGGTGGCGCCGCTGCCGGCCACCCCGACCGGTCGATGGGCGTGGCCGGGCTCGTCACTCCTGGCCACGTCGCCGCCACACTGTTCGGGCTCGCGCCCAGAGCCTACGCGACCGCCGGTTCGGTGGTGCCGGATGCCTGGCGCATGACGTCGGCGAGCTTGGTGTCCTTGCCTGCGAGGACGGAGCTCAGGTAGCCGGTGACGAAGGGCACTCGGGTCAGGCTGAGCATGGTGCGCCGGATCCGCAGGTCGGTCGGCGAGGAGGGCAGGAACCAGCGGGCCATCGATCGGGCGTTGCGTTGTTTGTCCTCGACCACGGGCCGCCACAGATGTTCGAACTCGGCGGTGGCCCGTTCGATCGCCGGCGCGTGCGCGAGCCGGTCGGCGAGCAGGAAGGCGCCGGCGATGCCGAGCGACGCACCCTGCCCGGCGATCAGCGACACCGCGCAGGCGGCGTCTCCGAGCAGGACGACCCGGCCGGTGCTCCACTCCGGGAGCTCGATCTGCGCGACCTGGTCGTAGTAGATCTCCTCGGGTGGCGGGCACTGCTCCAGCGCGCGCGGCGTCACCCAGCCCAGACCGGTGTAGGCCCGCTGGATCGCCCCTCGGAGATCGTCCGGAATCGTGGGGTCGGCGCTGCGGTGCACCGCGAACGCGGCGACCCGGCCGTCGCGCAGCGCGTACAAGCCCATCTGCCGGTCGATGGAGTCGGTGAGGCAGAACGCGTCCTCGGTGGCGGCGTGCACGTCCGGCGCGTCGAAGGTGAACGCCGCCGTGTGCAGGCCCAGGTAGCGCAGGTAGCGGTCTTCCGGCCCGAACACCAGCCGGCGGACGGTCGAATGGATCCCGTCCGCGCCCACGAGCAGATCGGCGTCCAGGACGGTGCCGTCCTTCAGCGTCACCGTCACGCCGTCGGGGCGGTCGGCCACCTCGGTCAGCGCGGTGTCGTAGCGCAGCTCGACCTCGGCAGGAAGGTTGTCGGCCAGCACGGCCTCGATGTCGGGACGCAGGAGGTTGAGCAGCCGGCCGCGCGCGAAGCTCTTGGTCCGGATGGTGGCGCGGCGGCGACCGTCCCGGTCGACCAGGCGCCCTTCGTCATAGTGGTAGGCGGCTCGTTCGAACGGGGGCAGCAGCCCCATGGCCTCGACCGCCTCCAGCCCGGGGCCGAAGAAGTCGATCATGTATCCCTGGGGGCGTGGTCCGGGGGCCCGCTCGACCACCACGACCTCGCCGCCCAGGGCGGCGAGTCGATGGGCCAGGGCCAGGCCGCTGATGCCGGCGCCGCAGATCACTGTTCGCACTGTCGTTCCTCCTCGGGGGCCGTGGAAAGGAGCCTGCGCAGCACCGCCGAGGGATCGTTCGCCTGCAGGCCCAGGCCGCGGTGCAGCAGCAGGCCGTCCACGCAGGCCGCCAGCACGGCGGCGGTCTCCAACGGGGCGGGCACCCCGTGCCGCTCCAGCCACCCGCCGAACCGCTGCCGGAACTCGGCGACCAGCTCGGCGATCCGCTCGCGCAGCGCGTCGTCGCGGGTGCTCGCCAGGTATGCCTCGACGAACAGCAGCGAGGCGGCGTCGGCGCCGGTGTACTGCTCGACCGACGCGAGCATCGTCTCGATCGCGTCGCCGGGCGAGCGGGTGGTTTCCAGCAGCTCGTTCAGCCCGGCCAGCATTTTCCTCATCTCGCCGGTCGCGGCCTCGTTCAGCAGGCTCGGCAGCGAAGGGAAGTGGTAGTGCACCACGCTCGGCGTCACCCCGGCGCGCTCGGCGAGTATCCGGGTGCTCACCGCCGTCCAGCCGCGTTCGGGGATGAGCTCCGCCGCTGCATGAAGCAGTCGTTCCCGCACCGCGCGCCCGCGCTCGGCCGCTGGGGAGACCATGGCTCTCCCTCCTCTCCAGGGCACTCGTCCTGTACGACTGCCCTAGTTGGATGCTCGCGCCTGGCCATGCCCAAGTCAAATCGGATGAAGTCCGGCGGCGCACCTTCGCCCGCCTCGCCAGGAACGTTCGGCCGTCTCCGGGAGGCCCGCAGACCTCAGCGTATGATCCGGATGCGCATGACGTCCGTGCGGTTGAGGGTGATGCCGTACGCGACGGGCTCCTCGCCCCGGCCGTACACCGTCTGCAACGACCGCACCAGCGGAAAGCCCACCGGCACCCGCAGGGACTCCGCCCCCCGGTCCGCGGCGAGCACGGCCTCCAGGTCGGTGACCGCGTTGCCGGCCGGATGGCCCGCTCGCTCCAGATAGGTGAACAGGTCCGTGTCGACCTCCAGCATGGGATGCGGGTCGATCGCGTCGCCGCCGATCTGCGACGGCAGGTAGTCCTGCAAGTACGCGGCGGCGGTCCCGTCGACGCTGAAGGTCCGGGTCACCAGCCACACCGGCTCGCGCGTCGGCAGTCCCAGTGCCTCGGCCACCGGCCGCGGGCACGGGGTCTTCTCGCACGACGACGAGAGCAGCTCCACCGTGTGGCCCGCCATCTGGATCCGGTCACGGAAACCGGCGATCTTCGCCATGCTGAGCTGGGCCATGTCCGGCTTGCTGGACACGAACGTCCCGACCCCCCAGCGCCGGATGATCGCCCCCTCGATGGCCAGGACGCCCAGCGCCTCTCTGACCGTGCCCCGGCTCACGTCGAGCAGGTCGGCGAGATCCTGCTCGGTGGGCAGCCGGTCGCCCGGCTCGAACTTCGCCTCCAGCAGCGCCCGCAAGCCCGCCAGCGCGGCCTGCACTGCGGTGTCACGCCGACCCATACCGGGCTCCCCTCCCGGCCACGCGGCCGTGGAACGCCGTTCTACCAGACATGTTCGAGGACTCTGAGCGTATTCCCGCCGATGACCTTGCCGATCTCGTCGTCGCTGTAGTCGTGCTTGACGAGCCAGCCGACGATGTTGGTGAAGCACTCCGCCGGATTCTCCAGGCCGTCGACGTACGGCACGCGGGGGTAGTCAGGGGCGCCGCTGCGATCGTGACCGTAGTTGCCCGAATAGGTCATGTGCACTCCCACATGATCGCCGAACATCGTGTCGGGCCCAAAAGTGACGTGGTCGATTCCGACGAGGTCCACGCAGTAGGTGAAGTGGTCCATGACGGATTCCAGCGAGTGCTTGGGGTGCTGGTCGGAGAGGGTGGTGTGGGGGGCGGCCTCGAGGCCGATGACGCCGCCGCGTTCGGCGCAGGCGCGGATGACGTCGTCGGGTTTCATGCGGTTGGTGGGCCAGACGGCGCGGGCTCCGGCGTGGGTGATGAAGACGGGCACGTTGGAGTGCTCGATGACGTCGAGGCAGGTGCGGTCGCCGGAGTGGGAGATGTCGATGGCCATGCCGAGTTTGTTCATGCGGGTCACGGCCCGGCGGCCGAAATGGGTCAGGCCGCCGTCCGAGCTCTCCGACAGGCCACCGCCCAACTGGTTCGCCTGTGAGTAGGCGACGCCGATCTGGCGCACGCCGAAGCCGTACAGGATGTCCAGCCGGTCCAGCTCGTTCTCAATCATGGTGGACGATTCCAGGCCCGCCACCAGCGCGACCCGGTCGTCACGCTTGGCGGCCCGGATGTCGGCCACGGTCGTGGCGTGCGTGAGGAAGTCCTGCTTGGCCAGGTCGGCGAGGCGGAAGCCGAGGGCGTAGATCATGTCGCTCCACTTCCAGCCGTTCTCGCTGGTGACGCAGGACGCCCCGGCCATGAAGTTGTCGAAGACGGCGGTCAGGCCCGAGCGGGCCAGCCCTTCGTACGCGGTGCGCTGCCGGCCCGTCCTGTTGTACGCGCGGATCTCGCCGGTGTCTTCCGGCAACACCACCGCGTGCTCGTGCAGCGAGATCGCGACGTGCTCGGCCAGGATCCGGCCGACCCGCTCCTCCTGCTCGGCCGACAGGCCGCCGTCGTAGGCGGGGACCCGGCCGATCTGCTCGGCGAGCTTGAAGGCGGCGTAGTCCACGCCCGGCTCAAGGTAGCCGTAGGCCGTGTAGCCCCGGTAGGAGGCGGACTCTGGCTGCATAAGGGTGATTCCTCCGGAAATATCGGGTTGCTAGGCGCCGAGACGCGCCAGCGAGTTGCGGTGGGGAAAGTGACAGGCGGCTTCGGTGGTGCCCGGCTCCGCTTCGAGCGTCGGTTCGGTACGCGCGCACACGTCCTCGGCCTTGGGGCACCGGGTACGGAATCGGCAGCCCGACGGAGGGTCCACCGGGCTCGGCGGGTCGCCGGCCAGCAGGGTGCGGGCGCGCTCGTCCCGGCCGACCGGGTCGGGGATCGGCACGGCTTCGAGCAGGGCCCGCGTGTACGGGTGTCGCGGCCGCTCGTACACCTGCCGCCGCTCGCCCAGCTCCACGATCTTGCCCAGGTACATCACCGCCACCCGGTCGGAGATGTGCCGGACCACGGACAGGTCGTGCGCGATGAACACGTACGACAGGCCGAGCTCGCGCTGCAACCGCCGCAGCAGGTTGACCACCTGCGCCTGCACGGACACGTCCAGCGCGGAGACGGGCTCGTCGCAGACGACGACCTCGGGTTCGAGCGCGAGCGCGCGGGCGATCCCGATGCGCTGGCGTTGTCCGCCGGAGAACTGGAACGGGTACCGATCGAGGTGATCGGGGTCCAGCCCGACCAGCTCGACGAGCTCCTTGATCCGGGTGAGCCGTCGTTCGCGCGGCAGCACGTCCGGATGGATCTCGAACGGCTGCGCGAGCAGGTCGCGCAGCGTCTTCCTGGGGTTGAGCGAGGTGTAGGGGTCCTGGAGCACGATCTGGACACTGCGCCGCATCTCGCGCAGCCCCCGCGCGGACGTCCGGTGCACGTCGGTGCCCCGGTAACGCACGCTGCCCGAGGTCGGCGCGTCGAGCCCGACGATCGTGCGGGCCAGCGTCGACTTGCCGCAGCCCGACTCGCCGACAACGCCCAGCGTCTCGCCGCGTCCGAGCGTGAACGACACACCGTCCACGGCTTGCACGGACGAGCGCCCGCGCCTCAGCAGCCCGCCCTTGATCGGGAAGTGCCGCACCAGGGAGTCCACCTCCAGGACGACCTCACGCTCGGCCATCGAACACCTCCTGGCTCCGGTGGCACGCGCTGCCGCGGCCCGCCGCGATCAACTCGAACTCGGGTTGGTCGGACCGGCACCTGTCCACGGCTGCGTCGCAGCGTGGATGGAAGGGGCAGCCGCCCGGGGCGTGCAGAGAACTGGGCGGAGCGCCGGGGATGGCCCACAACTCGTCGTCCTGCCGGTCGGGCCGCGGCATCGAGCGCAGCAGTCCGCGCGTGTACGGATGCGCCGGCCGCTGGAAGAGCTCCTCCACGGTGCCGCGCTCGACGATGCGGCCCGAGTACATGACGGTGACGTCGTCTGCCACCTCCGCGACCACGCCGAGGTCGTGGGTGATGAGCACGAGCCCCATCCCGTTCTCGCGCCGCAGCTCGGTCAGCAGCTCCATGATCTGCGCCTGCACGGTGACGTCCAGGGCGGTGGTGGGCTCGTCGGCGATGAGCACGCGCGGATCGAGCGCCACCGCCAGCGCGATCATGATGCGCTGGCGCATGCCGCCGGAGAACTGGTGCGGATAGTCGTCCACCCGGCGGGCGGCGGCCGGGATGCGGACCCGTTCCATCAGCTCGATCGCCTGGGCCCTGGCGGCGGCGCGGGACAGCCCGCGCCGCACCCGCAGCAGCTCGCTGATCTGGTTGCCCACCGTGTAGACCGGGTTCAGCGCCGACAGCGCGTCCTGGAAGACCATGGCGATGCCCTCGCCGTTGACCCGCATGCGGGTGCGCTCGGTCGCGGTCACCAGGTCGGCGCCCTCGAACATGATGCTGCCCGAGGTGACGCGGGCCGGTGGCGAGTCGAGTAGGCCCATGATCGTCAGAGCGGTCACGGACTTGCCAGAGCCGGACTCGCCGAGGATGGCCAGCGTGCGGCCGGCGTACACGTCGAGCGCGACGTCGCGGACGGCCCGCACGGGTCCTTCGCGGGTGGCGAACTCCACGCTGAGGGCGCGCACGCTGAGGGCGGCCTCGTCCGCGTTCATGACACGCCCGCCCTGGCCAGGAAGTCCCTGACCACCCGCTGGAACTTCTCGGGCTCCTCCAACTGCGGCGAGTGGCCCGATTCCTCGAAGACGACAAGCTCGCTGTCCGGGATCAGGTCCGCGATCACCTGCGAGGCGGGTACAGGCGTGCGCCAGTCGTGCCGGCCGACGGTCACCAGCGCCGGACAGGCGATCTCCGGCAGCCGGGGCGTGAGGTCGTAGACGGGCAGGTTCTCGCCGAAGGCCGCATTGTGGGTGCGGTAGTGGTACGACGTCGCGGCGGCCCTCCGCTCGACCGCATCCGGATCGTACGTGTGGTCGTACAACGGGAGGATCGCCCGCCAATACTCCCTGAACTGCTCATTGCTGGTGAAATCACCCGTGCCGATGCGGTCGATGACCCATTCGGGGATCGTCACCCGGTCGGTGGTCCTCGCTCGCTCGACCGCGAGATGGTCGTAGTCGGTGTTGGCCGCCGTGTCCCGGAGCACGAGCGCGGCCACGTTCTCCGGATGGGCCAGGGCGTACTCCATCGCGATGAATCCGCCGTACGAGCCGCCGGCCATCACGATGCGGCCGAGGTCGAAGTGCCGGCGCACCGCCTCGACGTCGGCGACCCACTGGGCGTGGGTGAAAGGGCCGTCGTCGCCCGACTCGCCCGACCCGCGCGCGTCGAAGACGACGACGCGCATGGTGTCGGAGAAAGGGCCGAACGACCGGCGCGGCTCGGCACGGCTGCCGAGACCGGGGGCGCCGTGGTGCACGACCATCGCGGGCGCCCCCTCGGGCCCCATGACCTCCGCGACCAGGCGGGTTCCGTTGATCTCCACGGTCGTCTTCACGGCGCGATCACGTTCTCCTCAAGTGCGCGGGGGTAGTGGGTGAGCCGTTCAGGCCCGTCCTCGGTGATCAGCACGGTGTCGGAGATGCGGTAGCCGCCGTGCCCCGGCACGTACACGCCGGGCTCGCTGGACAGCACCATCCCGGCGCCGATGACCGTGTCATCGCCGTCCTCGACCCAGGGCGGCTCGTGGTTCTGCACGCCGATGCCGTGGCCTTGGCGGTGGCGGAGGTACGCGCCGAGCCCGTGTCCTCTGATCACATCGAGGCATTCACGGTTCACCTCCGCGCAGGAGCGCCCGGCGCGCAGGCCCGCCGTGCCCACCTCCTGGGCCTGCGCGGCGGCGGCGAAGTAGCGGCGCTGATCGGCGGAGGGCTCGTCGATGACGAACGTACGCTCGCTCTCGACGAACCGGCTGCCGACCGCGGCGCCGAGGGACAGAATGACCGTGTCGCCCGGCTCCAACCTGCGCCGGCTCGGCAGGCCGTGCGGGTGGGCCGAGTTGGGCCCCGCGTACACCAGGCCGCCGGCCAGCTTGGTGGTGTAGATGACGTGGTCGTAGCGCTGGTACATCGCGTCGGTGCCGTGACCGATGACGTGCCGTGCCAGATCGCCCTCACTGGGCAGCGGCCCGCCGGAGCGCAGCGCGTCCTCGATGAGAGCGCGGCCGGCCGCCAGCATCTCGTCGCAGATCGCCGCCGCCTCGCGGTGCCGCTCCAGTTCCTCAGGGCGCTTGACGACACGCAACCGCGACACCGCCGTGCTGGTCTCGAACGTGCTGCCGGGCAGGGCGGCCGTCAGCAGCCCGAGCGCGGCGAGCGTGAGGCCGCCGGAGACGCCGATCCTGGCGGCGGACCGCCCTGCGCCGGCGATCAGCCGGGCCAGCACTCGCTCGGCGGGGTCCACACCGGGGTACTCGGCGTAGGTGGCCAGGTCGGCCTCGATGCGCTGGAGACGGGCGTACTCGTCATCGTGCTGCGGCACCAGGCACACCGGCCGCCCCTCACGGGGGAACCAGAGGTAGACAGGTCGTTCTGTGACCGCGTAGAAGAAGCCGGCGAGATAGGCGACGTCCGCGGGCGCGGTGGCGAGGAAGCCGTCCAGGCCGTCCTCGTCGAGCGCGCGCCGCAGTGAGGCGTGGACGCCGGCGTAGTGGGCGGGGGAGAGGCGCATGGATCACCGGTCCTTCAGCCGCGGGTCTCGGGAGTCGTTGAAGCGCACCCCGGCGACCGTCGCCGCGAGCACGAGCAGCAGGATGGCCAGGGACGGGAAGAGCGTCTGCCACCAGGCGGTGGACAACACGCCGCTGCGCTGGGCGTTGAGCATGATCCGTCCCCACGACCAGGAGTCGGGGTCGCCGAGGCCGAGGAAGCTCAGCCCGGCCTCAGAGATCACCGCGCGGGCCGCGGTGAGCAGCACGCTCACGACGACCAGCGGCACCACGGCCGGCAGCACCTCCCGGGTGACGATCCGCCACCCGCCGGCGCCGAGCGCGCGGGCTCCGTCGATGTACGGCATCGCCACCACGACCATGCCGTTGGACCGGATGAGCCGGGTCACTTCCGGCCAGGAGAACAGCCCGATCACCACGGTCAGCGTCAGGATGCTGGGCCCCGCCACCGCGGTCACAATGATCATCAGCGGCAGCAGCGGGAGCGACAACATCAGGTCGGTCACCGTGGTGATCCAGGCGTCGGCCCGCCGTGAGTACGCGCCCATCAGACCCAGCGCGGTGCCGATGAGGATGGCCAGGCCCGAGGCCGCCGCACCGACCGTGAGGCTGACGCGGGTGCCCCACACGACCTGCGCGAACACGTCCTGCCCCAGGTCGTCGGTGCCGAACCAATGCGCGGACGACGGGGCCTGGAGGATCTCACTGCCGAGCCCGCCCGGCCGGTCCACGAACAGCGGCCCGAACACGCCCGTCACCACAAACACCAGCAACACCGTCAGCGACAGCGCACCGGTGGGCTGGGCGACGAACCTGCGCAGGCCGCCCGTCCGGGACGGGGCCGTCGCAGTCCGGGTGCTCTCCGGGATCGGCGCGCTCATGTGCGGATCCTCGGGTTGAGCAGCATGCCGACCACGTCGGTGATCAGATTCGCGACGACCACGGTGATCGCGAGCATGATGAACGCTCCCTGCAGCAGCGGGTAGTCGAGTTGGCCGACGGCCTCGAAGATCAGTCGGCCGACCCCCGGGTAGGCGAACACGGTCTCGGTGAGCACCGCGCCGCCGACCAGGGTGCCGAGCTGGAGGCCCATGAGCGTCAGCGCCGGGAGGATGGCGTTGCGCAGCGCGTGCTTCCACAACGTGCGCCGTGTCGACAGGCCCCGGCCCCGCGCGCTCTTGACATAGTCCTCGCCCAGCACCTCCAGCATGTTCGTGCGCAACGTCAGCGCGTACGGTCCGAGTTGCACGATCACGAGACTGATCAGCGGGAGCGCGAGGTGGTGGAACAGGCTCAGGTAAGCGGCCAGGCCGCGCGTGTCCGGGTCGATCGCGCCGCCGATCGGGAACCAGCCGAGCCAGGAGCCGGCCACCACCAGCAGCAGGATCGCGATGCTCGGCACGAACAGCGCGTGCCCGGTGATGCCGAACATCTGGACGATCCGGTCCAGCCGCCTGCCGCGGTGGGCCGCCGCGTACACGCCGAGGGGGATGCCGAGCAGGATCGTCAGCACGAACGCCGACCCGGCGAGCATCAGCGTCCACGGCACCCGCGAGACGATGATCTCGGTGACCGGCTGGAGCTGCCGGAACGAGGTGCCGAAGTTCCCCTGCACCAGCTCGGTCAGATAGAGCCAGTACTGCGTGAGCATCGGCTTGTCCAGCCCGTACTGCACGCGCAGCGCCTGCTGCATCTCGGGGGTCATGTCCCCCTCGACGACCAGGAGAGTGGGATCTCCTGGCAGCAGCCGCAGCAGGAAGAACGTCACGGTGACGGCGATCCAGATCGTCAGGACCGCGCGTAGCGCCCGCCGGACGGTGAATTCGACCATGGTGAAGCCTCTGTCCGATCCTCAGGTGACCGGCTTGACCTGCGACAGCGAGAACCCGGTCACCATGCCGAGCAGGTCGCTGGGCGAGGGCTGGAAGCCGGTGAACTTGCTGCCGTCGTAGGCGAAGCGGATCTTCTCCACGTACAGCGGCGTGAGCAGCGCCTGGTCGTGCACGTAGGCGTCGATCTCTGTCACCCTCGTCACGAGTTGCTCGTGCTCGGTCGTCCCCGCTGCGGCGTCGATGAGGTCGTCGAGCTTGTCGTCCTTGACCAGGTTGTAGTTGATGCCGCCGGGGTTGCTCGACAGGTACGTGCTGCGGAGTTGGTCCATCGGGTTGTCGAAGACCGCCCACTGCGAGACGTCGATGTCGTAGTCGCCGCTCTTGGTCCTGCTCAGGAACGTGTTGCGCTCGACGCACGACGCGGTGAGCTCCACGCCGGCCTTCGCCGCGTCCTCGCGGACGACCTGCGCGACCCTGGTCAGGTTCGGGTTGCTCTGGTCGCAGACCATCTCCAGGTTCAGGCCGTCGAGCTTGCCGTCGCCGTTCTCGTCGGCGTATCCGGCCTCTTCGAGCAGCTTGCGCGCGCCCGCCGGGTCGAACGGGTACGGCTTGAGGCCGGTGTTGTCGTACTCGTCGAAGATCGGCGAGATCGGGCCCACCATGGGTTCCGCCTCGCCCTGGAGCACCGTCTCGATGATCGACTGGGTGTCCACGACCATCGACAGCGCCTGGCGCACCTTCTGCTTGGCCAGGTGCTTGTTGCTGACGTTGTAGGTGATGTGGGCGAAGCCCAGCGAGCCGACCTCCTGCAGCTTGATCTTCTGGTCGCCGCTGAAGGAGGCCACCGCCGAGGCGGGGACCGGCGTCCCCATGAGGTCGATGTCGCCGTTGCGCAGGGCCAGTTGCATGGTGTTGACGTCCGGGTAGACCCGGTACTCGACGGTCTCGACCGCCGCGCCGCCCTTGGGGGCGTAAGGGTACTGGTCATTGCGTTTCATCACGTAGCGCTGGCCGGGCGTGGCGCTCTGCAGGATGTACGCCCCCGCCCCGACCCATTCGGAGTCGTTGGCGAACTTCGACACGTCGCCCGCCTTCTCGAAGACGTGCTTGGGCACGATCGCCATCCAGAACCCGACACCCTCGGCGAACGGCGCGTAGGGCCGTTCGAGGTCGAAAGTCACGGTGGTGTCGTCGGGGGTGTCGATGCTCTCGACCATGCCGAGCTTGGCCGCCACGTTTCCGAGCTCGTGCTTCATGATCATCTCGGCCGAGTACTTCACGTCGGCCGAGGTCACCGGCTTGCCGTCGCTCCAGACGAAGTCGTCGCGCAGGGTGAAGACGGCCTTCTTACCGCCGTCCTGGTACTCGTACTTCTGCGCCAGCTCCGGCACCTTCCTGGCATTGCCGTCGATGCGCAGCAGATGCGGATACATCGCGTTCAGAATCCAGTTGTCGGTCTTGCTCAGCGACTGCAGCGGGTTGAAGTTCGCCACGTCGGTGGTGGTGCCGATGCGCAACGTCGTGGCGCCGGCGCCGCCGGAGGCGCCCGGCTCGCCGTTGCCCTCGTTGAGGGCGCACGACGCGAGCACGACCGTGGCCACCAGTCCCACGACCGCCGCCGACCAGCGCTTGCCTCTGTTCACCAGACCTCCCGGAGTACGCGCAGGATGTTCCCGCCTATGACCTTGCCGATCTCGTCGTCGCCGTAGCCGTGCTTGACGAGCCAACCGACGATGTTGGTGAAGTTCTCCGCCGGGTTCTCCATGCCTTCGACGTACGGCACCCGGGGGTGCTCGACGTGGCCGTGCGCGTTGGCGATGGACAGGTGGCCGGTGAAGGAGTCGTGCAGCCCGACATGGTCGCCGAAGTTGGTGTCCGGTCCGAAGGCGACGTGGTCGATTCCGACGAGGTCCACGCAGTAGGTGAAGTGGTCCATGACGGATTCCAGCGAGTGCTTGGGGTGCTGGTCGGAGAGGGTGGTGTGGGGGGCGGCCTCGAGGCCGATGACGCCGCCGCGTTCGGCGCAGGCGCGGATGACGTCGTCGGGTTTCATGCGGTTGGTGGGCCAGACGGCGCGGGCTCCGGCGTGGGTGATGAAGACGGGCACGTTGGAGTGCTCGATGACGTCGAGGCAGGTGCGGTCGCCGGAGTGGGAGATGTCGATGGCCATGCCGAGTTTGTTCATGCGGGTCACGGCCCGGCGGCCGAAATGGGTCAGGCCGCCGTCCGAGCTCTCCGACAGGCCACCGCCCAACTGGTTCGCCTGTGAGTAGGCGACGCCGATCTGGCGCACGCCGAAGCCGTACAGGATGTCCAGCCGGTCCAGCTCGTTCTC
>NZ_SMJZ01000088.1 GCF_004348345.1 Nonomuraea longispora
GGCCCCCCACCGATCGGCGACCCCTGACTGACAACCGACCCCGTGGTGCTCGGCTCCTGTGACACCGTTGCCCGGCGCTCCGGCACCGCGCCGGTCGCCCTCACGGGAACACCTCCGCGACCGCCTCCGGAATGTTCCGGCTACCGGTCGACGATCTCGTTCTTCCCGATGACCACGACCCCGCCTCGCGTCAGCGCGAACCTGGTGCGGTCGTACTCCAGGTCGAAACCGATCCGCGCGCCCTCGGGGATCACCACGTTCTTGTCGATGATCGCTTTGCGCACCACCGCGCCCCTGCCGATCTTGACGTTCTCCATCAGCACGGAGTCCTCCACTAGTGAGTGGGAGTGGAGCACCACTTTCGGCGACAGGACCGATCGGATCGCCGTACCGCCGGAGACGATCACGCCGGGGGAGACCAGCGAGTCGATCGCCCGCCCCACCCGGTCACCGTCGTTGTGCACGAACTTGGCGGGCGGCAGCGGGTCGTGCCCGGTGTAGATCGGCCACTTGTCGTTGTAGAGGTTGAACACCGGATGGGCCGAGATGAGGTCCATGTGGGCGTCGTAGTAGGCGTCGAGCGTCCCCACGTCGCGCCAGTAGCCGCGGTCGCGTTCGCTGGAGCCGGGGACGATGTTGTGCGCGAAGTCGTACACATCGGCGCCGCCCGACTTGACCAGCATCGGGATGATGTTTCCCCCCAAGTCGTGTTTGCTCGTGGGGTCGAGCGCGTCCTCGCGCAGCGCGTCGATCATCGACTGCGTCTTGAACACGTAGTTGCCCATCGACGCGAACACCTCGTCGGGAGAGTCGGCCAGCCCCACCGCGTCTTTCGGCTTCTCCCTGAAAGCGACGATCCGGCGGCCCTCGGGGTCGGTCTCGATCACGCCGAACTGGTCGGCCAGCGACAGCGGCTGCCGGATCGCCGCGACGGTGACGTCGGCGCCGGAGTCCTCGTGCTGCTCGACCATCTGCTGCGGATCCATGCGGTAGATGTGGTCGGCCCCGAAGACGATCACGTGCTCGGGCATCTCGTCGTAGATCAGGTTCAGGTTCTGGAACAGGGCGTCCGCCGAACCCGAGAACCAGCGCGGGCCGAGCCGCTGCTGCGCCGGCACGGGGGTGACGTAGTTGCCCAGCATCGCCGTCAGCCGCCAGGTGCGCGACACGTGCCGGTCGAGGCTGTGGTTCTTGTACTGCGTGAGCACGACGATCTTCAGGAAGCCGCCGTTGGCCAGGTTGGACAGCACGAAGTCGATGAGCCGATACATCCCCCCGAACGGCACGGCCGGTTTGGCCCGATCCGCCGTGAGCGGCATGAGCCTCTTGCCCTCTCCACCTGCCAGCACGACCGCAAGCACCTTCCGGGACCTCATGTTCTGGACGCTACCCTCAAATGGCCGATCTATCGACGAAAGCCCGCACGGTGGCCCTCGCGCGTGTCCGGATTTGCGGATCAATGTGCCCTTGGGAGTTTCCTGGTCAGAGGCTCGCCGACGTGTCCTGGGCCGGCGGAAGCGGTCAACGGTGCAACACTCGCTCCTTGTGGTGGTCCGCCGGACGTGGACCGCCATAAAGTCGTGTCATGCGTGTTGATCTGCTCAGCCGTGAATACCCGCCGGAGGTTTACGGCGGAGCCGGTGTGCACATGGAATACCTGGTCAGGGAGCTGCGGAAACTGGCCGACGTGCGGGTGCGCTGCTTCGGGGCCGGGCGCGCCGAGGCGGGGGTGTCGGCCTACCGCGTGCCGGGCGGGCTCGAAGGCGCCAACCCCGCACTGCAGGTGCTCGGCGTCGACCTGGAGATGGCCGCCGCCTGCGAGGGCGCGGACGTCGTTCACTCGCACACTTGGTACGCCAACTTCGCCGGGCATGTCGCGAAGATGCTGCACGGCATCCCGCACGTGGTCACCACGCACAGCCTCGAGCCGCTGCGGCCGTGGAAGGCCGAGCAGCTCGGCGGCGGCTACACGATCTCGTCGTGGGCAGAGCGCACCGCCCTGGCGTCCGCCGACGCGGTGATCGCGGTGTCGGAGGGCATGCGACGCGACGTCCTGGCCGCCTACCCCGAGATCCCGCCCGGCAGGGTCACCGTCGTGCACAACGGCATCGACACCACGGAATACGCCCCCGACCCCGGCCTCGACGTGCTGCGGATGCACGGCGTCGACCCCGCCAGGCCCTACGTCGTGTTCGTCGGCCGCATCACCCGCCAGAAGGGCCTGGTCCACCTGCTGCACGCGGCGCACTCGTTCGACCCCGGCGCCCAGCTCGTGCTCTGCGCGGGGGCGCCCGACACGCCGGAGATCGCCGCCGAGGTGACCGCGCTGGTGCGCGGCCTCGACCGCGACGGCGTCTTCTGGATCCAGGAGATGCTGCCCAAGCCCGAGGTGATCCAGCTGCTGACGCACGCGACGGTGTTCGTGTGCCCGTCGGTCTACGAGCCGATGGGGATCGTCAACCTGGAGGCGATGGCCTGCGAGACGGCCGTGGTGGCGACGGCGACGGGCGGCATCCCCGAGGTGGTGGCCGACGGCGAGACGGGGCTGCTGGTGCCGATCTCGCAGAGCGGCGACGGCACGCCGCACGACCCGGAACGGTTCGCCGCCGACCTGGCCGACCGCGTCAACACCCTGCTCGGCGACCCTGCTCGCGCCGAGGCGATGGGCCGGGCCGGCCGCGCCCGCGCGGTCGACCACTTCTCCTGGTCACGCATCGCCCACCGCACACGCGACCTCTACGCCGCGCTTGTGTGAAGGTCGAACCCTTCCATCCGGTACGGCGGAGCCGGCGGCACGCCACCCGCCGCACCACGCCGGGGGCCTCCAGGGAGACGGCCTCTGACCCGCACAGGGCCGAGCACCGTAACGGCGCCCGGCGGGCCGCTTCCGTGGTGGGTCGTGGGCCGTGCCGGCGACGCCCGATCACCGGCCGTCCCGGTCATGGCCGGCGGCGGGCCGTCTCCGCGCCTCGCGGGTCAGTCGATGCGTTCGAGGACGACGACCGGGATCTCGCGATCGGTCTGGCGCTGGTAGTTGTCGTAGTCCGGCCAGGTGGCCGTCATCAGCCGCCAGAGCTCCGGCTTCTCCTCAGGGGGCGCCGTGCGGGCGCGGGCCTTGAACCGCTGGTCCTTCACCTGCACGTCGACGTCCGGGTTGGCGACGAGGTTCTTGTACCACTCCGGATGGTCGGGGTCGCCGCCCTTGGAGGCCACGATCACGTAGGCGTCGCCGTGGCGCTGGTAGATGAGCGGCGTCGTGTACGGCCGGCCCGACTTGCGGCCTTTGGTGGTGAGGAGGAGCACCGTGGTGTTGTTCCAGTCGTGTCCCTCGGCGCCGTCGGTTTCCTGATAACGCTGGACATGTTCCTTGCCGTAGAGCATGCACCGTGACTACCCGCCACCGGCGTGACCTCACCGTTACGCGCCGGGGTCTGTACGGGAAGTTGGCGACGCCGGCACGCCACGTTTGTGCAAGCGCTTACAGCGGCACGAGCCGGCACCGTGATCAGCACTTCTGTACGCGGGCGCACGCTGGTGAGAGCCTTTGGCCATGACCGACCCGGCCGAGGCACTGGCCGCCCGCATCGAACGCTTCGAGCAGGCCGCCGATCCCGACCTGATCTGGGATCCGGCGGCGCTGTCCGAGGCGGAGGAGGCGATGCGCGCGTGCGCCGGCGACCGCTCCGACGCCACCGCATGGCGCCTGATCGGCATGCTGCACCTGGCCCGCTACCGGCTCGACCAGCGGATCACCCAGGACGCCGCGGTCGCGGGCGCGTTCTTCGCCGCCGTGGCGCTGCTCGACCCGGGCCGCCTGCCCGAACGGCTGCGCGGCTCCCGCCTGCCGGCCGGCGACTCCGCCGCCGGCTGGGCCGGGCTGGTCGAGGAGATCTTCCGCATGGTGGATCCGGGCGCGTACCCGCACGTGGGGCTGCTGGTCCAGGCCCTGGTCCGGCACGCGATGACACGTCCGGGGGCGGACGAGGTCGCCGAGCGGCTGGGCGAAGTGCTCCTCCAGGAGTCCGTACGCCCGCCCGTCCCGGAAGACCCCGTCGGCTCGGACGCCCCTGAGGCGTCGCCCGGCTCCGTGGCGACGGGCGACCCGGGCGGCACGGGCGACCCGGGCGGCACGGACGGCCCGCCCGGATCCGGCGGTTCGCCCGGCCCGGCCGACCCACCGGAACCAAGCGGCCCTTCCGGAACGGGCGGTGGCGCGCGGCGGGACGCGCCCGCGCGGGGGTCCCGCTCGGGCGAGCGTGTGCGTGCGACCGGCCCCGCGTGGGCGCCCGGCGCCCTGGCCGCGCTGGGCGGCGGACTGGTGCGGCTGCACGAGGAGACGGGTTCGCCCGAGGCCGCCGACGACGCCGTGCACCTGCTGTTCCGCGCGGCCCTCGCCGATCCCGCCACCCACCTGGGCGAGTTGGCGGATGCGCTCAGCCGCGCGGCGCCCGGTGACGAGGACCTGGTCAGGGCCTACCTGAGAGCTGCGCGGAGCCCTGCGGCCAGCCAGAGCAGGTCACAGTCGCTGCGCGCGCTCGTCGACCTCACCCGTGAGCGGGCCGACCGGTCGCTGTCGGACGGCGACCTGCTGGCGTTCATCAGGGTGGGGCAGTGCGCGCTGGACTTCTGGCACGAGCCGTGGGCCACGTCCGGGGTGCTGGCCCCGTTCGCGAGCGGGCTGGTGGAGTGGTTCGTGGTCACGGGGGACGAACGCTCGCTCGAAGCCGGCATGGAGATGCTGGAGGCGATGCGCGTGACGCCCGGCGAGACGATCCGAGGGCTCGGCGAGGACCCCGTCGCGCGGCTCGTTCTGCTGGGCGAGCGCCGCCGGAGACGCTACGCCGTCACCGGAGACCTCG
The DNA here is from genome assembly GCF_004348345.1 of Nonomuraea longispora. Taxonomy (GTDB): domain Bacteria; phylum Actinomycetota; class Actinomycetes; order Streptosporangiales; family Streptosporangiaceae; genus Nonomuraea; species Nonomuraea longispora. Next base: position 4,860 of record NZ_SMJZ01000088.1, read on the forward strand.
CCGACCTGGACGCCGCGGTCAAGGCGGCAGGCGAGGCGGCCGCGCTCGCCCCCGCCGGACACCCCGAGCGTGCCCGGCTGCTCGCCGGCCTGGCGAACGCGCTGCTCAAGCACGCCGTCGCCACCGGGGGTGATCCGGCAGAGCCGGTCGCGGCGGCCCACGCCGCGCTCGCCGCCCAGGACCGCTACGACGCGGCCAGGCCCGAGGTGCTGGTGCTGCTCGGCCGCGCGCTGACGCTGCGTCTCACCGCCGAGAGCGCCGACGAGGCCGTCGCCACGTTGCGCGAGGCGCTCGCTGCCGGTGACCGGCCGGCGCTGCGGGCCGAGGCGTACGAGCTGATGTCCGGGGTGCTGCGGTGGCGTGCCACGCGGGCGGGACGGCAGGAGGACCTCGACGACGCCGTCGAGTCCGCCCGCCAGGCCCTCGAGCTCGCCATGAAGAGCGCCCGCGACCCGGCGCCCGCCCAGCACACCCTGGGCGAGGCCCTGCTGGCCCGCTTCTCCGCACGCGGCGACACGGACGACCTGAGCGAGGCCCTGATCCTGGCCACCCCCGCCGACGCCGGCGGGCCGCCGGCGCGGCTCGGGGACCTGCTGGAGGACCTGCTGGAGGATCTGATCGAGCAGCCGGACCCGGTTCCCGTGGACGAGCGGCTGGCGCAGGCCGCGACCGGGCTGGCCCTGCGCTCGCCGGACGAGGAACTGGCGGGAAAGCTCCTGCGGCTGGCCGAACGGCAGGCGCGAGCGCCGGAGGAGCGTGGCGAGCACCTGCTCCAGGTGGCGTCGCGGCTCACCGAACTCGGCCGTCCGCGCCTCGCAGGCCACGTGCTGGGGCGGGCCTCCACAGCGTTCGACCAGGCCGGGTCGCGCGCGCGGATGGCGTACGCGCTGTCCCGGCAGGGAGCGGGCGAGGAGGACGCCGGACTGCTCGACCGGGCGCTGGAGGCGTACGAACGCTCGGCCGCGCTCTACGGCGAGCTGGGCGAGCCGAGCTCACAGGCGCGACAGCTCGGCAACAAGGCAGCCGTTCACCTGCGGCGCGGCGATCCCGCGCGTGCCGTCGAGGAGCACCTGCGCGCCGTCGCCCTGTGCGAGGACGCCGGGCTGGCCGCCGAGGAGGCCTCCCACCAGGAGCGCGCGGCCGAGGCCCACCTGGCCGCGGGGAACCCGGCGGCGGCCGTGGTCCGTACGGCCAGGGCCCGCGAGCTGTACCTGGAGCTGGGCGAGACCGAGCGGGCGGCCATGGCCCTGGTGCCCGCCGCAAGGGCGGCCGTCGACCAGGACGACCTCACGGCGGCCGGTGAACGCATCACCGCCTGCGCCATCGAGCTGGAGGCGGCAGGAGCGTGGGAGGGAGCCTGCGGGACGCTCGACGCGCACGCCGTCATGCTGGCCGCGCGCGGCCACCGCGCGCAGGCGGCCGCCTGCGAGACCCGGCTGGTGGAGATCGTACGGCGGAGGGGGCGGCGTCGCGAGCCCGCCGACGAGTGGTACCGCATCGCGCGCCGCCGCCGTGAACGCGGCGACGTCGACGGCGCACGTTTCGCCTTCGAGCTGGCCGGACGCGACTACGAAGCCGCCGGCCACGACGACGGGGCCGGGTCCGTCAGGTACAACCTGGGCGCGCTCGCGTACGCGGAGGGCGAGTCCGAGCGGGCGCTGGAGGGCTTCGGGGCCGCGGCGGAGGCCTTCGCCCGGCTGCGCGCCCCCGCCAAGGAGGCGACGGCCCTCACCATGCGGGCCGCCTGCCTGACCGCGCTCGACCGCGCCGAGGACGCCTCGGCGGACCTCGACCGGGCCATGGAACTGGCCGCCGTCGCGGACGACTCCGAGGCGCTCCTGGCCGCCACCCTGGGCCGGGCCGCTCTGGACGTGCGGCTCGGCGAGCTGCGCGAGGCGGGCGAACACCTGCGCTCGGCGCTCGGGCCGGCCGCGGGAGACCCGCTCAAAGAGGCCGTCGTACGCGACCGGCTGGCGGCGCTGGCCGCGCGCACCGGTGACGTGGCCGCGCAGGTGCCGGCGCTGGAACAGGCCATGGCCGGCTATCGGGACAGCGGCCAGGACCGGCTGGCGGCCCTCGCCTCCGTCAGGCTCGGCTTCGCCCTGGAACGACAGGGCGAGTTCCGCCGCGCCAGGGCCGCGCTCGAGACCGGCCTCACGGAGCTGGAGACGGCCGGGGACGTGGTGGGGGCGCCGTTCGAGGTGATCGCGCCCATGGCGGGGGAGCTGGACGCCGAGATCCTCTCGCGGCTGGCCGCCATCCAGTTGGCCCTCGGGGACGTGACCCGCGGCCGTACCACCCTCACCCAGGCGGTCACCACCCTGCGGGCGGGCGGCACCCCGGATGACAGGGCGGAGCGGCTGGAGCTCTGGCTGCGCGTCGAGGAGGCAAAGGCAGCGGGTGACCTGCGTACGGCCCGCGCCCTCGCCGAAGAGGCACTCGCCGCCTGGCCACCCGCCGTCACCGCCGCGGGCGCCGAGGGGACGGAGGAGGGCTCATATCTGCTGGCCAGGCTCTCCGCGATCTGCCGAGCCCTGGGAGACCCGATGGCCGCCTACGACCACGCGGAGCGCGGTCACAGGCTACGCGACGGCCGCCGCGCCGAGCACCTGCGGAATTTGGGAGCGGCGGCCGGCGACCTCGGACGCGCGGACGAGTCGGTCCGGCACCTCACCCACGCCGCCGACCTGGCCAGGGCGACGGGATCAGCGCTCCCGGCCGAGCTGGTCCGGACTTTTGACCTGCTCGGCCGTGCCCTCACCGCCCAGGCCCGCTGGCAGGAGGCCACGGACGCGTTCGACGAGGGTCTCGCCCTGGTCGAGGCCCCGGTATGGCGAGCCCTGCGCGCCCCGCTGCTCGCCGGGCGGGCCGCCCTCCACCTCAGGCTCGGCGAACTGGACGAGGCGGCGGCCCGCTACCGCCAGTCCCTCGCCATCGGTGAGGAACTGGGCGGAGAGACCGGGCTCGCGGACGCCTACGGTGACCTCGCCCAGGTCCACCTGCTGCGCGATGAGCCCGGCGAGGCCAAGCCGCTCGCCGAACGTTGCCTGGCGCTCGAACGCGCCCGCGGCAGGGGGCGCGGCCTGGTGCGCGCCCTGATCACCCTGGCCCGGCTGGAGGGCTCGGCGCGTGCGGTGCTGCTGCTGGAGGAGGCGCTGGCCCTGGCGGAGGAGCTCGGCCACCGTCCCGGCGCGGCGCTCGCCATGAGCCGCCTGGGCGCGCACGACCTCACGACCGGCTCGTACGCCCGCGCCCGCCGCCGGTTGTCCACGGCCGTCGACCTGCTGACCGACCTCGGACACGACCTGGAACTGGGCCTCGCCTGCCACCACCGCTCCCTGGCCGCGGAGGCGCTCGGCGACCTGCCCGCGGCCCTGGCCGACGCCGAACGCGCCTTCGAGCTCGCTCACCCGCCCGCCGGCGGCCGAGCGCTCGACCTCGCCGTACGCCTGCGCCGCGGCCTGACCGCCTGGGCCATCACCGAACGCGCCAAAGCCACCGCCCTGGCCGCTCACCTCGACCCTCCACCGCACGACGACCCGGGACAACGCGACCCCGCCGACAGCGGGCCAGGCCTCGCCCGGCCGGACGGGCCCGTGCGCCCGGTGCGGTGGCCCGCGCCCGGCCCGGTGGCCGGTGAGACGCTGGAGGACGAGCGGCGGGGGCTGGACGCCGTGCGTACGCTCATGACGGCCGCCCGCAACACGCGGGACCCGGAGGAGGCGGCGGCGCTGCTCCGGAGGGCCCGCCAGGCCAGGGCCGGCCTGGAGGCGGTGTGGCGGCGGATGGAACCCCTGGCCCCCGCGCACGTGGCGCTGCGGCGTGGCGCACCCCCCGACCAGGCCGAGCTGGACGCCCTCGTCGCACCCCGCTCACCTGCGGCCTCAGGCGGCGTCGGGCTGCTCGGGTTCTCGGTGGGCGAGGGCAGCGTCACCGTGCTCGCCCACCGCACGGGCTGGGCCGGGCCGCGGGTGTTCCCGACCTCGGCGGGCCGCGACGTCCTGAACGACTTCCTCGAAACCGTGCGCAGACGGCCCGGGCTGCTGGAGGTCGAGGCCCGCCGGCGCCGCGCGGACCTCTGGCGCCGGCTGGCCGATCTGCTGCTGGGGGAGGTGCTCGAGGCCTTCGGCGACGACCTCGACGTCGTGCACCTCCTCCCGCACGCCGAGTTGCACGGCATCCCGCTCCACGCGCTCGCTCCGGACGGCCGCACGCTGATCGAACGCTTTCCCGTCGCCTACGCTCCGTCCGCCGCCGTCCTGACCCGCCTGGCGCGGCGTCCCGAAGCGGACAAGGGGAGCGCGCTGGTGCTGGGGTTCCCGCAGGAGGCCGAGGCGGAGGAGATCGCCGCGCTGCTCGGCACACGGCCGCGCACCGGCCCGTCGGCCACGGCGGCGCTGCTGCCCGGCACGTGGGAGGTGCTGCATCTGGCGTGCCACGGAGTCTTCGGTCAGGGTGACCCGTCCGGCTCGGGCGTCCGGCTCGCCGACGGCCTGCTCACCGCCGGAAGGTTGATGAGCATGAACGTCGACGCCCGGCTCGTCGTCCTCACCGCCCACGAACAGAGCCACGGGTCGGTCCGGAGCGCGGAGGACGTGGCCGCGCTGGGACACGCGTTCCTGCACGCGGGGGCCAGGTCGGCGCTGCTGGCGCTCTGGCCGGTGGCCCCCGAGATCACCCTCGCCCTCCTGCGCGACTTCTACGCCAGGCGGCGCGACGGCGAGGGCGCGGCGCGGGCCCTGCGCTCGGCCGTGCTCGGGTTGCGCGAGCTCTACGGCTCGGCCGAGCCGGAGCTCTGGGCGCCGTACGTGCTGGTCGGCCTGCCCGGCTGATCACCGGTCCACTTCGAGCCGGGCATGAGCGTGACCAGTGCGAGGTGGCCGAAGAAGCCGACCGCTAGCCCCACCGCGTAGCCGCCGAACACCTCCGGCGAGCCGAGCAGCGCCGTCACCGCTCCCCCGCCCACGACGGCCAGCACCGCGGAGAGGTCGGACAAACCGGCCGCGCCCGGCCGGTGGCGCTGGGTCGTGCGGGCCAGCCATCCGATCACGATCCCGAAGCAGATGGCACCGATCACCGCCATGCGCGAACCTCCTGGTCGTCAGGCCGCTCCCGTCGAACGATCTCCGATCACCATCGCACGGGGGAGCCGGGACGGCCAGAGATAGGGACGGGCCGCGCTCACCAGCTCCGCCGCGGCGCCGGGGGTGTCGACGGACAGGGCGTTGTCGGGGGTGCGCTCCCGGACGTCCTGGTCGCGGATCGCGAACACGGCGGGGGCGACGCCCACGTCGCCGTAGCGCTCGGTCACCGCCTCGCCGATCGCCCTGCGCACGTCGCCGACCACGTCACGCGCGGTGTGGCCGGCGCCGGAGGCGGCGAGGTGGCCCAGCATGCCGGCGAAGCGCAGCTCCGTGTCGGCGGCGGGGCGCTGCCCCGGCAGCACGGGCCGGTCGAGCCAGAACACCCTGCCCGCCAGGAACGCCGCGTAGCCCGCGCCGTCGCGGCCGAGCACGCGCGCCGTGCCGGCGAGCAGCTCCCCGAACCCGGCCAGGTCCGCCTCCGGCGGCAGGTCCGTGGTGACGAACAGGGGCACGATCAGCGAGTCGAGCATGGCAGTTTCCCTCCGTGAGGAGGCTCATCGTAGGACGCCCGACCGACAATCACGGATCCTGCCACTCCGCCTGCCCGGTAAGGGCGCTAAGGTCACGAGAATGGCAGAGGCTCTCCTGATCACGGGCACCGTGGGCGTGGGCAAGACCTCCGTAGCCGACGCCGCCGGCGACGTTCTGACGGACGCGGGCGTGCCGAACGCGGTCATCGACGTCGACTGGCTGCGCCGCGCCTGGCCCGCACCGCCCGATGATCCCTTCAACGGCGCCCTGACCCTGCGCAACCTGCGCCCGGTGGCGGCGAACTTCCTGGCCGCGGGCGCGCGGCGGCTGGTGCTGGCCGGAGTCATCGAGAGCCACGCCGACCGCGCCGGCTACGCGGAGGCGCTGGGCGTGCCGCTCACCGTCTGCCGGATCCACGCCGCACTCCCAGAAGTCCACAGAAGGCTGGCCGTGCGCCACACTCACGACCCCGGCTCACTTGACTGGCATCTCAAGAGAGCGGGGGAATTGGCGTCGATCCTCGACGCGGCCGAGGTCGCCGACTACACGGTGGACGCCGCCGCGGGCTCTCCCGCCCGGGTCGCCGCCCAGGTCGTCGAGGGGTGGCGCGTCCAGCTCCGCGGCTAGGAGCGTTCGGCCCACTCGTCGTCGAGGGCCGAGTGCACGATGGAGTCGCGCCAGCCGTGCGGCGTTCGCACGTGGTGGCGGATGCGCCCCTCCTCGACCATGCCGGCCGTCAGCATCGCGAGCTGCGCGGGCAGGTTGGCGGGGGAGCGGGCGCCCCAGATGCGGTGCAGCCCGAGTTGCCTGAAGCCGAACTTCAGCAGCAGGCGTACGAGGTCGGTGCCGGTGCCGCGGCCCCACTGGCCGGGATGCAGCCCGAACCCGATCTCCGCGCTGTGGGGGTGCTCGGCCTCGATCCGCAGGCGGGCCACCCCGATCACGTCGTGGTGCTCGGCGTCGACCACGGCCAGCAGATAGAGGCGGCGCGGCTCGGCGCAGGCGGCCTCCATGGCCTGCCGGACCAGCCCGGAGACCTCGGGCAGATCGCGCGGGCGGAAGGGGGTGTGCTGCGTCGCGGCGGGGTCGCCGTAGACGGCGTGCAGGGCGGCGACGTCGGCCTCCGTGACGTCACGGAGGCCTAACCGTTCACCTTTGCACAGCACACCCCGCATGCGCAGACGGTAACGCGAGTCCCGTGATCTCTACAAGTTGCTGTCAAGTCGCGAGTTGACTTCCGTAAGCTCGCGCGACAAGTTCGGCGACGGCGCTGTGGGAGCCGAGCGGCTCCGCGTGCCCGGCTTCGATCTCCGCGGCCGCCTGTTCGACGATGCCCTCAGGGGCCTCGTGTCCGATCATGCACGGTGCAATCGCGAGGCGCTCCGCGCCGGCCTTGCGCAGTTGCCGGGCGGCGAGGGCGACCCCGGGCTCGCTGTCCATCGAGGCGGCGAGGACCGGCAGGGTGAGCCTGGAGGCCAGGAGCACCGCGGTGGCCTGCACGGCCTGTACGGCCCGCTGGCCGCCCACCGTGCCGAGGATGACGGCGTCGGTGGGGCTGCCGACGTTCAGCAGGCGTACGCGGTCGGCCCTGGCCAGGCCGCGCTCGGCGAGCCGGATGTGCAGCGCCTCGGCCAGCAGCGGGTGCGGCCCGAGCGCGTCGGTCACGGCGGCTCCCGAGCCGGAGGCCGCGACGGCCTTGCCGATCTCCGCCATGACCACGGGGTCTTCCCAGGTGAGCAGCGGGACGACGACGGCGTCGCGGCCGGAGGGCAGCGAGTCCGCCAGGTCGGTGACGCTCTTCAGCCGCACCTCGATCTGCGGGTGGTCGACGCGTACGACCGCCGCGATCTCCTCGGCCACTCCGGTGATCTCGCCGGGGGTGGCGAGCACGAGCAGGGGAGCGTCGGGCGGCAAGGACGTGGGCACGGGACGGCGGTGGCGACCGCCTCCTGGCCGGGGGGAACGTTCACGTACAGGCAGGCTCACAGGCGCGCAGTTTATGCCCATTCAGAGCCGCCCGTTCCGCGAATCGATGGCGATTCCGTCACAACCTGCCATGCCCGGCCACGAGATGGACCGCTCCGCTCGCTGAGAGTGGTCGAGATGGGTTTGTGATGGCCGAAAAGATTGACTTGCCGGTACGAAACGGAAACCCTTGAGTAACTAGAAACGCGTTCTAGAGCGACAGTCCCAGGTCCGTCCCCCGGAGGATGGGAATGAAGCCGTTCTATGTCCGCGAACTGAGCGTTTATCCCGTCGGCCGCCGCAGGATCTTCCTGCTCGCGATAGCCGTGCTGGCCAGCCTCGTGGTCAACTTCGAGACCACGATCGCCACCATCCTGCCTCTCCTCATGGACGACCTGGGCATGTCGCTCACCGTCTACGGCCAGATCGCCGCGCTGTCGGTGCTGGTGGGCGGGATCTCGGCCGGGTTCGGCGGCATCCTGTCCGACCGGTGGGGCCGGGTCAAGATCCTCGTGCCGACCCTGACCGTCACGGCCGCGTGCAATTTCCTGCTCGCCACCGTCGACACCGTGGCCGGGCTGTTCTGGATCCGGTGCCTCATGCTGTTCATCGAGGGCGCCGGCATCACGATCACCGCGTCGCTGGTGCGGGACTTCTCGCCGCGGATGGGACGGGCGCAGGCGTTCGCGTTCTGGACGTGGGGGCCGGTCGGGGCCTCGTTCCTGGCCGCGCTCATCGCGGGTTTCACGCTGCCGCTGTTCGGCAACGCGTGGCAGTCGCAGGCGGTCATCATGGGCGTCGTGTCGCTGACGATGTGCGCGATCATCGCCTGGAAGATCGCCGAGCCGTCCGCGGCGCTGCGGGCGCAGGTGCTGGAGGACGAGCAGGCCGTACGGGTCGGCGAGATCCTCGAGCACGGCAAGGTCAGGGAACTGTTCAGGCATCCGCACCTGTGGGCGCACGTGCTCGGCAACACCGGCTGGCAGGTCCTCTACTGGACGTTCGCCATCTTCGGGCAGACGATCCTGACCGGCGCGTTCGGCATGGACGCGGCCGTGGCCAACCGTGTCGTGGCGCTGAGCATCGTGGTCAACGCCCTGGCCGTGGTGGTCGTCGGCCGCATGTCCGACCGGATGCGGCTGCGCAAGCCGTTCATCGCCGTGGGGACGGTGCTGACGGCCGGGGCGATGGCGTACTTCATCGCCCTGATCGGGCCCGGGGTCCCCACCGCCCACGTGACCGTCGTGTACGCGCTGATCCTGCTGTTCATGGGCGTCGCGTACGTGCCGTGGATGGCCAACTTCTCCGAGAACGCCGAGGACGTCGAGTCCCGGCTGCAGGGGTCGGCCCTGGGCCTGTGGGGCATGGTCGTCCGCGTCATGATCGTGGCCCTGCTGGTCGTGTCGCCGATCGTGGTGGAGGCCGGCGGCTGGCAGACGTGGCTGACCGTGGCGCTCGCCGGGCAGGTCGTGTTCCTGCTCTCCATGGCGGCCTTCAAGGGCCGCTGGCGGCAGGAGCGCACGGTCGCGCCGACGATCCCCGCCTAGCGTGCGGGGACGACGACCGACTGCGGGTTGCCGGGGGCGTACACCGTGATGCCCTGCGGAAGCGACTTGGGCTTCTCGATCTCGGCGCAGGACGGGCACTTGTCGTAGCCGTCCTGCCTGGCCCTGTTCGGCTCCGCCTCCGCCTTGGCCTGGGCCACTTTCGCCTGGGCCTCGGAGACGCAGCGCGTTGTCGATCACCGGCCGGACGGGCTGGCCGAAGAAGGCCGCCCAGCCCTCGTCGCCCTCCCACGGGTGGAGCGAGCTGTCGTCCTGGGCGCGGAACGTGCGCGTCCCGTACTTGTCGTCGAACGTCTTCAGCGTCTCGTGGTCGAGGTTGAGCGTGAAGTAGAGGGTGCCCTCGACGCCGAGGTTGACGCCGTCGCTGCTCGGGACCGTCACCACGTCCACCCCGAGCGCGGTCGCCCGCTTGGCGTCCGCATGGGGCTCCTCTCGCGCGGGCGGCGTCGGCAGCCGCCGCCCGCGGCTTTCGCGGCATCGTCGGAGAGGTCAGGCGAACGGCCCCACCTGGCCCGGCAGCGAGGGCTTGGCGGGGACGCCGGGATCGGCGGCGAGGTCGAGGTCGCGGGTCTCCGGGGCGATGGCCAGGCCCACGGCCGTGACCGCCAGGGCGACGACCACGTACACCGACACCGCCAGCGTGGTCTGGAACGTGTGGAAAAGCTGGAGCGCGATGACGGGTGCCAGCGAGCCGCCGACGATGCCGGCCACCTGGTAGCCCATGGAGGCGCCGCTGTAACGCAGGCGGGTGCTGAACAACTCGGCGATGAACGCGGCCTGCGGGCCGTACATGGCGGCGTGCGTGACCAGCGCCACGATGGCCGCCAGCGCGATCAGCGGGAAGGACTTGGTGTCGAGCAGCGGGAAGAACACGAACACCCACACCGCCGCGGCCACCACGCCCGCCAGATAGACCGGCCGCCGGCCGTACCGGTCGGACAACGCGCCGGCCACCGGGATCAGGGCGAGCTGCAGCGCCGAGGCGATCAGCACCGCGTTCAGCGCGTACGAGCGCGGCAGGGCCAGCTCCCCGGTGATGTAGACGATGATGTACGCCGTGAAGGTGTAGAAGGCGACGTCGACCCCGATCCGCGCCGTGAAGGCCGACAGCAGGGCGCGCGGGTGCGTGCGCAGCACCTCGACCAGCGGCATCTTGGCCTTGGCGCCGTGCTGCTCGACCTCGGCGAACAACGGCGACTCCGAGATCTTCAGCCGGACCCACAGTCCCACGAAGACCAGTGCGCCGGACAGCAGGAACGGCACCCGCCAGCCCCACGACAGGAACGCCGCGTCGGACATCGTGAAGGACATGACCGTCAGCAGGCCCGTGGCCAGCACGTAGCCCGCGGGCACGCCGACCTGCGGCCAGCTGGCGTTGAAGCCGCGCCGACGGCCGTCGCCGTGCTCCAGCGACATGATGACCGCGCCGCCCCACTCGCCGCCGAGCCCCAGGCCCTGCACGAACCGGAGCAGCGCCAGCAGGATCGGCGCGATCACGCCGATGCTCGCGTATCCGGGCAGCACGCCGATGAGGAACGTCGAGACGCCCATCACCAGCAGCGTGACCACCAGGACGGTCTTGCGGCCCGCGCGGTCGCCGAAGTGGCCGAACACGATGCCGCCCAGCGGGCGGGCCACGAACGCCACGGCGTTGGTCGTCAGCGAGGCCAGGACGGCGTTGAAGGGGTCGAGGTCGGGGAAGAACAGCTGGGGGAAAACGAGGGTCGCCGCGGTGGTGTAGAGGAAGAAGTCGTACCACTCCAGCGACGTGCCGATCAGGCTGGCGAGGATCACCCGCCGGGTCTGTTGCGTGGAGCCTGACATCGAACGCTCCCTAGAATTCGAGGGGGGATAGATTCAACGTAAGGATCGTTGAACAATTCGACAAGAGGTTTGCTCCATGATTTCCTGTCGAACGTGGATAACGTGGTTGCCGATCTCTCTCAGGACCGGCCCCGCCTGGGACGCAGCAGCACGGCGGAACGGGTGGCCGACATCCTGCGCGACCGCATCAGCGAAGGCTTCTTCCCTCCCGGCCAGCGCCTGTCGGAGGAGTCCATCTCCGAGGCGCTCGGCGTCTCGCGCAACACGCTGCGCGAGGCGTTCCGGCTGCTCGGCCACGAGCGGCTGCTCGACCACCGGCTCAACCGCGGCGTCTTCGTACGCCTTCCGTCGGCCGCCGACGTCGCCGACCTCTACCGCGTGCGCCGCGTGCTCGAAGGCGCCGCGGTTGGGCACACTCCCGACGACACGGAGCTCGCGACGATCGGCGAGGCCGTGCGCGACGCCGAGCGGGCCGCCGCCAAGGACGACTGGCAGGGCGTCGGCACCGCCAACATCCGCTTCCACCAGGCCCTCGTCTCACTCATCGGCAGCCCGAGGATCGACGAGGCCATGCGCCAGTTGCTGGCCGAGCTGCGTCTCGTCTTCCACGTGATGGAGAACCCGCGGGCCTTCCACGAGCCGTTCGTCGACCGCAACCGCACGCTGCTGGAGCTCATGGGATCCGGCAGGCCCGACGCGGCCGCCGCCTATCTCGACGACTATCTCGACCACGCCGAGCGGCTGCTCATCCACGCCTTCGAGCCGAGCCGCTAGCGTGGGCGCATGGACCGGATCTTCACCCTCGACGAGGCCCGTACACTGCTCCCCGGCGTGATCGAGGACGCCGGCGCCGTCATCTCCGCCCGCGCCGACATGGCCGAGATCGACCACGACCGGCGGACGCGGGGCCGCTCCGAGCTCGGCGGCCTGCCCGAGCTGAAGGGGCTGCAGGCCCGCATCGAGGAGATCCTCAGCGGATGGAGCGGGCAGGGCATCGAGGTCAAGGGCATCGCGCCCGTGCTCGTCGACTTCCCCTCCGAGCTCGACGGCAGGTCCGTGCGCCTGTGCTGGATCGAGGGCGAACTCGAGCTCGGCTGGTATCACCGCACCGAGCTGGGCTTCGCCGGCCGCCGCCCCCTCTGACGCCGAAGGGCGTTACCCGCGCTACGTGCACGGTTCAGGCCCCGGCGGGCTTACGCTGCTGGAGTGGAGGTTCACCCGACCGTTCACTCGACCAAGGCGATGGCCGCGCGAGCCGTCGACCTGTGCGTGGCGCTGCTGCACGAGCAGCCGTCGATCGCGTCGGTGTCGCGGATCCTGCGCGACCATGGGGAGATCGGCGAGCTCGATCTCAGCGAGAACGACCTGACGGCGATGCGGGCCGCGGCCACCCGGCTGCGCGAGGTGCTGGGCGCACCGAGCACCGGCGAGGCGGCGGCCCTGCTCAACCGGCTGCTCGCCGGCGGAGCCCAGACGCCCAGGCTCACCAGCCACGCGGGCGCGACGACCTGGCACCTGCACGTCGACAGCGGTGACGACGCGCCATGGGGTGAGTGGTTCCTGGCGTCCTCGGCGATGGCGCTGGCGGTGCTGCTCGCCGACCACCAGCGGATTCCCGGAGGGTTGTGCGCCGCACGCGGGTGCGGGCGGCCGTTCCTCGACCTCGGGGGCGGCAGCCCGCGACGCTACTGCAGCGCCCGCTGCGCCACCCGGGAGCGCGTCGCCGCCCACCGATCCCGCTCCGGCTCCGGGGCCGCGCCGCGCGTACCCGGCTGACCCCCTTCCCTGCGCCCGGCCACCTCCGGTCACCGCCTCCGGCCTCGGGTCACCGTCTCGGGAAGAGTACCGCCACGGCCACCGCCTGCAGCGCCGCTCCGGCCAGCAGGGCCGCACCGGGCGTGTACGCCGCCAGCGGGCCCGCCAGCGCGGAGCCGAACGCGTACGAGGTGATCTTCAGGCTGGCGGCCGTGGTGAACACCTGGCTCCGCAGGAGTGCGGGCGCCTCGCGGTGACGTACGGAGAACAGCGCGGTGAGCTGCGGGCCCTCACCCGCGCCCGCCACGGCGGCGGCGGCCACGGCGACCCAGAACGTCTCCGACACGGCCGCCAGCGCCATCCCGGCCCCGAGCACCGCCGTCCCGCCGGCCAGCACCCGGTCCCACCACCGGGCCGCGTCACGGCCGGCCCGCGCCCGGCTCCCCGCGCGTGCCGGGGCGCGGGTGGCGAGGAGCGCGTTCACCGCCAGCCCGCACGCGGCCATGACGGCCAGCAGCAGCGCGCCGTGGCCGCTCTCGCCGGTGAGCCGGACGCCCAGCACGGGCGCCGCCACGACCAGCATGGCCAGCCCGGCACACGAGATCATCGACCCGGCCGTGGCCCTGCGCAGCGGCGGATTCCTGACGATGACGGCGAACCCCGCGACCAGCTCCGCCCTGACGGACCGTCCACCGCCGGACGCCCCCGCCCCGATGGCGGCCGGTGCTTCGACGGGCGGGCGCGTCCCACGGGGCCGCCGGTCGGACGGCCTCGCCCCCGTGGGTGACCGGCCCGTGGGTGACCGGCCTGTGGATGACCGGCCTGTGGGGTTCGTGCCGGGGCGCGGAGGCAGGGCCCAGGCGATGGGAAGGGCTGCGGCCAGGAGCGCGACGCACGCGAGCATCGCGTGGGTGGCGCCGCCCGCGGCCGCGAGCGCGCCCACCACGGCGGGACCGGCGAGCCCCGCCACGTTGTAGGTCATGGCGTCGAGCGCGGTGGCCCGGCCCAGCCGCCCGGGCCCGGTCACCAGCGGCAACTGGGCGGTCCAGCCGCCGGTGAGCGCGGGCCCGAGCAGGCCGGTCGCGACCGCCACCCCGACGAGCACCGCCTCCGGCACCCGGCCGAGCCCGGAGAGGACCAGCAGGAGCCCGGCCGCGTACCCCGTCAGGCAGCAGGCCAGCAGCCTGCCGGGCCGCCGCGCCCGGTCGAGCAGCACTCCGAGCAGAGGCCCGCCCACGGCGGCCGAGACGGTGAGCCCGGCCAGCAACCACGACGCCGCCACGGGAGACCCTGTGACGGCGAGCCCCGCGACGAGCAGGGCGGGCCCGGACATCTCGTCACCGGTACGAGCGGCCACGGCTCCGGTCATGTAACGCCATAACATGAGCAAGACGTTACATGAAGGGTTCCGTGTGTGGGGGCGGGGTCGCCGGAAAGGGTGCTGGCGGCGCTTCCCGTCCAAGAGCGGCCCGGCCTGTACGGACTGCGTGCCGCGCAGGCCGGGCGTATCTCGGTGATCGAATGTGTGTTTGAACGATGACGTACACTCGTCGTCATGACAGCCGCGTTCCAAGCATCTCTGCTCGCCCTCGACGAGGAGCTCGCGATCGGGCCGCTCGGCGACACGGTGCGCAGGACCCACCTCGCCCACGGCGCCTGGATCGACCTCAGACCCGGCTGGCTGGCGGGCGCGGACGAGCTCTACGAACGGCTGGCCGAGACGGTTCCGTGGCACGCGGAGCGGCGGCACATGTACGACCGGGTCGTCGACGTGCCCCGGCTGCTGAAGTTCTACGACGAGCACGAGACGCTGCCCCACCCGGTGCTCGACGAGGCCAGGCGCGCGCTCGACCTGCACTACGGCGACGAGCTGGGCGAGCCGTTCCGCACGGCGGGGCTCTGCTTCTACCGCGACGGCCGTGACAGCGTGGCCTGGCACGGCGACACGATCGGCCGGGGCAGCACCGAGGACACCATGGTGGCGATCCTCTCGGTCGGCGACCCGCGCTCGCTGCTGCTGCGGCCGCGCGGCGGCGGTTCCTCGATCCGCCACGACCTCGGCCACGGCGATCTCATCGTGATGGGCGGGAGCTGCCAGCGCACCTGGGAGCACGCGATCCCCAAGACCAGCCGCCCGGCGGGGCCGCGCATCAGCATCCAGTTCCGCCCGCGCGGCGTGCGCTGACTGCCGGGACGCGACACTCCGGCGCGGCGGCCGGCCCACGCGGGCGCCGCCCTCGAACACCGGTGTCGAGGGGGGATCAGCGCAGGGTCAGGCGTGCGACCCGGCCCTGCTCGCCCGCCGCCCAGCACGACAGGTCCCGCGTGCACGACACGGTGTCGAACGAGCCGTCGTCGAACGTCCTCCAGCTCCTGCCGCCCGTGAACGTCACCTCGCTCCCGGAGGGCCCGACCGCGTTCATGTCGGGCAAATTAGCCCAAAGGATCACCAGGGTGCATCGTTGCCTGCCCCTCGCCGAGGAACTCGCCGATCAGTGCGTTGACCCGGTCGGGGACCTGGCGGCTGGACCAGTGCCCGACGCCATCAAGCAGGACGAACCGGCCGCCGGGGATGAGCGCGGCGGCGGCCCTGGTGCGGGCGGCGTTCACCCCCGCGTCCTTGTCCCCCTGGACGAGCAGGGCGGGGCAGGTGATCTCGCCGAGGCGCGGCCTGAGGTCGACGCGCATCCGCAGCGGGCCGATGGAGGCGTTCTGCCAGTCGGACGAGCCGGCTCCCGCGACCCGCACCTCCGCCATGATCTCGTCCACGACGTCGTCGAAGTCGTCGACGGGGCCGGCGAAGAGCGCACGCCTGGCGAACCGGGCGACGCTTTCTCGGCTCCTGAGCATGGCGCTCGGCAACGTTCTGCTCAGCAGCGGCAGCTTGGCGACGAGCCAGAGCGCCTGGTGCACGACGGGCGGGAACGACAGGATCCCGGCCGGGGCCAGCGCCACGATCCGGTCGACGCGGGAGGGGTGTTCGACGGCGTACGCGAGGGCGAGCGCGCCGCCCTGGGAGAGGCCGATCAGGGCGGCCGAGGGCAGGTCGAAACGGTCGAGCACCTGGGTGATGGCGGCCAGCAGGCGCTCGTGGGTGGCCTGCCCGTTCCAGGGCCGGCTCCTGCCCTGCTTCGGCCAGTCGAGGGCGAGAACGCGGTGCCGGGAGCTCAGAGCCGGGATGAGGTGCCGCCAGCTGAGCAGCGCGTTGTCGATGCCCGCCCCGCTCAGCAGCAGCACGGGGGAGCCCCGGTCGCCCGCGCTGTAGACGTGCAGCCGGCCCTCCGGGCAGGTGAGGTAGGTGCCGCGGAGCCCGGACGGCTCCGCTGCCGTCCCGCCCGTCACCTCGTGCCCTTTTCCGTGCTGCCGGCTGGGGAGGACGTTCCCTCCCCGGCACCGGCGTCTGTGGCGGCGTCTGTGGCGGCGAGGTACGCCTCCCACCGCTCCCACAGGGCCGGAAGCTCCTGTTCGAGGAACTGGTAGAGCAGGTGGACCCCGGCGAGCCGCTCACGGCGCTCGGGCGCGCTGCCGGCCAGCATCCGCAGGCCGACCTCGGTCAGTTCACGGAACGCGGCCGTCTTCGCGTACCGGATGGCGACCATGCGGCTCCACCCGTCGGCGGCGATGCGGAAATACTCCTGCCGCTCGCCCCTGCGGCGGACACCCTGGACGAGACCGCTGGGGGTGAGCAGCCGGGTGGCGCTGCCGATGGAGCTGCGGCTGACCCGGAGGACGTCCGCCAGCTCCGCCGCGCTCTGCTCCGGCGGGTCGCAAATGAGCAGCCATCCGACGACGCGGCCGGCGATCAGCGGCAGTCCCTCGCGGGCGAAGAAGACCGCGACGTCGTCGACGAACTCGAGCTCGGCTTCCGTGGGGGAACTCATGTGCCGGACATTACCGTCATTGCAGTAATGACTGCAATGACGGTAATGGGGGCATGGTGGCTCAGGCGGACACGCGAGACCCGCCCCACGACAGAAGGGTCTCGGCAGTGCTGAACCGGCGGCTGGAGACGGACTCGTCGAGCAGTACGCCGACCAGCCGCCGCCCCTCCACCTCGCCCGCGAACGCCAGGCAGTAGCCCGCCGCCCGGGTGAAGCCGGTCTTCAACCCGATCGCGCCCGGCGTCCCGAGCAGCCTGTTGGTGTTGCGCCAGCTGTAGGCACGGTGGTCGCCGGTGGCGGCGAGCGTGTGCCGCGGCGTACCGGCGACCTCCTTGATCAGCGGCACCTGGAGGGCCTTGGCCGCCAGCAGGGCCTGGTCCGCGGCCGTGGAGTAGCCGTCGCCGCGCGGGGTGGGAAGGCCGTCGGCGTTGACGTACTCGGTGTCGGACATGCCGAGCTCGCGGGCGGTCGCGTTCATCCTGGCGACGAATCCCTTGACTCCGGGGCCGTACGTGCGTGCCAGCGCGTGGGCGGCGTCGGCGCCCGAGGGGAGCATCAGGGCGTACATCAGTTCGCCGACCGTGAGGCGGTCGCCGGGGCGCAGGTCGGCTGTGGTACCGCCGCCGTCCTCCGCGTACGCGACGTCCTCCGCCTTGATGCGGACCACGTCCGTGGGCTTGGTGGACTTCATGACGACATATGCGGTCATGGTCTTGGTCAAGCTGGCGACCGGCATCCGTTCGCCGGCATCCTTGCTGAAAAGCACGTCGCCGGACTCGGCGTCGATCAACTGGGCCGCGCGGCCGTACACCGCGGGGGCGTCGGTTTCGACGGTGGCGACGGCGGGCGCGGGCGGCGCCTGGGCGCCGGCAGGAGTGGTGACCCCGGTGACCAGGGCGGCTGCGCCTGCCAAGGCGACAAGAGGGTCTTTCCTGATACGCATGACGACAGGGTGCCGCCCTTTTTGGCATGCTGTTGACGAAATGCAAGAAATCTTGTGACTGATGGCCAGAAAGCCCGAAATTTCAGGGCTTTTCGTTAGGTAAATCTTTTACCGGAAACGCCTATCGATCGTGCCAGAACGTCCCCGTGACCCGCTCACCGTGCGCCAGCGCCGCGAACAGATCCTCCCAGAGCGGCATCACCTGCTCCGGCCCGTAGGCCCGTGCCGTCTCCGCCGCCGCTTTGCCCATGCGCACCCGCAGGTCCCGGTCGGAGACGACCCGGTTCAGGGCGTCGGCCAGCGCGCTCACGTCCCGAGGCGGCACCAGCACCCCGTCCGTCCCGTCGGTCAGCACGTCCTGGGGACCTGTCGGGCAGTCGAACGCGACGACGGGCAGCGCGTGCGCCATGGCCTCGATCATCACCATGGGCAGGCCCTCGAACCGGGAGCTCAACGCGTACACGGAGGCGTTCGCCAGCTCCAGGTCCAGCCGGTCGGTACGCCCGGCGAGCGTGACGTGCCCGCCCAGGCCGAGGCGCTCCACGAGCCCGCCGAGCTCCGCCCTCCTGGCGCCCGTGCCGAAGATGCGCAGCCGCCATTCCGGATGCTCGGCCACCACCCGCGCGAAGGCCTCGATGAGCAGGTCGAACCCCTTCTGCGGGGTCAGCCGCCCGGCCGCGACCACCACGGGGTTCACCTGCCGCGACGGCTCGCGTTCCACCCGGTGGACCGCGTTCGGGATCTGCACGATCGGCGCCCCCGGCAGCAGGCGCTCGTACGCGTGGCGGTTCGTGCGGGTCGGTACGGCGACCGCGTCGAGGCGGCCGTAGTGGCGGGCGATCTGCCTGCGGATGGTCTCGGGATAGGCCGACAGGTTCATGTGCTCCTGCGCGACCGTGAGGACCCCCTTGGGCGCGCGGCGGGCCGCGATCAGGCTGAGCGCGGGCCTCGTGGTCACGAGGACTCCGTCGCGCAGCGAGGCCACGTAGCCGATCGCGGCGCGCTCCACCCGTTCGGTGAAGTACGCGGCCGCGAACTCCCCGCGCGGCACGATCTTCCCCCGCAGCCGGCGCCACGCCCTGCGCCCGAGCGGGTCCGGAAGCCTGCCGCCGCGCTGGTCCACGAGCGTCACGATGGGCACACGCGGATCGAGCCCGAACCGGGGCCGCTCGCGCCGCCGTACGAGGCTGACCACCTCGACGTCGTGACCCGCGGCGGCCATCGCGTTGGCGTGGTTGACGACCGTGCGGATGGTGCCGCCCATGCCGTAGGCGTGCAGCATGAAGTAGCGGATCCTCATGGGGTGTGCTCCCGGGTCCGTCAGCCGTGTGCCCGCGCGTCCGGGGCGGGCGGCACGCGTGCGGCGGGCGCGCGTGAGGGGGCGGGACCGGACCTGGCCGGCGTCGTGCCAGATGTTCGCTGCCGGTTCATGCCGGTGCAGAGTAACGACCGTTCCTGGCAGTTGCCTGGCAACGGCGGCACGCAGGGCGGGGCGCGCGTCCGCGCACATGATGATCAACCCTCGCTAGGGTGGCCCGGAGCGATGCCCGGCGAGGTCGAGAGGGATGAGCATGGACGAGGTACGCCCGGAGGACGACGTGATCCTGGGCATGATCGCCGATCGCCTGAGCGCGGCCATGGGCAGGCCGTGGCAGGTCGAAGGGGGCGTCGCAGGGGTCATGGCGAAGGGGCCGGGCACGCTCGCCGTCATGCTGGGGGACGACCACTCCGGCGGTCCGCGCCACCTCGACCTCGACTTCGTGCTCAACGTCGACCGCCCCGGGGACACCACGATCAGCGACTGCGTGGCGGGCTACGGCGGCACCCCCGAGGAGGCGCTCGACCGGGCCGTCCAGGTGTGGCTCGGCACGACCGGCAGCGCCCTGCTCGAACTGCTCGTCCAGGACGGCTCGCACGCCGGCCACTTCGGCCCCGGCGACCCCGACGGCTTCCCAGGATGGCACGCCATCCATGGCGGCATCATCGGCTGGGGCACCGGCGACGACCACGAGGCCGTCCAGCGATGGGCCGTCCAGCACGTGCTCCTGCCGCACCTGGCCCCCGCGCTGAAGGGCACATTCGAACGCGGGGGACTGATCGGCGTCAAGGCGTTCTTCGGCGGGGGCGAGGGCACCGAGACGGCCGAGGTCCGCGTCAACGGCGCCTACCACGAGGCGGGCTCGCGCGCTCTGGCCGAGCTGGACTGGCCACGCCCCGAGCGGGGCCTGTCGTACGCCCGCACGTTCGTCCTGCTGGTGCACGACGAAGCCGGCTGACCGCCGCCCGCCCGCGCCCCCGCGGCCAGGGCGTCCACCGGCCGCGCGCTCGCCCCCTCCGCCTGTTAGCGTTACCGCCAGGGGGTGAGCCGCGGTGAGATCCAGGAATGGCAGGCCTGCGGTGCTCATGGACGTGGCGGTGCTCGCCGGTGTGTCGGCCATGACCGTCTCGCGAGTGCTGAACGATCCCGACCGGGTGCGTGCCGAGACCCGTGCGCGGGTGCTGGCCGCGGTCAGGGAGCTCGACTACCGGCCCAACCAGGCGGCCCGCCAGCTCGTGACCGGCCGCTCCGGCGTGCTCGGCGTGGTCAGCATCGACACCACGCTCTACGGCCCCGCCACCACCCTCTACTACATCGAGCAGGCCGCGCGAAACGCCGGCTACAACGTCAGCATCGCCAGCCTCAGCTCGCTCAACCGCAGGTCGATGGAGGATGGCGTGCAGCGGCTGCGCGCCCAGGCCGTCGACGGTGTGATCATCGTCGCGCCGCACGAGTCGGCCTCCGAGGGGCTGCGGCACCTGCCGCCCGAGATGCCGGCCGTGGCGGTCGACGCCGGCGACGACATTCCCGTGCCCGTGGCCAAGGTCGACCAGCGGGCCGGAGCCGTACGCGTGACCAGGCACCTGCTCAGCCTCGGCCACCGCACGGTCTGGCACGTCGCGGGCCCGGCCGACTGGCTCGACGCCAACGGCCGCATCGAGGGCTGGCGCGGGGTGCTGGAGGAGGCCGGCCGGCCGGTGCCCGACGTGGTGCGCGGCGACTGGAGTGCGCGCTCCGGCTACCGGCTCGGGCGCGGCCTGGCGCAGGAGCCCGAGGTAACCGCCGTGTTCGTGGCCAACGACCAGATGGCGCTCGGCGTGCTGAGGGCGCTGCGCGAGGCGGGGCGGCGAGTGCCCGAGGACGTCAGCGTGGCGGGCTTCGACGACATCCCCGAGTCGGCCTACTACTGGCCGCCGCTGACCACCGTACGCCAGGACTTCGGCGAGGTCGGCCGGCTCGCCTTCCACATGCTGCTCGATCGGATGGCGGGGGCCGACACCGACGGGCGGCGCCTGGTCGAGCCGGAGCTCGTCGTCAGGGAGAGCACCGGCGCCGCCCCCGGGATGAGCCTCAGGCCAGCCTGATCACGTTCCACGACACCGGCGGCAGCAGGACGCGGGCCGGGTCGTGCTCGACGTCGGGGTTCGGCCTGGGCGCGATCCGGTCGGGGGCGTCGGCCGTGTTGCGGGCGTAGACGTCGGCGTCGGTCAGGGTGGTGGCCTCGACGATGCGCCGCCCGCCGAGCGCCCGCGCGTCGATGGTCAGCGACAGCGGCGCGTCGGTGGAGCGGTTGACCGCGAACAGCGTCGTGCCCTCCTCGGCGTGCGTGGCCACGGCGTGCAGCAGCGGCACCTCGCCGTACTCCTTCGTCTCGTACGACGGCGAGACCGGCTCCACCCGCAGCACGTCGCCCGCCGCGTGCCTGGACGCCTGCGCGAACGGGTGGAACGTCGTCTGGCGCCAGGCCCGCCCGCCGGGCTCCGTCATGATCGGCGCGATGACGTTCACGAGCTGGGCCAGCGACGCGGCCGTCACCCGGTCGCTGTTGCGCAGCAACGTGATCAGCAGCCCGCCGAACGCCACCGCGTCGGCCAGATGGTAGTGGTCCTCCAGCAGCGGCGGCGCGACCGGCCAGTCCTTTGGCGGCTCGGCGTTCTGGAACCGCGACAGGTACCAGACGTTCCACTCGTCGAAGGAGACGTCGATGCGCTTACGCGACTTCAGCCGTGCCCCCACGTGGTCGGCGGTGGCCACGACCGAGGAGATGAAGTACTCCATGTCGGTCGAGCAGGCCAGGAAGCTGCCGAGGTCGCCGTCCTTCTCCTCGTAGTAGGCGTGGCAGGAGACGTGGTCGACCACGTCGTACGTCTCCTCCAGCACCGTGGCCTCCCACGCGCCGAAGGTCGGCATGCCCGAGCCCGAGCTGCCGCAGGCCACCAGCTCCAGGTTCTTGTCCATCGTGCGCATCGCGCGGGCGGTCTCCGCCGCCAGCCGGCCGTATTCGCGGGCCGTCTTGTGGCCGGTCTGCCAGGGGCCGTCCATCTCGTTGCCGAGGCACCACATCCTGATGCCGTGCGGTTCCTTCGAGCCGTTGGCGACGCGCAGGTCCGACAGCGTGGTGCCGGAGGGGTGGTTGCAGTATTCGAGCAGGTCGAGGGCCTCGGCGATGCCGCGGGTGCCGAGGTTGAGCGCCATCATGGGCTCCACGCCGGCCTTGCGGCACCAGCGCACGAACTCGTCGACGCCGACCTCGTTCGTCTCGGTGCTGTGCCAGGCCAGGTCGAGCCGACGCGGTCGCTCGGCGACCGGGCCGATGCCGTCCTCCCACCGGTAGCCGGAGACGAAGTTGCCGCCGGGGTAGCGGACGGTGGACACGCCCAGTTCCCTGGTCAGGTCGAGCACGTCGCGGCGGAAGCCGTCGCCGTCGGCCTCCGGGTGGTCCGGCTCGTAGATGCCGGTATAGACGCATCGCCCGAGGTGTTCGACGAACGTGCCGAAGGTGCGCCGGCGTACCGGAGCCACCTTGAACGCGGGATCGAGCGTGAGTTCTGCCTGGTGCACGGAGAGGACTCCTGGTGTCGCGCGGGCATGACGTCGTTTGAGATTGTTAGCGTTATCAGTAGGTGTGGTCAAGGGGTCGGGCTCGCTCCTCACGTCCCGGCAAGCGTTTCCGCGGAGGCCTTGACATGCCAGGTGTTACCGCTAACATTCGGGTAACCCCAACGAAACCCGGGGTCTGCGCGGCGACCCCGCAACCCGGCGGATCGCCACCGTCGCCTGCGACGCGGTGCGGCAGGTTGGTTCGCGGCTGCCCTGAAAACCTCTGTTGTTAACGAGAACATCAGCGAGCACGGCCAAGCATCGGCACGGCCAAGCATCGCCTCGGCAGGAAGAGGCCACTGTGCACGGTCCCCCCGACATCTCGCGCCGGCATCTCCTCGGCGGCAGCCTCGCCCTGCTCGGGGCCGCCGCCTCCGGCTGCGCCATCCCCGTGGGACTCGGCTCCTCCCAGACACGGGTCCAGTACTGGCATTTCCTGGGCGCGAGCGACGGGATCATCATGAACAACATGGTGAACGCGTTCGCCGCGCAAGCCCCGGAGATCTTCGTCGAGGAGAACGTGCTCGCCTGGGGCGAGCCGTACTACACGAAGATCGCCATGGCGGGCTCCGGCGGGCGATCGCCCGACCTGGCCACCTTCCACCTGGCCAGGCTCGCCGGGATCGGGGCCGGCGAGATCCTCGACCCCGTCAACGAGCGCCTGCTGGAGGAGGTCGGCCTGCGTGGCTCCGATTTCAGCCCGCCGATCTGGGAACGCGCTCACATCGACGGCGTCCTGTACGCCATTCCGCTCGACGCCCACCCGATGGTGCAGTACTACAACACCGACATCTGCGACAAGGCCGGGCTGCTCGGCTCCGACGGCAAACTGCGGCCCACCAACGGCGTCGACGAGCTGGTGGAGCAGCTGACCAAAGCCAAAGAGGTGATGGGCGGCAAACCGCCGCTCGCCTTCGACTCGCTCGGCCTGGGCACGGTCGGGCCGTGGCGCGTGTGGTGGTCGCTGTACCCGCAGAGCGGCGGCACCCTGCTGTCCGACGACGGCACCACGATCACCATCGACGACGCCAAGGCGCTCGAAGTGCTGCGGTTCATGCAGCGGCTCGGCAAGGAAGGGCTGTGCGACTGGCACACCGACTACGGCGCCTCCGTGGCCAACTTCACCAACGGCCAGGCCGCCTTCCTGTGGAACGGCGACTGGGAGACCATCGGGCTCAAGGACCGCGAGACGCCGTTCAGCATGACCCGCTTCCCCGCCGTCTTCGGCACCGGCTCGGCGCAGGCCGACTGCCACGCGTTCGTCCTGCCGCACCAGCGCGACCGCGACCCCGAGGTCGAGCGCGCCACGTACGAGTTCATCGCCTACCTCGTCAAGAACAGCGCCGAGTGGGCCGTGGCCGGCCACGTGCCCGCGTACCTGCCGACTCTCGAACTGCCCGAGTATCTCGCGCTGGAGCCGCAGTCGGAGTACCGCTCGGTCATCACCGAGGTCGCGCTCGATCCCCAGGTGTGGTTCGCGGGCTCGGCGTCCCGGTTGTGGATCGAGTTCGGCGAGGCGTTCTCCCCGGTCATCAGCGGTGAGCGGACGCCGGAGGAGGGCCTGGCCGCGGCCAAGGCCTCGCTGAACCGGCTGCTGTCCGCCCCGAACCCCTTCCCCGACGAGAAGCGCCCATGACCGTGATCACCGAGGACCCCGGCATCTTGGTCATCCGAGCGACGAAGGAGCGCCCATGACCACCACCGTCGCGGCTCCCGCGACCTCCTCCGGCCCTGTCGCGAGGGCCAAGGTCCGGCGCGGCTGGACGCAGCACGGGCTGCTGTTCGTGGCCCCGTTCCTGCTGATCTACGTGGTCTTCCTGGTCTGGCCGACGCTGCTCGGCTTCCGGTTGAGCCTGTCGAGCGTCAACATCGCCGGCGGCAACGACCACCTCGTCGGCTTCGCGAACTACGCCGAGGCCTTCGGCGACCCCCGCATGTGGCGCTCGTTGTGGAACACACTGGTCTTCACCGTGCTCAGCACGATCCCGCTGGTGCTGCTCGGGCTGGCCTTCGCGCTGCTCGTGCACCACCTGCGCTTCATGCAGTGGTTGTGGCGGCTGTCGTTCTTCGGGCCGTTCCTGCTGCCGTCCGCCGTGGTGTCGATCCTCTGGCTCCAGATGATCTACCCGCCCGACTACGGCCTGCTCAACGGCACGCTAGGCACCGACGTCCTGTGGCTCGGCGACCCGTCCACGGCCATGTGGTCGGTGGTGCTGACCACGGTCTGGTGGACGGTCGGCTTCAACTTCCTGCTCTACCTGGCCGCCCTCCAGGCCATCCCGCACCATCTCTACGAGGCCGCCTCGATCGACGGCGCCACGGCCTGGGACAAACTGCGCTCCATCACGCTCCCGCTGCTCGGCCGTACGACGGCGCTCATCGTGGTGCTGCAGCTGGTCGCCTCGCTCAAGGTCTTCGACCAGATCTACCTGATGACCGGCGGCGGCCCCGAGGACGCCACCCGGCCCATCATCGAGTACGCCTACGACGTCGGTTTCACCGGTTACCGCATCGGCTACGCCTCGGCCGTCTCGTACATCCTGTTCGTCCTGATCGTCATCGTCTCCCTGGCGCAGCTCCGGCTGTTCCGCAAGCGCGAGGAGGTCGCGTCGTGACCAAGCGGTTCAGCGTCAGCCAGGTCGTCCTCCTGCTGGTCGCGCTCGTGCTGGCGGCGATCTGGCTCGCCCCCATCGCCTGGGCGGTGGCCACGTCGCTCAAGCCCGAGGACGAGACCACGGTGACCCCGCTGCAGTGGTTCGGCAGCGAGATCACCTTCGACTCGTACGCGCTGGTCCTGGAGACCGGCGGCATCCTCAAGTGGGCCGTCAACTCCACCGTCACCGCGGTCATCGTCACGTTCCTGACCGTGCTGTTCTCGGCCATGGCGGCGTACGGGTTCGCGCGCACCCAGTTCAAGGGGCAGCGGGTGCTGCTGGCGCTGATCCTGGCCGGCATCATGGTGCCGCCGCAGGTGCTCATCGCGCCGCTGTTCGCCGAGATGGTGGCCTTCGGACTGGTCGACACCTGGTGGGCGATCATCCTGCCGCAGGTGGCCGCGCCTCTGATCGTCTTCATCCTGTTCAAGTTCTTCCAGGACGTGCCGCCGGAGCTGGAGCAGGCTGCGTTCGTGGACGGGGCCGGGCGGTGGCGGGTGTTCTTCACGATCGTGCTGCCGCTCTCACGGCCGGTGCTGGCCGCGGTGTCGATCTTCACGTTCATCAACACCTGGAACAACTTCCTCTGGCCGTTCCTCGTCTCCACCGACCCGAACACCATGACTCTGCCGGTGGGCCTGGCCAACGTCGTGCAGGGAACCTTCGGCCTGCGGTACGCGCAGATCATGGCCTCGGTGGTGCTGGCCGGGCTGCCGCTGCTGGTCGTGTTCGTGTTGTTCCAGCGGCAGATCGTACGCGGCGTCGCCCACAGCGGCCTGGCCGGCCAGTGACCCGCGCGAACCGGAGCCGCGCCGAGGTACGGCCACGACGGCGAGGACGGCGGCGACCAGACCGACGACGACGCCCGGCACACGCAGCACCGGCAGCAGCGTCGCCGCCGCACCGACCAGTCCGAGCACCAGCGCGACGACCCCGATCACGGGAGTGGGCGGGGGCCAGGCGACGTGGCGCGCTACGCCCTCCGTGGTCCGCCGGCCGATCCCTCGGCATGATCACCTCACCGATCGACCTGTCACGGCTCGGCCGCTGCTTGTAGTCGAGACCAGTGTCAAAAACCGTGATCGGGGAACGATATGGTCATGACAGGCGCCGCACCCGAGGCCGGCCCCGTTTCCCTCAAGCGCGCTATCGGCCCCAAGCTTCTCGTCCTGTTCATCATCGGTGACATTCTGGGCACCGGCGTCTACGCCCTGACCGGCACCGTGGCCGGTCAGGTCGGCGGCGCTCTGTGGCTGCCCTTCCTGCTCGGCTTCGTCATCGCGATGCTCACCGCGATGTCGTACGTCGAACTGGTCACGAAATACCCCAAGGCGGCAGGCGCCGCGCTCTACACCCAGAAGGCGTTCAAGCGACCCTTCTTCACGTTCATGGTCGCGTTCACGGTCATGTGCTCCGGCCTCACCTCGGCCAGCGCGGCGGCCCGCGCGATCGGCGGCGACTACCTGGAGGCGTTCTTCACGCTGCCGAGCGTGGTCGTCGGCATCGTCTTCATCGTCGCCGTCGCGGCCCTGAACTACCGGGGCGTCTCCGAGTCGGTGAAGACCAACATCGTGTTCACACTGATCGAGCTCACCGGCCTGCTGGTGATCATCGCGATCGGCGTGTACACCGTGTTCACGGGCGCGGGAGAGCCGTCGAGGCTGGCCGAGATCGACACCGAGCAGGCGGGCGGGCTGATGTACGCCCTGCTCGGCAGCACCGCACTGGCCTTCTTCGCGTTCGTGGGCTTCGAGGACTCGGTGAACATGGCCGAGGAGACGCGAGACCCCGCACGGAACTTCCCCCGGGCGATCTTCCTCGGTGTGACGATCACCAGCATCGTCTACATCCTCGTGGCCATCACCTCGTCGCTCCTCGTCAGGCCCGAGGTGCTGGAGGAGTCATCGGGCCCGCTGCTCGAGGTGGTGAAGGCCGGCGGGCTCAACTTCCCGCCGCAGTTGTTCGCCGCGATCGCCATCTTCGCCGTCGCCAACTCGGCCCTGATCAACATGATGATGGCGTCCCGGCTCGTGTACGGCCTGGCGAACGAGCGGGTGGTGCCACGCCGCCTCGGCTGGGTCGACCCGCGCCGACGTACGCCGGTGATCGGCATCATCTTCACCACCGCGCTGGCCATCGCGCTCATCTCGACGGGGGAGATCGCGGGGCTCGGCGACACGACCGCGTTCCTGCTGCTGTGCGTCTTCACCGTCGTCAACGTGGCCGTGCTCGTGTTGCGCAAGGACCGGGTGGAGCACACCCACTACCGCACGCCCACGGCCCTGCCGGTGGTCGGCGCCGTGCTGGCCTTCATCCTGGCCAGCCCGCTGACCGGCCGGCCCGTCGAGGTCTATATCCGGGCCGGCGTGCTCCTGGCCATCGGACTGCTGCTCTGGCTGATCAACTGGCTGGTGGTGCGCCGCCAGAGCGAATCCTAGGCACAGGCGTAAACGAGCGAACCCCGGCTGCGGCGCAGGCTGGGGTTCGCTCATCGATGGTGGACGATACTGGGATTGAACCAGTGACCTCTTCCGTGTCAGGGAAGCGCTCTCCCGCTGAGCTAATCGTCCATGGAGGTGGCGACGGGATTTGAACCCGTGTGGACGGCTTTGCAGGCCGCTGCCTCGCCTCTCGGCCACGCCACCGAGCCCAAACTCCGAGCGGAAGACGGGATTCGAACCCGCGACCCTCACCTTGGCAAGGTGATGCTCTACCACTGAGCCACTTCCGCGTTGCTCCGACAACTCTAGCGGGTTTTTCGACCAGATGCTTCCGGTCCTTCGTCGTGGAGCAGCCGGACCATGCTGCGCTCGGTCGCGGGCAGGGTGAAGAAGATCTCCAGGATCCGCGTCAGGCGGTGCACCTCGACGCGGTGGAAGGAGGGGCCCTCGGAGCGGGCCAGCACCAGGGACAGCGCCAGAGGCGGCAACGGGGCGTGGACGACGTGCAGGCCGTCGTCGAGGGTCAGGGCCATCGGGCGGGCCGGAAAGCCGGCCGGCAGGGCGGGCGGCAGGGCGGGCGGCTCCTCGGGAGCGCGCCAGCTCGCGTAGACC
>NZ_SMJZ01000089.1 GCF_004348345.1 Nonomuraea longispora
GATGGTGGGCGGGACGCTCATCGGGGAGGCCCACGGGCCCGACTTCGTGCCCTACTGGCTGACGGACCGCGCGCCCGCGCTGCCCCGGCTGACCCGGCGGCGCAGGCCACTGACCGAGACGCGCAAGCGGGTGCTGATGGCCGCGCTGGCCCTGGTGCTGCTGCTGTTGCTGGTGACGGCCATCCTGCTGCTGCTGGTGCTCGGCCGGCAGGAGAGCGAGCCGCAGCCCAGGCAGTTGCCGCCGACGGTGTTCGTGCCGACGCCGCCGCCGACGCCGGAGACCCCGGAGCCGCAGCCCTCGCCGTCGCAGTCGCCCGAGCCGAGCCGGACCGGTCCGGGCACCCCGGGGGAGTCGCCGGGCGACGAGAGCGGCGAGGAGCCCGAGCTCTGACGCGCCGGGGGCGGTAACGCGGTTGACCCTCACGTAACGTGAGACCCTATGGTCCTGCGCCATGGAGTTCATCATTCATGACACGTTGACGCCGATGGCCGACATGTTGCGCGGGCCGCTCGACCGGCGTGCGGACGCCCTGCGTGAGCTGGTCGGGCCGCTGCGCGACGTGATCCCGATGCCGGGTGACATCGTCGACATCCATCACCAGGCCGGCGGCTTCCGGGTCGACGCCGACGACCCGCGCTACCTGCCCGCGGTCGAGCGCATGATCGAGGCCGACGTGCTGGGCCAGGTACGCCGCGAGCTGACCCGCGCCTCGGAGCGGCTGTCGGAGGCCAAGCAGGGCGAGACGCTGGACGTGTGGTTCTTCATGGGCGACCCCGGCAACGACCACTTGATGACGACGGCCGGCGGCTACTACGGCATGGGCGGCGCGCCGGGCATGATCTACCTGCTGGCCTGGCCGTCCGACGAGGTGATCGGCAAGATCGGGCATCTGGCGGTGCACGAGTTCCACCACGGCGTGCGCTACGCCAACGTCGAGTGGAACCCGGCCACCGTGACCGTCGGCGAGCACGTGCTGGCCGAAGGGCTGGCCGAGGCGTTCGTGCGCGAGTTGTCGGGGCCGGAGGCGATCGGCCCGTGGTCGTCGATGGTGACCGGCGAGAGGTACGACGTCGCGTACGAGAAGATCATGGCGAACTTCGACCTGGAGGGGATGCAGAACACGCCGGCGTTCGTGCTCGGGGACAGCGCGACGCGCAGCTTCGGGCAGGAGCCGCGCGGCATTCCGGACATGGCGGGATACGCGGTAGGGCTGCGGCTCGTCGAGCAGATCCTGTCGGCCACCGGCATGACGGCGGCCGAGGCGAGCGTGCTGCCCGGAGCCGAGCTCATGCGGCGCGCCGGCCTGCGCGGATAGCCCCCGGATGGTCGGCGGGCCGGTCCGCGGGCCGGTCGGCGGGCCGTCGAGCGGCCGTCATCTGGGGGACACGAAGCCGGACTCGTAGGCGGCGATCACCGCCTGCGTACGGTCACGCGCCCGCAGCTTGGCCAGCACGTTGCCGACGTGCGTCTTGACGGTCTCCTGGCTGACGACCAGTTCGGCGGCGATCTCGTGGTTGGACAGCCCTTGGGTCATCAGGCGCAGCACGTCGCCCTCGCGCCCGGTCAGCCGGTCGATGCCCGGCACCCTGGAGGGCGAGACGCTCTCCTGGCGGCGTACGGCGAGGGTGCGGATCGCGGCGGGGAACAGCAGCGACTCGCCGGACGCGACCAGCTTGACGGCCTGCACCAGTTCCTCGGGCCTGGCGCGTTTGAGCAGGAAGCCGCTGGCCCCGGCGCGCAGCGCGTCGTAGACGTAGTCGTCGTTCTCGAAGGTCGTCACCACCAGCACCTTGGGCGGGTCGTCCAGCGCCATGAGCCGCTCGGTGGCCTGGATGCCGTCGAGCGCGGGCATGCGCACGTCCATCAGCACGAGGTCGGGGCGCTCACGGCGGACGACGGGCAGGACCGCGGCGCCGTCAGCGGCCTCGCCGACCACGCTCAGGCCGGGCTCGGCGTCGATGATGATGCGCAGGCCGGTCCTGATGAGGTCCTCGTCGTCGGCGATGACGACAGTGAGAGTCATGGACTCGACCGTAGCGGCAGCCGGGCGGAGACCGTCCACCCTGCCTGCGTGGGGCCGGCGTCGAGGTCGCCGTTGAGCAGGCGTACGCGCTCGCGCATGCCCGCCACGCCCCTGCCTCCCGACGGGCCGGCGGCGCCGTCTCCCGCGGCGTTGGTGACCTCGAGCCGCAGCTCGCCGTCCCGCACGCCGGCCGACAGCCGCACCGGGCCCTTCCCGTGCTTGATGGCGTTGGTGAGGGCCTCCTGCAGGATGCGGTAACCCTCCCGGGACACGACGGCGGGCACGCCCGACAGATCACCGACCTCCTGCCGCACCTGGGCGCCCGAGGCGGCGACGAGGTCGCCGAGATCGGCGAGCGTGGCCTGCGGGCGCCTGCCGGGGACGTCCGCGCCGGTTCCGTCGCCGCCGTCGCTGCCGCCGTCGCCGGGGTCGTCGCGGCCGCTGTCACGCAGGACTCCCAGGACGTGGTCGAGGTCGTCGAGGGCGGCGCGGGCGGACTGCTCGATGGCGGACAGCGCGTTCTTGGCCGTGCCGGGGTCGTGGTCGAGCACCCGGCCGGCGGCCGCGGCCTGCAGTGTCACGACACTCAGCGCGTGGCCGACCGAGTCGTGCAGCTCGCGGGCCAGCCGGTTGCGCTCGGCCAGCGTACGGGCCTGCTCCTCGGCGGCGGCCAGGCGCTCGTCCGGGGTGGGGCCGAGCAGGACGGGGGCCAGCCTGGCCAGCAGCGCGCCGGCACCCGCGGCCATGACGATCAGCGCGGCCAAGGTCGCGAGCCCGCCGAGCGCCCACATCACCGCGTTCCACCCGGGCGTGACGACGGCGCCCAGCACCGGCGTCGGGGCCCCGACGATGGGCAGCAGGAGCGTGAACACCGTGAACGGCACGATCGCCAGCGTGCAGCCGCTGACCACGCCGCCGATCGCCAGGTGCAGCGTGAACCAGGCGGCGGTGCGGCGGCGCTCCTGCCACGAGCGGCCCGCCTGCCGTGGCGGGGTCTCCACGTGCGCCCCGAGCAGGCCCTGCGCCGCGTTCACCTCCAGCGCCCGCACCGGCAGGAACAGCCCGGTCGCCGCCACCACGGGCAGCATCGCCACGAACACGCCCACCTGGACGGGCAGCAGGACGTTGGCGTCCTCTCCCTGCCAGATGGCCGCCGCCAGGACGCCGACCATCATGTACGGCATCAGCAGCGCGCCGCCCAGGATGAGGCACGCCCATCGGCGCGCCAGGTTCTTTCTCACACCGGCGATTATATGTCGACGTTTATTCGCTCACAGAATAATGCGCCCTTAGAGAAATGCGCCGCCAGCGAAAAGAATTCTTCCTGGGTGTCTTCGGGGTCTAGCGTTTTTCGCGTGAATGCCCGCACAGAAAGGTGGCGACCATGACGGAGGCCCAGCGCCCACAGTGGCCTGACCAGCTCAGCCAGCGCCTGCTGAAAGAGCGCATCGTCGTTCTCGGCCAAGAGGTCGACGACGAGATCTGCAACCGGCTCTGCGGTGAGCTGCTTTTGCTCGCGGCCGAGGACCCCGCGCGCGACATCACTCTTTACATCAATTCACCGGGCGGTTCCGTGCACGCGGGGCTGGCGCTCTACGACATGATGCAGTTCGTGCCGTGCGACGTGGCCACGGTGGCGATGGGGTTCGCCGCGTCGATGGGCCAGGTGCTGCTGTCCGCGGGGGCCAAGGGCAAGCGCTACGCCCTGCCCAACGCCCGCGTCGTCATGCACCAGCCGCTCGGCGGCATCGGCGGCTCCGCCAGCGACATCGCGATCCAGGCCGAGAACATGCTCTACACCAAGCGCAGGCTGGCCGAGATCATCGCCCATCACACCGGCCAGCCCCTGGAGCGCATCCAGGCCGACTCCGACCGCGACCACTGGTTCACGGCCCAGGAGGCGCTCGACTACGGCTTCGTCGACCACATCGCAGAAGGGATGAACTGACATGAGCGGCCGTTACGTGTTGCCCTCCTTCACCGAACGCACCTCCTACGGCATGAAGGAGATGACCCCCTACACCAAGCTGTTCGAGGACCGGGTCATCTTCATGGGCGCGCCGATCGACGACACCGTGGCCAACGACGTGATGGCGCAGCTGCTCACGCTGGAGTCGCTCGACCCCGACCAGGACATCAACATCTACATCAACTCGCCCGGCGGTTCGTTCACGGCGATGGCGGCCATCTACGACACGATGCAGTACGTCCGGCCGGAGATCCACACGGTCTGCATCGGCGAGGCGTCCTCGGCTGCGGCGGTCCTGCTGGCGGCCGGTTCGCCGGGCAAGCGGGCGGCGCTACCCCACGCGCGCGTCCTGCTGCACCAGCCGGCCACCGAGGGCGGTCGCGGGCAGTCCAGCGACCTGGAGATCCACGCCAGGGAGATCCTGCGCATGCGCGACCAGCAGGAGGAGATCCTCTCGCGGCACACCGGCAGGGGCGTGCTGGAGATCAGGAAGGACATCGAGCGCGACCGCATCTTCACGGCCGAGCAGGCCCGCTCTTACGGGCTGGTGGACGACATCTACGCATCGAGGAAACGCACACCGGCCGGCGCCCGCTGACCCTCGTGCGGGGCCCTGGCCGGCGGCTGACACGCGACTTGTACACTTTTGAGGTTTCTTGGGGGACATCGGGGGAGTGGCGTGCCGCTGGAGCAGGTCCTGATGCTGCTGTGCGCGGCCGCGGGAGCGGGGTGGGTCGACGCCGTCGTGGGTGGCGGCGGGCTGCTGCAACTGCCCGCGATCATGGTGACCGGCATGCCGACGGTCGAGGCGATGGCCACCAACAAGTTCTCCTCCGTCTTCGGCACCGCCTCGGCGGCCGTGGCCTACGCGCGCTCCGCCAAGGTCGACCGGCAGGTGGCCCTGCCCGGCGCCACGCTGGCGGTGCTCAGCGCGGGGCTCGGAGCGTGGGCGGCGGCGTCGATCTCGGCCGAGGTGCTGCGGCCCGCCGTCATGGTCGTGCTGCTGGCCGTGGCGGCGTTCGTGACGCTGCGGCCGGCCATGGGCGCCGTGCCGGAGCCGCACCTGCGCACCCGGGGCCGGGTGATCGCGGCGGTGGCGACGGCGGGGGCGGGCATCGCTTTCTACGACGGCATCCTCGGGCCCGGCACGGGAACGTTCCTCATCATCGCCTTCACCGCCATCCTCGGGCTGGACTTCGTCTCGGCCTCCGCCTCCGCGAAGATCATCAATATCGGGACGAACCTGGGGGCGCTGCTGGTGTTCGGGGCCCAGGGGCACGTGCAGTGGGCCCTGGGGCTGGGCATGGCGGTGTGCAACGTGGCCGGGGCCCAGCTCGGCGCGCGCATGGCGCTCAGGCGGGGCGCCGCCTTCGTACGGGTCGTCCTGCTGGGCGTGGTGGCGGCCATGGTGGTCAGGCTGGGCTGGCAGGAGTTCGCCTGACCACGCGCCGGGGACCGCACGTCGGGCCGGTGGGCGGGACCGCTGGGGTGCTGGTCAGGCGGCGGGTTCCTCGGCGCGGGCGCGCAGGGCCGCGGCGGCCAGCGCCACGAACGCCGCCAGCAGCGCGGGGATGGCCAGCGCCCGCGGCAGGCCGCCCAGTTCGGCGGCGGCCCCGATGAGCACCGGCCCCGACAGGAAACCGAGATATCCGATGGCAGCCGTCCGCGCCAGCGCCCGGCCGGCGTACGCGGGGTCTCGGTGTCCGGCGGCCGAGAACACCTGAGGCACGATGCACGACAGCCCTGCCCCGAAGCAGGCGAACCCGACCACGCCCGCCACCGGATGCCCGCCCAGCAGCGCCACGCCCAGCCCCGTGGCGGCCAGCAGCCCGCAACCGCGCACTAGCCTCACCGCTCCCAGCCGGGCGGCCAGCCGGTCGCCCGCCAGCCGTCCCGCGGTCATGGTGACGGAGAAGGCGGCGTATCCGGCGGCGGCGAACCCGGGGGAGGCGCCCAGGTCCTCGTGCAGGTAGACCGAGCTCCAGTCGGCCGCGGCGCCCTCGCCCACCAGGCAGCAGAACGCCAGCACGCCCAGGAACACGATCCCCTTGGGCGGCCGGCCGCCGTCGCGTCCGCCGGTGTGCTCCGCGGGGGCCGGGCGCAGCGCCCAACGCGCCGCCCACACCGCCAGCACGACGATCACCGCCCCCACCGACACGAACGTGGTCGCGGGCGTCAATGACAGGTGCGCGAACACGCCCCCCGCCGCGGCTCCCGAGAACCCGCCGATGCTGAAGACCGCGTGGAACGACGACATGACCGCTCGGCCGGAGGCCCGTTCGACCTGTACGGCGTTGGCGTTCATGGACACGTCGAGCACGCCGTGCACCAGCCCGAACACCAGCAGCGTGCCGGCCAGCACGCCCAGGTCGCCCGCGAAGGCGGGCGGCACCAGCACCACGCCCTGCGCCAGCGCGGCCGGGATCATGACGCGGGCGCTGCCGTACCGGTCGACCAGCCGGCCCACCACCGACATGCCGGCGACCGCGCCGGCCGCGATGGCCAGCAGGGCGAGGCTGAGCCGGCCGTCGCTGAGCCCGAGCTCGTCCTTGATGGCGGGGATGCGCGCCGTCCAGGTGCCGATGGCCGCGCCGCAGAGGAAGAACAGCAGGTGTACGGCCGTGCGCTCGCGTCTCATCCGGCCTGCCTGACCGTCACGCCGGCCGCCGAGAGGGCCTCACGCTCCCCCGGAGGGATGCCGGGGTCGGTCACCACGACGTCGAGGCGGGAGATCGGGCAGACCGCGCCGAAGGCCGTACGGGTGAACTTGCCCGAGTCGCAGGCCACGATCACCCGTCGCGCCGAGGCGATGGCCGCCTGCTTGACGGCGACCTCGGGCAGGTCGTGCGCGGTCAGCCCGTGCTCGGCCGACAGGCCGCAGCAGCCGATCACGGCGGTGTCGAAGCGCAGCGTTTCGATGGAGCTCTCGGTGAGGGGGCCCATGAAGTTCAGCTCGCCCTGGCGTACCTCGCCGCCGGGCAGCACCAGGCGCACGCGCGGCGCGGTGGCCAGCAGCGTGACCGCCTGCAGCGCCAGCGGCAGCACGGTCAGGCGGCGGCCGGTCAGGGCGCGGGCCACCTCCAGCACGGTCGTGCCGCCGTCGAGCACGACCGCCTCGCCGTCGGCGATCAGGGACGCCACCTCCGCGCCGATGCGCTGTTTGGCCTCCACGGCCTCGCGCTCGCGCACGCCGAACGGCGGTTCCTCGCCGCGGAGGAGCAGGGACAGCGCGCCGCCCCTGACCCGGCGCACCACCCCCTGCTGGGCCAGCTCGTCCAGGTCACGCCTGATCGTCATCTCCGACACGCCGTGCTCGGCGGCCAGCTCGGCGACGGAGACGCTGTCGTTGACCCGCAGGGCGTTCATGATGGCCCGCAAACGATCCATGTGTTCATACAAACATGGCATATGTGCGCAATACAATGGCGGGCATGCGCGCCAGCCGCCTGCTCTCGCTGCTCCTGCTCCTGCAGTCGCGCGGCCGCATGACAGCGCCCGAGCTGGCGGCCGAGCTCGAGGTGTCGGTGCGCACGATCTACCGCGACGTCGAGGCGCTGTCGGCGGCCGGTGTGCCGGTCTACGCCGACCGCGGCCCGGCGGGCGGCTACCAGCTGCTCGACGGCTACCGCACCCGCCTCAACGGGCTGACCTCCGAGGAGGCCTCCTCGCTGTTCCTGGCAGGGCTGCCCGGCCCGGCCGCCGAGCTGGGGCTGGCGAAGGTGGCGGCCAACGCCGAGCTGAAGCTGCTGGCGGCGCTGCCGCCCGAGCCGCGTTCACACGCCTCCCGGATGCGCGAGCGGTTCCTGCTGGACGTGCCGGGCTGGTACCGCACGAACGACGACGTGCCACACCTGAGCGAGGTGGCCGAGGCGGTGTGGGAGCAGCGGCCGCTGCGCATGACCTACCGCCGATGGGGGCCGCGCGAGATCGAGCGGGTGATCCATCCGTACGGGCTGGTGCTCAAGGGCGGGTCCTGGTACATGGTCGCCGCCCCACCAGGCGAGGATCCCCGTACGTACCGGGTGGCGCGCATCCTGAGCCTGCAGACGCTGCCGGGGGCCTTCAGCCGTCCGGAGGGGTTCGAGCTGAGCGGGTTCTGGCGGGCGTACGCCAAGGAGTTCCGTGAGCGCATGTACACCGCCGAGGTCGTCATCAGGCTGGCTCCGGGCAGGGGCGACCTGCTGGCGTACACGATGGGGGCGGACGTCGTCGGCGCGGCGCTGGCCGTGGCGGGCGAGCCCGGCCCCGAGGGGTGGCTGACGCTGACGGTGCCGGTCGAGTCGCTCACGCACGCCCGCTGGCTGCTGCTGCGCATGGGCGCCGACGTCGAGGTGCTGGAGCCGCCGGAGCTGCGGGCCCTCATGCGGGAGGCGGTCGCCGAGCTCGGCAAGCTGTACGAATAATCAGGCGGGACCCGGGTGCGGTTCTGCCAGCATTCCGGCATGTACCTTCTCGCGTTCGTGGGCGCGTGCGTCCTGGTGTCCATGGCGCCGGGGGTGAGCACGGCCGTCATCCTGCGCCAGACGTCACGCACGGGCCGGCGCGCGGGAGCGGCTGGTGGCGATGCAGCGGCACGCCTTCGAGGTGCACCTGTCCGCCGAGCTGCCCAGGGCGCGGCTGGTGGAGCTGGAGTGGGCCGGGCACCTGCCGGCGCTCGAACGTCCTGAGGAGATCAACGCGCTGCTGCTGGATTACCTTTAGGGCATGACGAACGACCTGGCGACCCTCATGAGGCAGGCACAGGACGACGATCCGCTGCGGGCCCTGCACGCCACGACCGCGCTGCGCCGCGAGATCGAGCGTCTGGAGGCGGTCCAGGTGCGCAGGGCGCGGGTGGCAGGGCTGGCCTGGGCGCAGATCGCCGAGGCGATCGGCGTGAGCAAACAGGCCGTGCACAAGAAGTACGGCCGCGGCTAGGCCTTCCACCGGCCGGCGAACCAGCGCAGCGCGATCTGCCAGGAGTAGCCGCGCCGTATGCGCTCGGCCACGTCGGGCGGCAGCGTGTCCAGGCCGCGGTGTTCCAGGAACACCTCGGTGCCGCCCGCGACGGGGGTGAAGGACACCTCGATCTCCATCCGCCCCGTCCGGTTGATCAGGTCGGCCCACACCAGGCGGTGCGGCGGATCCCAGGCAAGCACCCTGCCGGTGTCGACGTGACCGCCGTCGGACCACAGCTCGCGCAGATGGCCGTCCTCGAAGCGGATGCCGACCGCGCGCTCGGGATCGACCCAGCTGTGGGGGCCGCGTACCCACCAGCTGTCGATCTCGTCGGTGAAGATGCGGAACGCGTCCGCCGGTTCGACGGGGACGGTGACGCCGGCCTGAACGGAGCTCATCCGCCGCGCTCCACGTGGTCCTTGAACGAGCCGAGCTGCTCGGCCCAGAACGCCTGCACCTGGTCGAGCCAGGCCTGCAGCGCCGTGAACGGCTCGCGGCGCAACGTGTAGAGGCGCAGCCGGGCGTCGTCGCCTCCGGCCGTGGCCTCCACGAGACCGCCGGCCCGCAGCACCCGCAGGTGCCTGCTGAGGGCGGGAGCGCTCATCTGCACGGCCTGCGCGAGCTCGCCGGCCGGGCGTGGCCCCTCGCGCAGCAGTTCGATGACCTTGCGCCGGGTGGGGTCGGCGAGCGCCGCGAGCATGCCGTCCAATTCGTTAACGTCGTTGTTAATGATTGTCTACTTCCGTTAGGCTCTCTCTTGCTTAACGATAGTGACAATTATTGCGGAGGTATGCCCATGCCCGCCGATCTCGGTTACTACACCCTGTCCGTCCCGGACATCGACCGCGCCGCTGCCTTCTACGGGCCGCTGCTCGGCTGGGAGTTCAGACGCGAGCGCGACACGTACCTGCATGTCACGAACACCGCCGTGCCCATGGGCTTCGTCGCCGGCGAGCCCAGCGCGCAGCCCAACCTCTACTACCACGTGGCCGACATCGACCGGGCCGTCGAGCAGGTGCGCGAGCTGGGCGGCAGCACGGGGGAGGTGTTCTCCGGCAGGTCGGGGCGCGGCTGTTCCTGCACCGACGACCAGGGCGCCCAGATCAGCCTGTGGCAGCCGGCCCCCGGGTTCGGCTGATCCGTCGCGACCGTGGTGATGCCCCACGTTCGTCATCCGCTGGGGCCGATGATGAAG
The DNA here is from genome assembly GCF_004348345.1 of Nonomuraea longispora. Taxonomy (GTDB): domain Bacteria; phylum Actinomycetota; class Actinomycetes; order Streptosporangiales; family Streptosporangiaceae; genus Nonomuraea; species Nonomuraea longispora. The sequence continues at coordinate 10,127 of NZ_SMJZ01000089.1, forward strand.
GTCAGGGGGGCGTGCTCGCCGGCTGGGCGCGCGCTGGCAGGAGTGTCAGCAGCGCGCGGATCGCGATCACGTACAGCACGAGCCCGGCTGCGGCGAGAAGGACAATGGCGGGAACCTGCAGCGCGGGCGGAAGGCCGAGGGGGAAGGTCCAGAAAGTACGGCTCGGCGTACGGGTCGCCAGGTTGACGAGGATCGGGATGCTGGGTTCGCACGACGCACGGCACACCCCCAGCTGCATCGAGGGTCTGCGACCCGGCGCTGATTCCTGGTGCGTCACGGCCCAGGGGCGGGCCATCCGTGGTCGATGCCGGCGCGTTGCTGTCGATCGCTGCTGCTGCGGGTTGGCGTCCCTGCTACGGCTGTTCTCGCAGAGTTGGAGGACCGCGACTACCGAGGCGGATCGGGTGCCAGGCTTCCGTCGGGGGCGATGTGGTCGAAGATCTGGCCGATCAGCGTGATCACATGGGGGTCCTCCACCGCGTACAGCGTGCGGCGGCCGTGCCGGTGTGCGGTGATCAGGCCGGCCAGGCGGAGTTTGGTCAGGTGCTGGGACACCGTGGCGATGCTGATGCCCACGTGCGTGGCCAGCGTGCTGACGTCATAGGAACCGTGAGTGATCAGCCACATCAGGTGCAGCCGAACCGGGCTGGCCAGCAGGGCGAAAGTCTCGGCTGCCGCCCTCAGCTGTGCGGTGGTCGGCAGTGGGTGCTCGGCGCCGGGTGAATTCGGGGCGGGGGAGGTCGACATCGTCTGTCCATTGTCTCGCTCCGATGACCTGCCACTCACTCCTCGATTCGATACTTGCGCGATTTCCGAAAGGTGTGGGAGATTGGAGCTTCTCCGAAGGGGAGTAGCCCGTAACGCCCGCACGTCGACACGCTGAGAACCTTGCGTTCTCCGGCGGCGGGGACCGGTCACCGACCGGTGGGCGAGACCTTCGGCCACGCAGTCATGCCTGGCCGAGTCTCCCTCGCGGATTCCCGGCCGGGTTCCACCGTCCGGGAAGGACTCCTCCACTTGGCTCCCACCACGCTGCCGCGCCCACGGCTGAGCCGCCTGCCGCTCACCCTGCGTGCCGCTGCCCCTGCGCGCGTTCATCGCCCGCCTTGGGCCATCGAGCGCAGCGCCGCCAGGCCCGCCCCCGGTAGTCGCCGGCCGCCGGCGCCGTGACTCCTGCCGGGCCGTGCCTGTCGCGCCGTGCCCAGCCCCCCATCACCACCAGTGGCGGCGCCGCGGCGCCGCCGGCCAGAAGGGACACCACAAGCACCATGAACACCTCGACGTTGCGGCTGCTGGCCGACGTCCGCTCGGCCAAGGCGGGCGGTGAGCAGGCGATGGCCGCCCGGCAGCGGGCCCGCCTGAGCGAGCTCGTGGCCTGGGCGCGTACCCGCTCCCCCTACCACCAGCACCTGTACCGGGAGCTGCCGGCCACAGTGGCCGACCTGGGCCTGTTGCCGCCCACCAGCAAGCGCGAGCTGATGGCCGCCTTCGACGACTGGGTCACCGACCGTGCCGTCACCCTGGCGCAGGCGCGGGCCTTCGCCGACGACCCGGCGCGCATCGGCCAGCCGTTCGCCGGCCGCTACACGCTGTCCACCACCTCCGGCACCACCGGCACGCACGGCATCTTCCTGCAAGACGCCCGCGCGACGGCGGTGACCTCCGCGATGCTGGCGCGGATGCTGGTCGGCTGGCTGAGCGTGCGGGACGTGGCGCGCATCGCGCGCGGCGGCGCCCGGATGGCGCTGGTGATACCCGAGGGCGGGCATTTCGCCTCCACCGTGGCCGCCGCCCGGCTGCGCGGCCGCTCCCGCGTCGCCGCCTTCAGCGTGCACCAGCCGCTGGCCGACCTGGTGGCCGAACTCAACGCCTTCCGCCCGGCGGTGCTGGCCCCCTACGCCAGCATCGGCGCGCTGCTGGCCGGCGAGGCCGAAGCCGGACGGCTGCACGTCAACCCCGCCCTGGTGATGCTCACCGCCGAAGGCCTGCCCGTCGGCGAGTACGCACGCATCACGGCCGCCCTGGGGGCAAAGGTGCGCACCAGCTACGCCTGCAACGAATGCCCGTTCCTGTCCTACGGCTGCTCGCGGAGCTGGATGCACCTCAACGCCGACTGGGCCATCCTCGAACCCGTCGACGAGCAGTACCGGCCGGTGGCGCCGGGCGAGCCCTCCCACACCGTGCTGCTGACCAACCTGGCCAACCACGTGCAGCCGATCCTGCGCTACGACCTCGGCGACAGCGTCCTGCTCCGGCCCGATCCGTGCCCGTGCGGCAACCCCGGCCCGGCCGTCCGCGTCCAGGGCCGCGCCGCCGACCTGCTCACCTTCCCCGGCCCCGGCCCGGCGGGGGAACAGGCGCCGGTCACCCTCGCCCCGCTGCCGCTGGCCACCCTGCTGGAAGCGGTGCCCGACCTGGAGCTGTTCCAGATCGTCCACACCGCGCCCACCGTGCTGCGCATCCGGCTGCACCCCGCCCCCGGCAGTGACCACGAAACCCTCTGGCGCCAGGTCGAGGCCCGCATGCGCGACCTGCTGTTCCGCCACGGCCTCGGCCATGTGCGCCTCGAACGGGGCAGCGAACCGATTCAGCACAGCGCGGGCGGCAAGGTACGCGCCGTCATCCCGCTGCCCGCCACCGGCATGGGCCCGGCCGGCTCCGGACGTCCCTAACCGTCGGCCGGATCCTGCACGACCCGCTGTGGCGCTGACCGCCGCCGTGCTGAAGCCGGACAGCGGGCTTCGCTCGCCGGTGCGCTGGGGCCGACTCACCCCGCTCACCCTCGCCTGGGACGTCGGTGGCGGCATGCTGGCAGCCGCGCCGGTGCTGCTGCCCGGCCTGGCAGGCGACATCGCCGAGGAGGTGCTGTTCCGCGGGTTCCTGGAAGGACGGCTGGAGCGGCAGGCCTGCGCCGTTCGCGGCGTTGCTGTCGACCCTGTTTTTGCCGCCTGCCACGCCTGCCACGCCTTCCAGGCCTTCCAGGCCTCGACGGTCACCGAGGTCGGCTGGCCACTGCTGGCCTTCACCCGGTATGAAGGGCTGATCTGCGCCTTTCTGCGGCTCCAATCCGGTGTCATCGCCGCCGCCCTCGCGCACGGACTCGCGATCTTCCTGCTCGCCGCACTGCCCTGAGCCACTGAAGACCCTGGCCGGGCCAGACCACCGCCTCGAAGCTGTCTTGTCCGGGCGTACGTGGCACGGGCAGGTGCGCCTTCACCTCGGCACCACCGACTTCATGGCAGCGCGGACGGAGACGTCCTCGAATCCACATCTCTTTAGTGCGCAGACGTAGCGCACCTTGAGCAGTTCACCACGTCCCGTCACGGCGAGCAGCACGATTTCACCGGTGGGGAAGCTTTCCATGTCGGGGGCGTACTCAACAAAGGAACTACGCAGCATGTAGCCCGGCGCACCGGCGCCCAGCACCACTCTCTCGCGTTCTTCCAGGACGACATCGTGGTAAACGTCGCGGACGTCCTTGAGATGCTCCTCCACCGCCTCTTCCAACGAGGCTCCATGCGGGAGCAGGGACACCTGATATTCAGCGAACCAACCGAACGGCCACCACGGCGGCTCGGCAGCCATGACCATCGGCGGGCGTAAGTCAGCATCGACGTCGACTTGCCAGCCTGTCGGGTAGCCGACTCGAAGGCCCTGCGCGACGTAGTACCGCACCTGCGGCCCCACCCTGTCAGCACCTGCCAGCAGACACACCATGACGACCGCCAAGATGATCCGCCGGAGCCGTCTCGTTCCTACCGCCACCTCGGTGGCAGAAGACGAACCGGGAGATCGCACACCCATCGGACTCCCCCCTCTCACCTGATCATCCTCGCCACATCAGATGAGAACTCGCCACTTCGGATGAGTACCCACAGCTCCATCCACGGCACACCGTCCTGGTACCCGTGCACGAACCCCCTGAAGTGTCAATAAGCACCACCCCGGCTCAACGCCACCGCCACGGCTCCGGCTGCACACCCTTCGGGGGAAGGAAAGCACGGCCCAGTTCGCCTGGCCGTGGAGCTTCGGCGGGCTGCCGATGGCGTCGGCGGCTTCTGGCCATGGCGGAGCGGAGATCAATCGTCCTGCGCCGACTGCAGGACGGCCCTGACCGCGCGGCCGATTCTGGTGGCGGCTCTGGCGGGCTGAGGCCGGCCGATGTCCAGCCAGGTCATAATGGCTTCGACGGTGACCGTCAGGGAGAGCTGCGCGGCCCACTTCGCCCAGATCCGGTCGTCGATCGTCTCGGCGAGGCTGCGGAAGACCGCCTGCGCCATGTCTTCGCGCAGCTTGTCGATGTCGGACCGGAACCGCGGCTCCCTCGCGGCCTGGTGGAAGAGCAGCCTAAACGCGTCGGGATCGGCGGATGCCCAGCCCACCAGCTCCTGCACGGTGTCTTCGGTGACCTCGTCGCCGACGGCTTGGGCCAGGTGACCGGCGGCGCGTTTCAGCGCCGCCTGGTACAGATCGTCCTTCGACGCGAAATGCCGATAAAGGATCATGCGGCTGACGCCAGCCGCGGTGGCGATGTCGTCCAGGCTCGTCCCGGCCAGGCCAGCTTGGGCGAAGATCGGGGTGGCGGTGGCGAGTATCTGCTCGCGGCGATGAACGCGCGCCAGTCTCGGCGTCGGCGCGGCGGAAGTCTCCTCGCCCTTGGTGTCTTTCATGAGGTGCGACCCTTTGTTACATATGTGTGTATATTCCATGTGTATACATTAGTGTAACAAGGGAGGGAACGATGTCCTCAGGCGCCCCCAAGCCCGGCGTTGCCGGCCTTGGCGAGTCCGGCTCCATCCGGTTCCCAGACGGCTTCCTCTGGAGCGCGTCCACCGCCGGGTTCCTCATGGACGGCGCGCCTCTCGCCGACGGCGCCGGGCCGTCCATTCAGCACACCTTCGCCAGAACCCCCGGTAACAGAGCTTCAGGCCAGTCGCTGGAGCACGGCGTCGACCACTATCGGCGCTTCCAGGAGGACGTAGCTCTGGCACGGGAGATCGGACTGCAGGCGTTCCGCTTCTCGATCTCCTGGTCACGCGTCTTTCCCGAGGGAGTCGGCACGGTGAACCGGGCGGCCCTCGATCACTACGACGCACTCGTCGACGCGCTGCTGGAAGCCGGGATCACGCCCTTCCCCTACCTGTACTACTGGGACCTGCCGGCGGCGCTGCAAGATCGTGGAGGATGGGCGAACCGCGACTGCGCGCAATGGTTCGCTGATTACGCCGCCGTCATGTACGACCGGCTGAGCGACCGTGTCGCCCGCTGGCTCACCATCTGCGAACCCTGGTCGATCGTCCACCTCGGGCATGTGGTCGGCGAAGACTCGCCGGGCATCCGGGACCTGCGGACCGCACTGCGCGTCGGCCACCACCTGCTGCTCGGGCACGGCCTCACGGTGCAGGCGTTCCGGGCCGGCCGCGCCCACGGCGAGATCGGCCTCAGCACCGTGATGACCGACATCCGGCCGGCGTCCGATCGCCGATCCGATCGTGACGCGGCCCGGCGCGCCGACTGCTACTTCAACCGGCTCTTCCTCGACCCGATCCTCCTCGGCGCCTATCCCGACGACCTGCCTGATCGACTGCGGCGTGAGTGGCCATCGGTCGCCGAGGGCGATTTGACTGTCATCTCCACTCCGATCGACTTCCTCGGCGTCGTCTACTATCTCCGGCTGTCCGTCACTGGGTCGAGGCACGGACAGACACCTGCAGATGCGCTTCCCGACGGCTTCGAACAGCTCGGCATCGCCGAGCTGGCGGCGATCGAACGCCAGGAAACCGTTCTGGCGGAGCTGCTGGACGTGCATGTGACGGATCCCACCGGGCCGGTCACCGAGCTGGGCTGGGAGATCGCTCCCGACGGACTGAGCAGTGTCCTGTGCGCCATCCGCGACCGGTATGGCGATTTGCCGCTCTACGTGGCCGAGAATGGTGCCGCCTTCCCCGACACCGTCACCGCCGACGGCACCGTCGAGGACACCGCCCGCCGCATGTACATCCGCGACCACCTGCGGTCTGCGCATCACGCCATCTGCGACGGCGTCGACCTGCGCGGTTGGAGCGTGTGGTCCCTGCTGGACGATCCCGACAACCGCTTCGGGCTGATCCACGTCGACCGCGAAACCGGCCGGCGGACCATCAAGTCCTCGGGATATTGGTATCGCGACGTGATCGCCGCTAACGGGCTTGCCGCCGAAGACGGCAAAAGAGGTTCAGATCATCCTGTCCGACGGCGAGCGTGATCAGCTCACGCAGTCGGCCGCAGAATCCTCGAAGCCGGCCTGGCGGTCGCGGTTGGTGCTGGCCTGTGCGGAGCCGGGCAGCGGATGTCACCTGGACATCCTGGGCGTCACGTCGGCGGCCGGGCGAGTTTGGCGGCCACGGCGTCGAGGACCCAGTCCAGGCCGGTCGCGAAGGACACCTCGGCGTCCACCTCCGTGCCGTCGTGCACGGCCTTGGCGAGCGCCGGGAAGCGGCCCGTGGCCAGCATCCTCGTCACATGCGGGCCGGAGGCGCGCTGCCAGTCGCGCTTGGACAGGCCCGTGGCGCGCTCTGCCCGCAGGTTCGCGATCTCGCGCCTGATCGCGCCGGTGAAGTAGGCGCTGACGGTCTCCACGGCGCGCATGACGGTGTCGAGGTCAGCGAGGCCGTCGAGGGCGGCCAGCGTGACCTCGGTCACGGCGAGGGCGTTCGGGCCCAGGGTCGGGCGGCCGCCGAGCAGGTCGGCCAGCCATTCGTGACGGAGGGTGGCCTGCCTGGTGCGGTGGGCGAGGGTGCACAGCACCTCGCGCCAGTCGCCGGGCTGCTCCTCGGGGAGGATCTCGGCGTAGACCTCGTCCACCATGAGGTCGAACAACTCCTCCTTGGTGGAGATGTACCCGTACAGCCGCATCGGGCCGGCGTCCAGCCGGGCGGCGACCTTGCGCAACGACACCGCCTCCAGTCCACCCTGGTCGGCCAGCGCGATGGCGGCGGCAACGATTCGTTCCCGGTCGAGCGGCGCGGGGCGAGTCGGCGGCTCGGGCCGGTCCCACACATTCATGCGTTACATCGTACTGTTGCGATACACCGTTTTATTGCAATACAGTGTATCTACATGAGACATCGTATCGCCGTGATTGGGGGCGGCCCCGCCGGTCTTACCTTCGCCCGCGTCCTGCACCGCCTCGATCACCCCGTCACCGTCCTCGAACGCGATCCCGCTCCCGACGCCCGTCCCCCAGGCGGCACGCTGGACCTGCACGAAAGGATGGGCCAGCTCGCGCTGAGCATGGCGGGGCTGCTGGCGGAGTTCCAGGCGCTGTCCCGTCCCGAGGGGCAGGCCATGCGCATCCTGGACACGGACGGGACCGTGCTTCGCGACTGGCAACCCCGTCCCGACGACCGGGCCAATCCCGAGATCGACCGCGGGCAACTCCGTGACCTCCTGCTCGGCTCCCTCGACGTCCAGTGGGGGCGGGGCGTGACGGAGGTGGTGCCGGAGACCCGGGATGGCGTGCTGGTCCACTTCGCGGACGGGCGGCAGGAGACGTTCGACCTCGTGGTCGGCGCGGACGGCGCCTGGTCCCGGGTCCGCCCGGCGGTCTCGTCCGCGACGCCGCACTACACCGGCGTCACCTTGGTCGAGACCTCGCTGGACGACGTCGACACCCGCCACCCTGACCTCGCCCGGCTGATCGGCGACGGCTCCATGGCTGTGTACGGCGTGAACCGCGCCCTCGTCGCCCAGCGCAACAGCGGCGGCCACGTCAAGGTGTACGCCCAGTTCCGCGCGCCGCTGGACTGGCACACGAACCTGGACCGGCATATGGGCCTGGACTCGGTCGACGTCGAGGCCGTGCGATCAGGTCTGCTGGCTCTGTTCGACGGCTGGGCCGCTCCCGTCCTCGACCTCCTCCGCCACGGCACCGCTTTCGTCCACCGCCCCCTCTACGTCCTGCCCGTGTCCCACACCTGGGCCCACGTCCCCGGAGTGACGCTCCTGGGCGACGCCGCCCATCTGATGCCCCCATTGGGGGTGGGCGCGAACCTCGCGATGCTGGAAGGCGCCGAACTCGCCGAGTCCGTCGCCGCCGCCCCCGGCCCTGGCGATCTGGACGAGGCCGTCCGCGCCTTCGAGGAACAGATGTGGGCGCGGGCCGGCAGGTGGGCGAATATCGCGACGGCCGGTCTGGAACGTCTCGTGAGCCCGGACCCCACCGAAGCCCTCGCCCTCTTCGACGAAGTCCAGCCATCCTGACTGCCAAAGGCGAGAGCACCAGCAACTCGCCACGGCTTCACGACAGCACGGCGCCGCGGTTCCTTCCGGCAGATACGGCCCGCCATACGAACTCCGCCACGGGGCGGTGGTTAGCGTCCACGGGAGTGGTGTACGGGTTTGAACCTGTACGTCGCCTTGATGCCCGTGAGGGAAAGATCGACGTGACATGAGGGCGGCCACTTCGCGATCCTTCACAGCTGTCGAAGGCATACGAAGGAGAACGAGAAGTGGCCGCTGAAGAATTTCTGCCTGCTGAGAGCGAGTGGTTCGACCCTGATCACCACGGCCGAGTCGTTCGTGGGCGGCCTCTGGGACCTGCTGTGGATCGACTACGTCCGCGGCGTCCTGGAACTGCACCTGCACTACCCGCCCCACGTCGTTGTCGTCTTGGGGCTGTGGAAGATCCCCGGAGCGGTGGTGCAGGTCCTGCCGCGTCTACCCCGGCTCAAGGAATGGCCCCACGCCGGTGCATTCTTCGATCCTGGCGTCGGTTCGGAGTGGTACCACGTGCGGCTACACCTTCCTGTTCACCCACTGCACGCTCGTCTCCTGAGGGCTGTGTCCCGGCAACCGGGTCCTGGGCAACCTGTATCCGCACCTGGAAATGCGATCAACGAGTGGCGCCGATCGGGCGTCGAGCCCGCGGCCGGTCGATCCGGTCGCGGGCCTGCGATGACGCGATCGCGAACTATCGGGTGAGGCTGGTCGGCTCCCTGAGCCGCGTCAGCTTGTGCGGGTTCGCCACCGCGTGGATCCGGCTCACCCGCCCGTTCTCGACCACCAGACTCACCGCGGCCACCTGACCGTCGGTCTCGACCCGGCCGGCGGGCGCGCCGTTGAGCCAGACGGCCGACACCGTCCGGTCGGGGAGCGCGAGCGACTCCGCCACGAGTGCGGCCCCATGGATCGGAGCCCGGGCGGCTGACGGGAGCCCGCCGCCGTCGACGATCAGGACCACGTCCGGCGCCAGGACCTCCATCAGCTCCTTGACCTGCCCGGTGCGCACCGCGGCCAGGAACCGTTCCACCACGATCTGCTGCTCCGATCGGCTCACCCGTACCCGGGGCTGCCGGGCCGCGACACGGTCGCGGGCCCGCCGGGCGATCTGCCGTACCGTGGCCGGGGACTTCTCGACGGCCTCGGCGATCTGCCCATAGGGCATGTCGAAGACCTCGCGGAGTACGAACACCGCACGTTCCGTCGGCGCGAGCGTTTCCAGCACGGTCAGCATCGCGATCGAGACGTTCTCCACGAGGTCGAGGTCGTCGGCGACGTCGGGGCTGGTCAGCAGCGGTTCAGGCAGCCATTCGCCGACGTAGTCCTCGCGGATGCGCGACAGCGTGCGCAGGCGGTTGAGCGCCTGCCGGGTGACGAGCCGGACGAGGTAGGCCCGCGGGGCGCTCACCTGCGCGCGATCGACACGGGCCCACCGCAGCCAGGACTCCTGCAGGACGTCCTCCGCGTCGGCCGCCGACCCGAGCAGCTCGTAGGCGACGGTGAACAGCAGGCTGCGGTGGGTGAGAAACGGGTCCTCGGTCATCGTGTCCCTGGTCACGCCGCCGGCGCCGCGCCGGACTTCCCAGGGGCCTCGGCCAGCGGAATCTCACAGGCTTCGGAGAAGCCCTGCGAGGTGACCCCGTTCGCCACGTTGGCCCTGGTGGCGAGGTTGGCGTAGGCGATGTACGTGGTGAGCTCGACCATCGCCGCAGGGCCGAGCCGCTCCAGCAGACTCGCGTACTGCTCGTCGGTGACGGTCAGCGGTGTGTTCGACATGGCCTCGGCGTACGCCATCACGTCCCGCTCCAGCGGGGTGAACACGTCCGAGGTCCGCCAGCGCGGCACCTGGCTGGCCTTGGCCAGGTCCAGATCGTCGTTCCGGGCCTGGAAGTAGCCGACGTCGAGGCACCAGCTGCAACCGATCTGTGCCGCGACGGCCATGTGCGCGAACGACTTGAGGCTGGGCTCGGCGGCCTTCCACGCGCCTGCCTTGGCGCCGAACTCCAGGTTGTCACGGGCCAGTGCGGGGTTGTTCCACAGCACCTCGACGTTCTCGGGCACGCTGCCGAACTGCCTGATCATGTTGTCCCTGAGGTCGGCGGGAAGCTCGGCCTTGGGAACGCGAAGCGCCATGACGGTCTCCTGTAGGTGTGCGTTCTGGGTGTTCGACATGAAGACACCGCCGGGCCTTCGAATGTGACAGCTGAGCCGAGGTGACACCCTCTCACTGTTGGCCGAGTCGGCTCCTGTCGATCGAGGCCAGGCGTGCGGCGGCATCGGGGTCCGCTTCACCGATCCGGTCCAGCAGGCGGTGCAGCTGGGCGCGGAGAGCCTCGACGTCCTCGGGGCTTGTCAGTTCGGCCCACCGTTCCTCGATCCGGTCTCCCGCGCCGGCCGCCAGCGGCTGGACCGCTTTTCCCCGTTCGGTGAGCACAACCAGTCGCGACCTGGCGTCGTGGGGATTCGGGTGGCGTTCCAGGTAGCCCGCCCGTTCCAGCTGGTCGACCGATTGCGCCATGGTCTGTTTACGCACACCGGCGCGGAGGGCCAGGTCACGGACCGGGATGCCCTCCGGCGGGACGAACGGGAGCGCCTTGACGTCCCCGGAGCGGATGTCGCCGAAGCCAGCCTCGGCAAGGGCCGCGTCGATGCCGGCGGCGTACTCGCGGTGGAGCAGGCGCAGCAGCAGCGAGATTCGCAGCCGCTTCGCGGAGGGGTCTCCGTTCATATTGACAGGCACCTGTCTAGATCTCATAGTGGTCAGATACCTGTCTAGTATCCCGTCCTTCAGGGGAGCCTGTCATGCCCACCGCACATGTCCTGGATTCGACGATCTTCTACCGGGAGGTCGGCACCGGGCCGGCCACGACGGTCTTCCTGCACGGAAACCCCACGTCGTCGTATCTGTGGCGGCACATCCTGCCCGTCGCCGGAGCGTTCACCCGATGCCTCGCACCCGATCTGATCGGCATGGGGGAGTCCGGCAAACCCGACATCGCCTACAGCTTCGCCGACCACGCCGAATATCTCGACGCCTGGTTCGACGCGCTCGACCTCGACCGGGTCGTGCTGGTCGGCCATGACTGGGGCGGCGCGCTCGCCTTCGACTGGGCCGCCCGCCACCTCGGCCGCGTGCGCGGCATCGCGTTCACCGAGACGATCGTGAAACCGATGTCGTGGGAGGAGTTTCCCGCCGACGCCCGGCCGCTGTTCGCATCGATGCGCACACCCGGGGTCGGCGAGCAACTGGTGCTGGACCACAACGCCTTCATCGAGCAGGCGTTGCCGCGTACCGTCCCCGGGCTGAGCGAGGAGGACCTGGCGGTCTACGGCCGGCCGTACCCGACCCGGCAGTCCCGGGTCCCGTTACTGCAATGGCCGCGGGCGATGCCGCTGGACGGGGAGCCCGCCGAGGTCGTCGCCAGAGTCGACGCCTACGGCCGGTGGCTGGCGGCCAGCGCGGACGTACCCAAACTCCTGCTCGCCTTCGAGCCCGGCCCGGGCCAGATGATGAGCGCGCAGATCATCGACTGGTGCGCCGCTCACATGTCCGCTCTGCAGATCGAGACGCACGGAACGGCCGGCCACCACACCCCCGAGGACCAGCCCGAGGCCATCGCCGCCTCGCTCGTCGCATGGCTGGACAAGCACGCCCTGCTGGCCGGCGGAGAGGGCCGAGGGTGATGCGAGCGATCCGGCAACATGCGTTCGGGGGCCCCGAGGAACTGCGGATGGAGGAGGTGCCCGACCCCCACCCGGCCGGTGACCAGGTGCGGATCCGGGTCGAGTCGGCAGGTGTCCACGTGCTGGACACTGTCATCCGCCAAGGTGGAGGCGGGCCGCGGGTCGCGCCCCGCCTGCCCATGACACCGGGCCGGGAGGTCGCCGGAACGATCGACGAGGTCGCCGCCGCCGCCGACGCCGCTCTCCTCGGTCGACGCGTCGTGGCCGATCTCGGTCTGGCCAGCGGCGGATACGCCGAACTGGCGCTGGCTCCCGCGGCGGCCGTCCACGTCCTGCCGGACGACGTCGACGCCGACTGTGCCGTGGCCATGGTCGGCACCGGCCGGACGACCATGGCGATCCTCGAACTCGCAGCGCCGACCGCCGCCGACGTCGTCCTGGTCACCGCGGCCGCCGGCGGAATCGGGACCCTGCTGGTCCAGGCATGCCGTTCGGCGGGCGCGACGGTCGTCGGCGTCGCGGGCGGTCCCGGCAAGGTCGCGCTCGCCCGCCGGACCGGCGCGGACCACGCCATCGACTACACCCGGCCCGGTTGGCCCGACGAGGTACGCGACGCGGTGGCGGGCCGCCCGGTGACGCTCGCCCTCGACGGGGTAGGCGGCCAGATCGGCCGAAGCGCCCTGGAACTGCTCGGCGTCACCGGACGCCTGGTGATGTTCGGCTCGTCCTCGGGATCCCTGACCGAACTGTCGACCGGCGACCTGTTCAGCCGCGGCATCAGCGCCGCCTCCGCCATCGGCGCCCGCATCCTCCAGCGTCCGGGCGGCACCCGGACACTCGAGCGCGATGCCCTTGAAGCGCTCACCCATGGACGGCTCGTCCCGGTGATCGGTCAGCGGTTCGCCCTCACCGACGCGCCCGCCGCCCACATCGCCCTGCAATCCCGCGCCACCACCGGAAAAACCGTCCTGCGCCCATGACACCCGACGGCCGGGACCGGACGTGCCGGGTCGTCGCAGAAGGGATCAGCATGGAACAACGTCGCCCTCTGGGCTATTGGCTGAAGCTCCTCGACCAGCTCATCGAGGACAACCTCAACCGAGTACTCGCGGCGAAGGGGCTGCACCGGCGCCACTGGCAGACGATGAACCTGCTCGCCCCAGGGCCCGACTTCGACCGAGCGGGCCGGCGCGGGCCGGCTACGAGGGAGGCGATCGCACAGGGGCTCCGGCCGTTCTGGTCCGGGAGTTCGGTCGACCTGGACCAGGCGATCGACGATCTGCAGCAGCGCGGCTGGATCACCGGGCGGGAGCCCTACAGCCTCACCCCCGAGGGCGAGACCGCGCACGCCGCCCTGGCGCGCGAGGTCGAGCGAGCAGGCCGTCAGATCAGGGACGGAGTGACGGCGGAAAGGTACGCCGACACCATCGAGGTGCTCCGTCACCTGGTGGTGAACGCCGAGCAGATGCGGCGGACCGCGGCCTGAACGCCCCCACCGCCAAGGCTCGGCCGTTGACGGCGCCGCGCAGGCGTCCCTCGGCGACGAACCCGTTGTGTGGTGGACCTCGCACAGGTCCGTGCCCGCGATCGGCTTGACCGAGGCCGACCAGCGCCAGCCCGGCTCGAACGTGGCGACGCCGAAGGCGAGCCCGCTGAGGTGGCACACTTCCAGGTGGCCCATCGGGAAGTCGCGGCGTTCGTCCGGCTTGTCGATGCTCTTCACTTCGATCATGACGTTCCCCCTCCGTCAGGTCCAGTCTTACACCGCCGCCATGCTCACAAGCCGCGTGAGCTGGGCGAACGTTATAACGTGCGGCTTCAGGAGGGGCGGTGGACCCGGTAGGTGGACTGGACGACTCCCGCGCCGAACACCTGGGTCGACACGTGGGTGAGCGGGATGTCGCCGCCGACCGGGCCGAACAGGGGCAGCCCGGTGCCCAGCAGCACCGGGACCGTCGTGAGGGTCATCTCGTCGATCAGCCCGGCGCGCAGGAAGGCGCGGATCACCTGACCGCCGTCGACGTAGACGCCCTTGGCGCCGCGCTCGGTCAGGTGCCGCAGGAGCGCGCCGAGGTCGCGGTGGACGGTGACGCGGGGGTCGGCGTCCTCGGGCAGGGTGCTGCTGAGCACGGCTACGTGCTTGTCCGCGTGCGGCCACGGGTCGTAGGTCAGGCCGGGTTCGTACGTGCCGCGTCCCATGACGACGGTGTCGATGTCCTTGATGAACGCGTGGTAGCCGAGGTCGTCGCCGGCGGCCTCGCCCCGGCTGGTGAGCCAGTGCAGGTCGCCGTCCTCGCGGGCGATGAACCCGTCGAGGCTGATGCCGATGAAGACCTTGCAGGTGAAGGGATGACGGGCGGTCAAGGGGATCTCCTTCATAGTAAATGTATGTTCGTTTACTAATGTACGGAGAAAGGGCCGGTTCGCCAAACGAGCTCGGCGACCGTGGTGCCGGTGTCCCCGCCGGTCTGGACGGGGTCGGCGCGCGCGGTGGAGGTCACCGCACCGGCGGTGCTGGAGGCGTTCGAGTCGGATTCCGGCTCTCACCTGTTCCGGAACGAGCTGACGGAGGTGGTGCGGACGAGGGTCGAGGGCGACGAGCTGGTCATGGACGCCTGGCGCGACGGGGCGGGGGTGCGCCAGATCCGACGTAAGTAATCTACAAAGTAAAGGCGCCGGGTCTGGACCTAATTCTGTCTCAGTGCACCGAGAACCCTCCATCGACGAAGAGCATCTGGCCGGTGACAAACGCGGAGGCGTCACCGGCCAGGAACACCGCGGCGCCGGCGAAGTCCTCGGGCAGGCCGTTGCGGCCCGTCATGTGGCGGGCGGCGAGCGCCTCGACGCGGCCGGGCACGGCCTGGACGGGTTCGGTCAGCGGGGTCAGCACGAATCCGGGGATGATCGTGTTGATGCACACGCCGTGGGCCGACCACGCCTCGGCCTGGGAGCGGGTCAGCCCGGCGAGGGCGGCCTTGGCCGCGCCGTAGGCCCCGCTGTCGCCGAAGGCGCTGATCGACTGCTGGGAGCCGACGTTGATGATCCGTCCCCAGCCGCGCTCGGCCATCTGGGGGCCGAAGTGCTGGCCGAGCAGGTACGGCGCGGTGAGGTGCACGGCCACGGTGCGTTCGTAGTCGTCGACGGTGAGCTCGGCCATGGGTTTGCGGATGTTGTTGCCGGCGTCGTTGACCAGGATGTCGATGGTGCCCGCCGTGGCGCAGACCCGCTCGACGTCGCCGCGCTCGCCGAGGTCGGCGCTGATGGGGGAGGCGGTGACGCCGTGCTCGCGCAGCCGGGTGACGGCCTTGTCCAACGGGCCCTGCCTGCGGGCGACCACCACGACTTCGGCTCCGGCGCGGCCGATGGCTTCGGCGATGGCGTACCCGATTCCGGAGCTGCCGCCGGTGACCAGGGCGCGCCGGCCGTGCAGGGAGAACAGCTCACGCAGATAGTCCGACATGGAGCGTCAAGTTAGCACCCTGCCTGAGAGGGTCTGACGGGTGCCTTCGATCTCGGGTCCGGCGTGCTCGGGGACCCGCCCGCAACGGTTCCGAGCCCCGGGAACTCCCGAGGCGCACCGTTTGACACCTCTGATGAATAACCGCTATCTATTAGCCAACCGTTAGGGGGTGGCATGCAGGACGCGGTGCTGGCGATGCTGGCCAAGGAGCCGTCGCACGGGTACGGCCTCCGTGCCCGGCTGCGGCGCAGCCTCGGCCCGCTGGGTGAGTCGATGAACCCCGGCCAGATCTATGTGACGCTGGCCCGGCTGGAGAAGGCGGGACTCGTGGTCGGTGAGCGCACGGACGGCCTGCCTGAGCGGCCGGAGCGCAAGGTTTACGCGCTGACGGCGGCCGGGCAGCAGCGGGTGAGCGCCTGGTTGTCCGAAGTGAGCTGGCCGAAACCGGATCTTGCGGAGTTTCATCTCAAGCTCGCCGCGGCGGCCGCGGCCCGGCTGGCCGATCCGGTGGAGCTGGTGGGGGCGCAGCGCCGTGAGTTGCTGCGCCGGGTGCGTGAGGCGCAGCGGGCGGCGCTGGCCGAGCCGGTGGGGTCGCCCGCCGGTCTGCTGCTGGAAGGGGTCGTGTTGCGGTTGCAGGCGGACCTGCGCTGGCTGGAGGCCTGCGAGCGGGCCTGGTCGAGCACGGATGACGAAGGCGAGGGTGCGTGAACGGGCCGGCTGCCGTGGTCGGGGTGCGTGGCCTGGCCAAGCATCACGGTCAGGGGCAGAGCCTGGTGCGCGCGGTCGACGCTGTGGATCTGGAGGTGCCGCGGGGGCAGATGCTGGCGGTGATGGGGCCCAGTGGGTGCGGGAAGTCGACGTTGCTGCATCTGCTGGGTGGTCTGGAACGGCCGAGCGGCGGGGAGGTGTGGCTGGGCGGGCGGCGTGTGGACACGCTGAGTGAGCGGGCTCTGGCGCGGTTGCGGCGCCGTTCGGTGGGGTTCGTTTTTCAGGCCTTCCATCTGGTGGAGGAGTTGTCGGCGGCGGAGAACGTGGAGCTGCCGGTCCTGCTGGCCGGGGGCTCGCGGCGTGAGGCCAGGCGGCGGGCGGGCCGTTTGCTGGAACGTGTCGGGCTGACCGGCCGCGCGGGGCATCTGCCGTCGCAGTTGTCCGGCGGGCAGCGCCAGCGGGTGGCCGTCGCCCGGGCGATGGTCAACGATCCGCTGATCGTTCTGGCCGACGAGCCGACCGGCAACCTCGACACCGCGGCGACGTTGGAGGTGTTACGGATTTTCGAAGAGCTGCGTACGGCGGGGCAGACGCTGGTGATGGTCACGCACGATGAGCGGGTCGCGGCCACCGCGGACCGGCTGATCTCGATGCGTGACGGGATGTTCGCCGACGACACCTACCTGGCCGGTTCTCACGGGCGGGGGCTTGGCGGGCTGATCGGGCTGGACGGCTGATGGGCGCTGTCGTGCTGGTCGCGCGCCTGGTGCTGGCCGGTGTGCGCCGGCGTAGGGCGCAGGCCGTGATGCTCGTGCTCGCGGTGGCCGTGGCCACTGCCACCATGGCGTCGGGGCTGTCCTTGCGGGGCGTGAGCGATGCGCTGTATGAGCGGACCCGGGCGGCCACCGCGGGGCCGGACGTGGTGGTGCTGTCGGGTGAGTCGGGTCCCGCCGTCACCAGGGCACTGGCCTCGCTGGCCGATGATCCGGACGTGGTGGCCCACCACGGGCCTTATCGCGTCGTCCACGCCGGCCTCACCGCGCGCGGCCGCACCTCCAACGTGGTGGTGCACGGTTTCGGTGAGAAGCCCGGCGCGGTCAACCGGCCGCTGGTGACCTCGGGGCGCTGGGTGCGTCCCGGCGGCGCGGTGCTCGAACGAGGCTTCGCCGCGGCGCTGGGCGCCGGCGTGGGTGACCGCGTCGCCATCGGCGGCCGCTCCTACCCCGTTGTCGGGATCGCGGTGGCCGCGGCCACCTCCGTCTATCCCTGGGGGGCGCAGATCGGCCCGGGCGGCGGTCCCGTCGACTACAGCGGCCTGGCGTGGATGACCCGGTCCGACGCCCGGGACCTGGCCTCGTCCCGCGATCTGCCGGTGACCACGGCCGTGGATCTCAAGCTGCGTGATCCCGCGGCCACCGGGGCCTTCCGCGAGGCCCACCGCGAGCTGCCCCTCGTGGCCCACTTCCACTCCTGGCAGTTCACGGCCGAGCAGGACATGGCCATCCTGAGGAACAGCCTGCCGATCCTGGTCGTCGGCAGCTGGCTGCTGAGCTTCCTGGCTGTCACGGGAGTGGCGGCGCTGGCGGCGGGACGCGCCGTTGAGCAGACGCGCCGGGCCGGGCTGCTCAAGGCCGTGGGCGCCGGGCCGGGTCTGATCGCCGTCGTTCTGCTCACCGAGTATCTGGCACTCGCGCTGGCCGGCGACGTGCTGGGGCTGGTGGTCGCCCGTCTGGCCGCGCCGCTCATCGCCAGTCCCACCGCCAGCCGGATCGGCGAGGCCGCCGGGCCGGGCGGCGTCACCGTGGCCGCGGCGACCGCTCTCGCCGTGGCGGTGGCGGTGCTGTCGGCCCTGCGTCCCACGCTGCGCGCCCTGCGTACGGCGACCGTCACGGCGCTGGGCGCCACCGCCCGCCAGCCTCGTCACCGGCCCTGGCTGGCTGCGTGGTCGGCGCTGCTGCCCGCGCCGCTGCTGCTCGGCCTGCGGCTGACTGCCCGCCGGCCGGGCCGCGCCGTGCTGCAGGCGTGCGCCACCGCCACCACAGTGATGGGGATCGTCGCGCTGCTGACCCTGTACGCCCAGCCGGAGCGGGGCTACGGCCTGGACGGCTCCTCCGTGCTGCCCAATCTGCGGGGCGAGCACGACCGCCGGCTGATGCTCGCCGTGACCGTCCTGCTGATCGTCCTGGCCGTGGTGAACACCATCACGTTCACCTGGACCACCGCCATGGCGGCCCGGTCGAACCTGGCGATCGCCCGCACGTTGGGCGCCACCCCGGGGCAGGTCTCCGCTGGGCTGTCGGCCGCCCAGCTCCTGTCCAGCGTGCCCGGCGCCGTCGTCGGGGTGCCGCTGGGCACCGGCCTGCTCTCGCTCTTCGCCGCCGGGAACGCGGCAGACCCTCCGTCGTCCTGGCTGCTCGGCGCCGTGGTCGCGACTCTTGTGGCGACGGCGGCGCTCACCGCCCTGCCCACGCGCCTGGCGGCCCGCCGGCCCGTGGCGCAGACCCTCAGCGCCGAATCAGCGTGATCGGTCCCGCTGGGCCGGCGGGAGGCGGCGCGTACACCGGGCCGAGGCCCGCAAATGGTCGTGTCACAGCAGGTCGGAGAGCCCGAAGGGGGCCCGGTAGCAATGGAGCAGAATCCAACGAACAGGTCGCCCTTGGCATGACTCTGCTAGGCCGTTAGGCACCTACTCTGTAGCCCGCCTGATCACCGGTGATGCCCGGGTTCATAGCGCCACGCCCCTGCCCGGAGCGGTGAGTCACCCCGGCTGATGGACGCGGCGGCAGCCCGGAGGCCTGGCGCGTCGATTGGACTCTCGGGCTGATGCGTGTACAACGGCGGCATTCCGGCCGACGGAAGACCCCCGTCGTTCTCACGTCTGCGCACCACATCAAGCCAGATCATCGGTCCGGGCGAAGCCACCGCTTGGAGTGTTGATCGTGCTGGGACTGGCCTCAGGTCTTCCCTCTCTCGTGGGGTAGGCGTTCGCGGCCACGCACGTGGCTCTTGACAGTAAGTTGTCTCAACCGTGGCGCATCTGCCGCCAAACGGAAGCACGTAGGCTGGCGGGATGATCTATGTCAAGACGCCCCTTACCCGTGAGATCCGCGAAGCCGTGGCTCTGACCTGGGGTGTCACGGGGGAGAGTGAGCGGTTGCACGGCGGAGAGGAATCCGCCGCCTACCGCTTCGACGGGCACGTCATCCGCGTCGGCCCGGCGGGTCGCGCCGCCGCCGAGTCGGAGTGGTGCCACGCGATTGCCCGGCACGCCGCCGCCGGCCTGCTCGAGGCTGTCGCCCCGCTGCCGGCTGCCGGAGGGATGACGGTCATCGTCGTGGACGGCCGCCCGATCTCCTGCTGGCCGTATGTCGAGGGCTCCTGGCCGGACTCCGACATTCCGGCTCAGCGCGAAGCCGGTGCCCGTCTGCTTGCCAGGCTTCACAGGTCTCTGGCCGACTGCTGCCCCGGCCCGCGCCCGGTGCCCGCCTTTCAGGAGTCCGGCCTGTACGGCGATCCGCCTCAGGACGCCACCGAGCTGGACGACCCCGACCTGGACCGCTGGCTGGCCGCCTTCCACGCCGCGTACCCCGTGCGTCACCCTCTGCACGGCGACTACTACACCGGCAACACACTGGCCAGGGACGACGGCCGGATAGTGGCGGTTCTCGATTGGGACGAGACCTTTGTCGGCGCCCCTGAGCTGGAGCTGGCCGCCGCCGCCCTGGAATGGGGCGACGACCTGGCCGGGCCGAGCGAGGAGTTCGTGGCTGCTTACCATGAGGAGGGCGGCACGGCAGCCCGCCTGGACGAGGAGTCGCTCGCTCAGCTCGTCAGGCACAAGCTCCGCAGGGAGTATGCCTACTTCCACAAGGCCGTCCACTCAGGGGTGACACACGACGAGGCGGACGTCGAATACCACCGCGCCCGGGTAGAGCTGTTCCACCGGCTGCGCCCCTGACAGGGGCTGGCAGAGATCCGGGAGCCCTCGGGCATCGTCATCGGCGTGACGAACGGACTGATCGTCGGCTCCGGGCTGACAAGGACTGACGCCAGCCAGCGCGCTAGCCTGCAATCAGC
Organism: Nonomuraea longispora; assembly: GCF_004348345.1. Lineage (GTDB taxonomy): Bacteria > Actinomycetota > Actinomycetes > Streptosporangiales > Streptosporangiaceae > Nonomuraea > Nonomuraea longispora. The sequence goes on from NZ_SMJZ01000089.1 coordinate 30,315, forward strand.
GGTAGCCGGTCAGGCCGTCCGCCAATTCTTCTTCGTCGCCGTCGCGGCGCGCGGACAGGGCCTGCTGCAGGGCGAAGGTGGTGCGGATGGTGGCGATGCGGGTGGCCATCTTCTTGTCCGACCAGCCGCCGAGCGTGAGTACCCGGCTAAGGAAGTCCTTGCCGTAGCTGGCGCCGATGGCCGCAAGGTCCTCAGCGGTATCGCCGATCGCGACCTCGTCCCAGTCGATCTTTTCCCGCTTTACGCGGTGAGCATGTCGGCGAGGACGGCGGCCTGGCTGATCTCGGGCCGCCTGGTCGCGGTGAGCAGGGTGAGAGGCCGGTCCTTGGCGAGTTCGCGCAGGTGGGTGAGGGCCTCGGCGCGTTCCGGGTCTCGCAGCTCGTCGCGGTAGCGGCGGGCGAACTCCTCGAAGCGGTCGGGGTCGTGGGCGTACCAGGTGCGCAGTTCCGTGGAAGGTGCGACCTGCTTGCACCATTCGTCGAGGTGGGCCCGGTCCTTGGCCATTCCGCGCGGCCAGACCCGGTCGACCAGGACCCGGGTGCCGTCGTCGCCTGCGGGCTCGTCGTGGACGCGTCGCACGTGGATCGTGGTCCTCTTCGCCATCATCGCCTCCTCTGACACGACGATACGCGCACGCGGACGAGGCGACGTCTGTGGGGTTGCCGCGCGCGGGCGCGGGGGTTAAGCTCGGACGCTGACTTTACCTAGCACGAGCATTCACAACCCTCCCGATAGGAGTATACCAGCGAATGGCTAATCGTCAAGATGGTCTCGCGCAAGCCCTTGACAGCGAGCAGCGTGCCGTGTCGTGGCTGTACGGCCGGCTCGACGTCGCCCGGCAGTGGGCGGAGGAGGCGCTGCGCGCGGCGTACGGCAGGGCGACGGGCACCCGCCAGGCGATGGTCGAGCGCGAGACGACGGCCTCCGAGCAGGCGCGGCGCCTGGCCCAGCTCAACGCGGTCGAGCGCGGACTGTGTTTCGGCCGGCTCGACGACGGCTCCGGGCACACCACGTACATCGGCAGGATCGGTCTGCGCGACGAGGGGCACGAGTCGGTGCTGATCGACTGGCGGGCGCCGGCGGCGCGGCCGTTCTACGTGGCCACGGCCACCGATCCCGGTGGCCTGGTGCGCCGCAGGCACCTGCATCTGAAGGACCGCACGGTGGTCGGTATCGACGACGAGGTGTTCGACCTGGACGGCATGAGCGACGGTGACCGGCGCGCGCTGGTGGGCGAGGCTGCGCTGCTGGCGGCGTTGCGCCGGGGCAGGACGGGCCGGATGAGCGACGTGGTGGCCACCATCCAGAGCGAGCAGGACCGGGTGATCCGTTCCTCGCTGCAGGGGGCGCTGGTCGTGCAGGGCGGTCCCGGCACCGGCAAGACGGTGGCGGCGCTGCACCGGGCGGCGTACCTGCTCTACACCCACCGCGACACGCTGGAGCGGCGCGGGGTGCTCGTGGTGGGCCCCAACCCGATGTTCCTGCGCTACATCAGCCAGGTGCTGCCGGCGCTGGGGGAGACGCAGGTGGTGATGGCCACGGTCGGGGAGATGTTCCCGGGGGTGCGGGCGAGCGCGGCCGACGCGCCGGGCGCGGCGGTGGCCAAGGGGGATCCGCGCATGGCCGGGGTGGTGGCCAGGGCGCTGGAGCTGCGCCAGGCGGTGCCGGACGGTGACCTGGTGGTGGAGCTGGACGGGCTGCGGCTGCGGGTGCCGTACGAGGTGTGCGCGCGGCTGCGCGAGCGGGCGCGGGCGGTGCGGCTGCCGCACAACATGGCGCGCAAGCTGTACGTGAGCGAGCTGCTGAAGGAGCTGGCCAGGGCAGAGGCGCGGGCGCTGGAGGAGTCGCTGCACATCGAGGAGCTGGAGGTGGACGAGCCTGAGCTGAACGAGCCGCTCGACCTGGAGGCCGACCTGGACGAGATCGATCTGGAGCTCGCGTCGCGGCGGTTGTGGGGTGAGCCGGAGGTCCGGCGAGCGGTGGACGCGTTGTGGCCGGAGCTGACGCCGCAGCGGCTGATCGACGAACTGCTGTCGTCGGAGCAGACGCTGCGGTCGGTGGCGCCGCCGGACCTGGACTGGCGGGAGCTCGTACGCCCGCCCGGATCCGCCTGGACGCCGGGTGACGTGCCGCTGCTGGACGAGGCGGCCGAGCTGCTCGGGGAGGACGACTCGGCGCGGCGCTCGGCGGCCAGGGAATCCGCGCTGGAGTGGGCCGAGCAGGAGCTCTACGCCCATGAGGTGCTGCAGTCGACCGGGGTGGCCGAGCAGGGCATCTTCGACCGGGCCGACGTGCTGGCCGAGCGGCACACCGACGACGGCTCGGGCCTGACCACGGCCGACCGGGCGGCGGCCGACCGCTCGTGGGCCTACGGGCACGTGATCGTGGACGAGGCGCAGGAGCTGTCGCCGATGGCCTGGCGGATGGTGATGCGGCGGGTGCCGGCCAAGTCGCTGACCGTGGTGGGCGATCTGGCGCAGACGGGGTCGGCGGCGGGGGCGCGCTCGTGGGGCGAGGTGCTGGACCCCTATCTGGAGGGCCGCTGGCGCGTGGAGCGGTTGCTGGTGAACTACCGTACGCCGGTGGAGATCATGCGGGTGGCGGCGGACGTGCTGCGGGCGTTCGCGCCAGAGCAGGAGCCGCCGGAGTCGGTGCGGTCGGGCGGGGCGCGGCCGCGGGCGGTGCGCC
>NZ_SMJZ01000008.1 GCF_004348345.1 Nonomuraea longispora
CGGCGGGCGGGCTGTTCAACACGACGATCAACGGCACCGGGTGGGTGGCGGTGACGACGCACGGGACGCCGGTGTTGCTGGACGCCGCGCAGATGCCGACGTACGCCGACGGCCAGTCGGCCGTGTGCTGGAGCACCAGTCTGCACGTGGGCGTGAACCGGACGATGAAGGCTGGCGCGCTGATCGGACGGGGGAGTGGCGAGGCCATGCAGCTGGCATTCCAGGGGCAGGGGTTCGTGCTGGTGCAGGCCAGCGAGGGCGCTCCCGTGGTGCAGGCCTCCTAGCCCGGCGGAGGGCCGGACGGCTACGGGTGGCGTCGCACGTCCGTGCCGGCCTACTTCCCTCGTGGTAGGGGAGAAACGCTCCGCCCGCCGGATGCTTCGTATACCCCTCACGGGCATGGTGGAGGAGGGGCTCCCAGCGGGAACGAACGCGAGGCGCTGGGGCGCCGGCTCGTCGACACGCTGATGGTCGAGGACGACGGTCACGCCATCGAGATCGTCGACGCTCAACGGCTGATCATGCAGGTGCTCGTGCACGAGCCGGCCACCTGGGTCCTCGGTCAGCGCCCGGCGACGGATGCCGCGGCTCCGCCGCGCTATGTCGTACGCGTCACGGTCCCGGCGTCGTGGCGCAAGGAGGTGTGCGAGCACATGGTGACCGCCATCACCGATGTCCTGGGCGGGACGGAGCGGGACGCCGGCCGCGATCCCGAAGCGTGCGCCGCGAACCCCACGCCGTGATCCTCGTCGGGGGCATCACCGAGGGCGGCATCGGGATCCTCGGGAGGGTCATGGACAGCGTGGATCTCACCGAGTTCGTCTCGCGCCCGTACCGTGACGTGGCGCCCGGTCGTGAGGTGCCCGCCCAGGAGTCCGGCAAGCTGATCGACCCGATCTGCGGCATGAGCGTGGATCTCGACGCGCCTCTTACCCTCGTCCACCAGGGCACCTTGTACGGCTTCTGCCACGGCCTGTGTCGGCGGGCCTTCGCGGAAGGGCATGATCTGTCGCTCGGCAGGCAGCACGCGTCCACCGACACCTGAAGAAGCGTGTCCCGCTACGGCGTGCGGTCATGACCCGGTGGGCCGGGAGCGACGTCCCCGGCCCCCAGGTGTCGTCAGCGGGGGAAGTGTTCGTTCCAGTTGGGGCCGATGGTGACCGCCGGACCGAACTTGTTGTCGCCCTTTCCGTTCCAGAGGGTGAGGATGCCCTCGGGGTTGATGGCCGCGAGGTCGGTGTGACCGTCGGCGTTGAGGTCGCCGGGAGCCATCAGCGTGGCGGCGAGATCCTCCCAGTTCGGCCCGACGGCGTCGGAGGGGGTGAACTTGGTGTTGCCCCTGCCGTTCCAGATGTGCAGGAAGCCGTCGGCCTTGCTGACGGCGGCGATGTCACCGGTGCCGTCGCCGTTGAAGTCGCCGCCGACCGGGCGGGTGAAGGCGCCCCAGCCGGAGCCGACGCGGACCGGTGCGTGGAAGTTGTTGTTGCCCTGGCCGTTCCAGATGTGCAGGACACCTTCGGTGTCGACGGCGGCGAGGTCGGCGTGGCCGTCGCGGTTGACGTCGCCGAGCGAGGCCAGGGTGGCGGCGAGGTCCTCCCAGCCGGGGCCGACGGCCTCTGCGGGGGTGAACTTGTTGTCGCCCTTGCCGTTCCAGATGTGGAGGGTGCCGTCGCGTACGGCGGCCAGGTCGCCGATGCCGTCGCTGTTGAAGTCGGCGGCGACGGGACGGCTGACGTCCGTCCATCCCGTGCCGACGGAGACCGCCGGGGTGAAGTTGTTGCTGCCCTTGCCGTTCCAGACGTGCAGGGTGCCCGTGCCTGTGGCGTGGATGTCGCCGATGCCGTCGGCGTTGAAGTCGCCGCCGAACTCGGCGGGGAAGTGCGGCGCCCAGCCGGGACCGATGGGATCGCCCGGGGTGAACTTGTTGTTGCCCCTGCCGTTCCACAGGTGCAGGACGCCGGCGCCGTCGACGGCGGCGAGGTCGGAGTGCCGGTCGCCGTTCACGTCGCCCAGGGACATGAGGGTGCGCGCGAACTGGCGGGTCCAGCCGGCGCCGACGCGGTCGGGGGCGGTGAAGTTGTTGCTGCCCTTGCCGTTCCAGATGTGCAGGACGCCGTCACGGTCGACGGCGGCGATGTCGCCGATGCCGTCGCCGTTGAAGTCGCCGCCGACGGGGCGGGAGAGGCTGTTCCAGCCCGCCCCCACGCGGTCGGCGGGGGCGAAGTTGTTGCTGCCCTTGCCGTTCCAGATGTGCAGCACGCCGTCGAGGTCTACCGCGCCGATGTCGGTACGGCCGTCCTTGTTCACGTCGCCGAGCGAGACCAGGGAACTGGCCAGGTGGGACCAGCCGGAGCCGACCTCTTCCGCGGGGGTGAACTTGTTGCCGCCCTTGCCGTTCCAGATGTGGAGGGTGCCGTCGCGTACGGCGGCCAGGTCGCCGATCCTGTCGCCGTTGAAGTCGCCGCCGATGGGCCGGCTGTACGTGTTCCAGTTGGCGCCGACCGCGTCGGCGGGGGTGAAGTTGTTGCTGCCCTTGCCGTTCCAGACGGTCAACGTTCCGGTACCGGTGGCGAAGATGTCGCTCACGCCGTCGCCGTTGAAGTCAGCCCCGTGCAGGTTCGGCCGTTCGGAAGCCGTCCAGAGCGCGTCGACGATCTTCTGGCCGTCGCTCGCCTGCGGCTGGTAGCGGTCGGGGTGCGCGGAGACCTGGACGGCCTGGCACACCTCGCCGACCGGCGCGGACTGCCACGAGTTGTTCGGGTAGAGCCTGACCATCTTGTCGAGGAAGGCGTTGGTCGCCCAGGTCGGGTTCAGTCGGTTCTTGGCGCTGCCCCACGAGCCACGCTGCTGGAACAGGCCCAGGCTGTCGTGGTCGACCATCTCGCTGACGTTCTCGATGTTCGTCTCGACGATCGTGGTGGTGATCGCGATCGCGGCCGCTCGTTTCGGCATGCCGCGGTCGCGGACCGCCTTCACCACCATGCGGGCGCACGAGACCTTGTACGCGGTCATGTGGCCGTCGAGCCTGCCGGTGAGTACGCCGTTCAACTGCGAGGCGATGGTGGCGTCGGAACCGGTCGTCCCGTCAGGGTCGCAGGGGGCCGTGTCCCACTGGACGGTGACGTCGTGGAGAGTGATGTCGCCGGTCGGCGGCTCGGTCGGCGGGTCCACGGCGTGCGCCGGCGCGGATAAGCAGGCGATGGTGAGCGCGGCCAGGGCCGCCGTGGCGGCGCCGCGGAGAGTTGACGAGGACATGGCGTGCTCCTGTCGATGGGCGGGGCGGGATCAGCGGGGGAAGTGTTCGTTCCAGTTGGGGCCGATCCGGACAGGCGGATCGAAGTTGTTGCCGCCACGGCCGTTGTAAACGTGGAGGACACCTTCGGGGTCGATCGCGGCGAGGTCGGTCTGGCCGTCGTTGTTCACGTCGCCGAGCGACATCAGCGCGTGGGCGAGATCCGTCCAGCCGGGGCCGACGGCCTCGGCGGGAGTGAACTTGTTGTGGCCTCTGCCGTTCCAGATCGACAGGGTTCCGTCCTTGACGGCGGCGATGTCGCCGATGCCGTCACGGTTGAAGTCGCCGCCGATCGGGCGGCTGAATCCGGTCCAGCCGGAGCCGACGCGGACCGGCGGGTGGAAGTTGTTGTTGCCCTGGCCGTTCCAGATGTGCAGGACACCTTCGGTGTCGACGGCGGCGAGGTCGGGATGGCCGTCGCCGTTGACGTCGCCGAGGGAGACGAGGGTGGCGGCGAGGTCCTCCCAGCCGGGGCCGACGGCCTCTGCGGGGGTGAACTTGTTGTCGCCCTTGCCGTTCCAGATGTGGAGGGTGCCGTCGCGTACGGCGGCCAGGTCGCCGATGCCGTCACGGTTGAAGTCCGCGGCGACGGGGCGGCTGACGTCCGCCCATCCCGTGCCGACGGGATCCGCGGGGGTGAAGTTGTTGCTGCCCTTGCCGTTCCAGACGTTCAGGGTGCCGGTTCCGGTGGCGAAGATGTCGCCGACGCCGTCGCTGTCGAAGTCGGCGCCGAACTCGGCGGGGAAGTGCGGTGTCCAGCCGGGGCCGGTGGGCTCTGCGGGGCCGAACTTGTTGTTGCCCTTGCCGTTCCAGATCGACAGGGTTCCGTCCTGGACGGCCGGCGAGGTCGGTGTGTCCGTCTCCGTTGACGTCCCCCAGCGACATCAGGGTGCTCGCCAGCGCGCGGTTCCAGCCGGAGCCGACCCTCACCGCGGGCGTGAAGTTGTTGCCGCCCTTGCCGTTCCAGATGTGCAGCACGCCGTCGGTGTCGACGGCGGCGATGTCGCCGATCTTGTCGGCGTTGAAGTCGCCGCCGACGGGACGGCCGTAACCGGTCCAGCCGGATCCGACGCGGTCGCGTGAGGTGAAGTTGTTGCCGCCCTTGCCGTTCCAGACGTACAGCACCCCGTCGGGGTCGACGGCGCCGATGTCGGTACGGCCGTCCTTGTTGACGTCGCCGAGGGACACCAGCGTCCTGGCCAGGTGGGACCAGCCGGAGCCGACCTCTTCGGCGGGGGTGAACTTGTTGCCGCCCTTGCCGTTCCAGATGTGGAGGGTGCCGTCGCGTATGGCGGCCAGGTCGCCTTTGCCGTCGCCGTTGAAGTCGCCGCCGATGGGCCGGCTGTACGTGTTCCAGTTCGCGCCGACCACGTCCGGCGGGGTGAAGTTGTTGCCGCCCTTGCCGTTCCAGATGGTCAGGCTGCCGGTTCCGGTGGCGAAGATGTCGCCGATGCCGTCACCGTTGAAGTCGGCCCCGAACAGGCTCGGCGGATCCGGCTCGTCCGAGCCTCCGCAGTTGTGGCTCTCCACGTTGCGCCAGGTGCGGCTGTTGGCCTGCCCGTAGGTGACGCCGTTGAAGGTCGGCCGGACCTTCTCGCCGCCGTCCCCCCATGAAGCGCGCCCGTCGCCGTTGGCGTCGTAGCCCAGCTCGAAGTGCAGGTGCGGATGGTTGTTGGACATGCTGCCGCTGGCGCCGACCTTGCCGATCACGGTCCCGCGCTTCACCTTGGTCCCGGCCGCGATGCCTTTGGACTTCAGGTGGATGTAGGTGGTGTGGTAGCGGCCGCCGTGGTCGATCTGTACGGACCAGCCGCTGCTGTCCAGCCACCGGGACTCGTTCACGGTTCCGGCCGCGGCGGCGACCAGGGTGGCGCCGTCGGTGCCGTGCTGATCCGGCTCCTTCACCATGTCGAGCGCGGGAGCGTGACCCCAGGTGTCGAGGCGCCACTTCTGCCCGCAGGGAAAGGGAAGTTGGAGATCGGGGGCCGCCGCCGCGGCCGGGGAGGACGTCGCTACCACGGTGCCCGCGATGATCGTCGCCATCGTGACCAGTCCGGCGAGAGCTCTGCCGGTGCCTGATAACCGCCGCATGGGTTTCCCTTCGCTCGGTCGCGGACGCCGTCGCCCGCTGCCGGGTGGGAAACCTACTTAGGCCCTCTATACCGCCGTTATATCGGATATTTCATACTATTTGTCAATTAGGTCTCATTTGTCGCTCTAAAGGCGCCGGGTGTGGACATATCCAATGGCGGCGCCGAGCAGGCACACGCCCCACGCCAGAAAAATCGGATATGTCCCAGCGAACGCCCAACTGCCGTCAAGAACGTCGGCGCCGCCCTCGGGCGCGCACGTACGGGTGATGCCGAAAGCGAGGCAACCCGTCATCATCGTCCCGTACTGGCCGACGAGCAGCCCGACGGCCACGGCCGGGACGACGGCGAGGCCGGTCGGTACGCGCCTGCCCCCGGCCCACGGCACCCATCCGGGCACGATCTGCCCCCACCGGCTGATCAGCCCGAGCGTGAGCAGGCCCCCCGCCACCGGCCCCGCGACGAGCAGCCCCCAGTACACCGGCGATCCGCTCAGGTCCGCGAGTCCGGCCGCCGAAGGTCCGGCCACGCCGAACGGCACGCCGAGCCCCCACAGCAGGTGCGGTACGGAGAACCCCAGCACGGGCACGCCGGCCGCCGCCCAGGTCGCCGCCCTGGCCCAGGGCGAAGGGCGTACGGTTCCGTCGGGCCGGGGTCCGCGGGGGCGGGTGCCGTAGCGCACGGTGGCCAGGGCGAGCAGCAGGCCGAGCACGGTGAGCAGGAGCTGCGGGCCGAGCGCCGGGTCGTCGAGCTTGCCGAACGCCAGCCGCATGACCAGGTTCCCCGGCGCCACCAGCGCCAGGGCGGCGGCCCCCGCGAAACCCGCGGTCAGCAGGGCCGGCTGGAGGTGTGGTCTCATGGCGGCCAGGCTACGGGGGCCGCGCGTCCGGAGCCTCCCCCTGCCGGGGGAGACGGCCGGGGGAGACGGGCCGGACGTGGCTTTCAGGCCCGTACGACCGCGAGCGGGCACGGCGAGTGGTGCAGCAGGGCCTGGCTGATCGAGCCGAGCAGCATGCCGGCGAGCTGGCCGTGCCCGCGTGAGCCGACGACGAGCAGGTCGGCGCCCTCGGCCGCCTCCTTCAGGACCTCGACGGGATGGCCGTGCACGAGCTCGGGCACCAGGTCGATGTCCGGGTGCCGTTCCTGGCGCTCGGCCAACTGGTCCTTCAGCTGTTGCAGGGTGTGCTGCTCGGTGTCGGGGTCGGCCGGTGGGAAGCCGCCGGGCCGCGGCCAGGCCCACGCCTGCACGACCCGCAGCCGCGCCTCGCGCAGCCCGGCCGCGGCGAGGGCGAAGTCGAGCGCCCGAAGGCTGGGTGGGGAGCCGTCGAAGCCGGCCACGATCTCGCCGCGCGACGGTGTCGCGGGCCGTTCGCCGACCACGACGACGTTCGTACGGGCGTGGGCGGCGACCCCGTGGGCGACGGAGCCGACGAGCAGCCCGCGTACGCCGCCGATGCCGTGGCTGCCGACGATCAGGAGTTCGGCCTGTTCCGCGGCCTTGATCAGCGCCGTGCGGGGGTCGCCGGGGAGCAGGGTGGTCTCGACGACGATGGCGGGGCGTTCGCGGAGCGCCCGGTCGCGTGCGGCGGTGAGCACCGAGTTCGCCTCGTCGCGCATCCACCGGGCGACCTCGGCGTAGCGGGCGGACAGTTCGTCGCACACCCACCGCGGCACCGCGTGCGCGACGGTCAGTCGCGCGCGGCGCAGCGCCGCCTCCCTGGCCGCCCAGCCGGCGGCCTCCAGCCCGGCGCGTGAGCCATCGACTCCCACAATGATCACGGCAGCTCCTCAGGAGGACGCGTAGCACTCCACCTCGGCGCGGCGGAACGAGATGCCGCCCTCCGTGGAGTCGCGTATGCACGCCCGCTCGGCCTGGCTGAGCTTGAGCGTGCCGCAGACGGACACGCCGCCGTACGTACGGCAGTCGAGCTTCGTGTCCTCGGCGCCGATGCGGTAGATCTCCTTGACCGTCGAGCGGCAACGCGCCTTGCCCGTGCCGGCGTAGCTGCACTGGGCGAGCAGGGTCTCGTACTGTTCCTGACTCACCTCGTGCTGGTCCGTACCGTCGCCGTGGGCGGCGGTGACGCCGAACGTGGCCAGTAGCACGAGTCCTGCGACAGCGGCGATCTTTTTCATAGTCCCCCTGATGGGGTTGGTACCGCTGGAGGCGGTCGTCAAACCTCGCGCCTGGTCGCCAGGACACTCAGCCACGTGCGTTCGGCGCGGTTCAGGCCGTGTTCGACGGTCTCGAATCCGGCCGCGCCGAGCAGGCGCAGGAGCGTGCCGGGGTCGCGGTGGGCGAACCAGCGGCGGCGGCCGGTGTCGCGCGGCAGCTCCTCCCATCCTTCGGTGTCGCCCGCCGAGGTGCTCAGCCCGAGCACGCCGCCCGGTCGCAGGGCCGTCCACCAGGCGTGCAGTGTGGCCTCGGTGTCGGCGGCGGGCACGTGCAGCAGGGCCGCGGCCGACCACAGGCCGGCGAGCGAGCCGGGGGCCACGGAGGGCCGGCGCAGGTCTCCCAGTACGGCGGGCACGCCGCGGGCGGCGGCGAGCCGCGCCATCGCGGCCGAGCGGTCGACGCCGACGACCCGCAGCCCGCGCTCGCGCAGCCAGGCGGCGTCCCTTCCTGGCCCGCATCCCAGGTCGGCGACCGTCGCGCCGGCGGGCACGGCCTCGGCGAAGCGCCGCCTGAAGGCCTGAAGGGCGTCGTCGGGGTGCTCGGTGCGGGCGGCGTAGTCGGAGGCGATGTGGTCGTAGGCGGCCGTGGTCGTTGACGTGGGATCTTCCATTTTGCGGATGATGTCATGTTTCGTCATGGCACAGGCGTGGGTACGATCACGGCCGTCCAACGCGGGAGCCCGGTGCAGACCGGGCTGAGAGGACGGCTGAGAGCCGCCGACCGCCAGAACCTGCCCCGGGTAATGCCGGCGAAGGGAGTTTGCGCGATGACCGACGCGCGCGTCCCCACCTTTACCAAGATCTACGAAGGCGACCTCCGCGTCCCCAAGCGCCAGGTGAACCTCACCGACGGGTCGTCGGTGACGCTCTACGACACCTCGGGCCCGTACACCGACCCGTACGTCGAGACCGACGTGCGGCGCGGGCTGGCGAGACCGCGCGAGCCGTGGATCGCCGAGCGCCGCGCGGCGGGCGCGCCCGTGACCCAGGTGGGCTGCGCCAGGCGGGGGATCGTCACCAAGGAGATGGAGTTCGTGGCGGTCCGGGAGGGAGTCACCCCCGAGTTCGTACGCCAGGAGGTCGCCGCGGGCAGAGCCATCATCCCCGCCAACGTCAACCACCCCGAGACCGAGCCGATGATCATCGGCCGCAACTTCCTCGTGAAGATCAACGCCAACATCGGCAACTCCGCCGTCACCTCCTCCATCGAGGAGGAGGTCGAGAAGATGACCTGGGCCACCAGGTGGGGCGCCGACACGATCATGGACCTGTCCACCGGGCCCGACATCCACGAGACCCGCGAGTGGATCATCCGCAACTCGCCCGTGCCGGTCGGGACCGTGCCCATCTACCAGGCGCTGGAGAAGGTCAGCGGCCGCCCCGAGGCGCTGTCGTGGGAGGTCTTCCGCGACACCCTGATCGAGCAGTGCGAGCAGGGCGTCGACTACGTGACCGTGCACGCGGGCGTGCGGCTGGCGTACGTGCCGCTCACCGCCCGCCGCAAGACCGGGATCGTCTCGCGCGGGGGTTCGATCATGGCGGCCTGGTGTCTGGCGCACCACCGCGAGAGCTTCCTGTACGACAACTTCGACGAGATGTGCGAGCTGCTGGCCCGCTACGACGTGTCGTTCTCCCTCGGCGACGGGCTGCGTCCCGGCTCGATCGCGGACGCCAACGACGAGGCCCAGTTCGCCGAGTTGCGCACGCTCGGCGAGCTGACCACGATCGCGCGGGCGCACGACGTCCAGGTGATGATCGAGGGCCCGGGGCACGTGCCCATGCACAAGATCAAGGAGAACGTCGACCTGCAGCGCGAGCTCTGCGACGACGCGCCGTTCTACACCCTCGGCCCGCTCGTCACCGACGTCGCCCCCGGCTACGACCACATCACCTCGGGCATCGGCGCCGCCATGATCGGCTGGTACGGCACCGCGATGCTCTGCTACGTCACCCCCAAGGAGCACCTCGGCCTGCCGAACAGGGACGACGTCAAGACCGGCGTGATCACGTACAAGATCGCCGCCCACGCGGCGGACCTCGCCAAGGGGCACCCCGGCGCGCAGGCGTGGGACGACGCGCTGTCGGACGCGCGCTTCGAGTTCCGCTGGGAGGACCAGTTCGACCTGTCGCTCGACCCCGACACGGCGCGCTCGTTCCACGACGAGACCCTGCCCGCCGCGCCGGCCAAGACCGCCCACTTCTGCTCCATGTGCGGGCCCAAGTTCTGCTCCATGCGCATCAGCCACGACGTACGGCGCTACGCCGACGAGCACGGGCTGGACACGCAGGAGGCGATCGAGGCCGGCATGGCGGAGAAGGCGGCCGAGTTCACCAGGCGCGGAGGCAGGGTCTACCTGCCGATGGCGGACTGACCCGGGATCAACCGGGGAGCGTCTCCCCGCCGATCGGGGCCAGCACCTCACCCGTGTAGTACGACGACATCCGGCCGGAGGCGAAGAACACGTACGAGGGGGCGATCTCGTCCGGGTCGGCGGGCCGGCCCATGGGCACGTTCCCGCCGAACGAGTCCACCTTCTCCTCCGGCATGGTCGCCGGGATCAGCGGCGTCCAGACCGGGCCGGGAGCCACGGCGTTGATCCGGATGCCGCGGTCGACCAGGTTCTGGGCCATGGAGTAGGTGAAGGCGTTGATGGCGCCCTTGGTGGCGGAGTAGTCGATGAGCGTCTTGTTGCCGCGCAGGCCGTTGATCGACGAGGTGTTGATGATCGCGCTGCCTTCACGCAGGTGGGGCAGCGCGGCCTTCATGACCCGGAAGTAGCTGTGGATGTTGACCGCGAACGTGTGCTCCCACTGCTCGTCGGTCAGCTCTTCCAGGCCGTCGACGGGCGCCTGGTAGGCCACGTTGTTCACCAGCACGTCGAGGCCGCCCAGCTCGGCCACGGTCTGCTCGACGACGGAGGCGCAGTGCTCCCGGTCCGCGAGGTCGCCGGGCAGGAGCACGCAGCGCCGCCCGGCCGCCTCGATCAGCTTGCCGGTGTGCGCGGCGTCCTCGTGCTCGCTGAGGTACGCGATCGCGACGTCGGCGCCCTCCTTGGCGAAGGCCACGGCGACCGCCCTGCCGATGCCCGAGTCGCCACCGGTGATCAACGCCTTCTTGCCGTGCAGCAGGTCACGGCCCACGTAGTCGCGCATCTCGTCGCGCGGCTCGGGGGCCATCTCTCCCGTACGGCCCGGGTACGGCTGGTTCTGGGCGGGTGGTGTTTGCGACATGCCCAGCGGCTGCCCCCGAAAGGGCAGGGTTAACGCCCTTACCGTACGAATCCCTCGTCCCGCAGCCAGTCGCGCGCCACCAGGGCGGGCACGTCGCCGTCCACGTCGACCTTGGCGTTGAGACCGCGCATCACGTCGTCGGTCAGCTTGGCGCTGATGGGCGCGAAGATCTTCGCGATCTCGGGGTGCGCGTCGGCCAGCTCGCGCCGCATCGTCACCGCGGCGTTGTAACTGGGGAAGAACTTCTTGTCGTCCTCCAGCAGCACCAGGTCGAGCGCCTGGACGCGGCCGTCGGTCGTGGTCACCATGCCGGCGGCGCACTGGCCGCTGGCGACGGAGTTGTAGAGCACCCCGACCGACACCCGGCGCACGTTGGCCCGCGGGACCTCCTTGCCGTAGGTCATGCCGTACGCCTTCAGCATGCCGAGGAAACCGTCGTCGCGGCCGAACGTCTCGTGGTCGACGCAGAACGTACGCTCGTTCACCGGGATCTTCATGAGGTCGGAGATCGTCTTCACGCCCCACTTCTGCGACGTGGCCCGCGTGACGCCCATGGCGTAGCTGTTGTTCAGCGGCGCGGGCGGCAGCCAGACGATGCCGTTCTCGCGCAGGTCGAGGTCGCGAACGGCGACGTACTGCGCCTGCGGGTCGGGCAGCGTCTTGGTCTGGCCGAGGTAGGTGATCCAGCCGGTGCCGGTGTACTCCCACATCAGGTCGGCGTCGCCGCGGGTCAGGGAGGCGCGGGCGTTCACGCTGCCCTGCACGTTCGTCTGGTCGGCCACGTCGGCGCCGGCGGCGGTGAGGGCCAGTACCGCGATCTTGCCGAGCACGAGCTGCTCGGTGAACTCCTTGGACGTCACCCGGATCGGTGTGCCCTCCAGCGACGGGATGGGCTGGATGTCGGCCGGCTCGACCGGCGGCACGAACGACGACGCCGGTCGCAGCCCGCACCCGGCCATCACCAGGACGAGCAGCAGGGCCAGGAACGCTCTCACGACAGCCCCTTCGGGGCGAGGACCCGCTGGGCCAGCCCGCCCACCCAGTCGATCATCAGGGCCAGCACCGCGATCAGCACGCATCCGGTGACCAGCACAAGGTTACGCTGCGTGCTCACACCCGTGGTGATCAGGTCGCCGAGCCCGCCCGCGCCGATGAAGGCGGCGATGCTGGCCGTGCCGACGCTCAGCACGAGCGTGGTCCGGATGCCCGACAGGATGACCGGCGCGGCCATCGGCAGCTCCACCTTGAACAGCACCCTGGCCGCCGACATGCCGATGCCCCGGCCGGCGTCGATCAGCCGCCAGTCGACCTGTTGCAGCCCGACCATGGTGTTGCGCAGCGTGGGCAGCAGGCTGTAGGCGAACAGGGCGGCGACCGACGTCCAGAAGCCGATCTGGAAGAGCACCGCCAACAGCACGACGAGGCCCACCGCCGGGGTGGCCTGGCCCACATTGACCAGCGTCAGCACGAACGGCGTCGCCCGGCGCAGGGTGCCCCTGGTGAGCAGGATGCCGAGCGGCAGCGCCACCACGAGCACCAGCACGGTCGAGTAGAAGACCAGCTGGATGTGCTCCCACGTGCGGCCGAAGATGTAGGGCAGGTTGAGCGAGCCGCGCTCGATGCCGTCGAGCGGCACCGACTGCGTATAGATGATCATGGCCGCGCCCACAGCCAGGTAGCAGAGGAGCGGCAGCACGATGTGCCAGGAGCGGCCGAGCCGCGGCTCCGGGTTGGTGGTCTCGTCGGGGACTGCCGTGGAGACGGTCATCGGCCGGCCCCGGTCTCGCCGCGGTGCAGGCGGCGCTCGCGCTCCCTGATCTTGATCGCCTGGATCGCGTTCTGCACGGTGCTCAGCGACAGCGCCCCCGCGTACGCCCGCCGCCTGCCCACCACGGGCACCACGTCGTTGTCGGCGTTGAGCAGCGCCTCCAGAGCGTCCTGCAGCGTCATCCGGTGGTGGAGGGTGCCGGTGATCGGGTCGCCGGCGGAGCCGACCGGGCCCGTGAGCCCTTGGAGATGCTCGGCGCCGACCCAGCGCAGCGGCCGCCGCATCCCGTCCGTGAGCAGGGCGTAGTCCAGGCCGTGTCGCTCGATCTCGGCGAGCACCTCGGCCGCGTCGGCGTCCTCCGAGGCGTACGGCACCTGGTCCACCTCGATGTCGCCCACCTTGGTCAGGCGCAGCAGCCGCATCGAGGAGCCGGCGCCGAGGAACTGCTCGACGTAGTCGTCGGCCGGGTTCGTGAGGATCTCGGCGGGGCTGGCGTACTGCACGATGTGGCCGGGCGCCTTCATGATGGCGATGTGGTCGCCGATCTTCAGCGCCTCGTCGATGTCGTGCGTGACGAAGACGATCGTCTTGGCCAGGTCGTCCTGGAGGCCGAGCAGCTCGTCCTGGAGGCGTTCGCGGCTGATGGGGTCGAGCGCGCCGAACGGTTCGTCCATGAGCAGCACGGGCGGGTCGGCGGCCAGCGCCCTGGCGACGCCGACGCGCTGCTGCTGGCCGCCGGAGAGCCGGCGCGGGAAGGTGTCGCGGTATTGACCGGGGTCGAGGCCGACCAGGGTGAGCAGCTCGTCGACGCGCTCGGCGATGCGGGCGCGGTCCCAGCCGAGCATCTTGGGCACCTGGGCGATGTTCGCGGCCACCGTCATGTGGGGGAACAGGCCGGCCTGCTGGATGACGTACCCGATGTTGCGTCTGAGCCGGTCGGGGTCGATGTCGTGGGAGCTGCGGCCGTCGATGACGATGTCGCCGGAGGTCGGCTCGATCAGGCGGTTGATCATGCGCATGGTGGTGGTCTTGCCGCACCCGGACGGCCCGACCAGCACGACGATCTCGCCCGCCGGGATGTTCAGGTCGAGCTCGCGTACGGCCGGCTCGCCGCTGCCCGGGAACACCTTGGTCACCTTGCGCAGCTCGATCGGCACGCCGGAGGTGCTCTGGTCAGCCACGGACACCTCCTGTGGTCAAGCGGCGGCTCAGCGGGCCTTCGGGCCTGGTCAGCTTGCCGAGCAGCACGAAGCAGCCGTCGAACAGCAGCGCCAGGACGGCCACCCCGATCGTGCCGGTCAGCGTGGAGTTGACCGCGTTGGCCCCGCCCAGCCGGGCCAACCCGGAGAAGATCTGCTCACCGAGCCCCGGCCCTGAGACGTACGCGGCCACCGCCCCGATGCCCATGGCCAGCTGTGTGGACACCCGGATGCCCGTGAGAATCACCGGCCAGGCCAGCGGCAGCTCGATCCTGGTCAGCGACCGTTGCCTGCTCATCCCGATGCCGCGCGCCGCGTCGACCACCAGCTGGTCGACGCCCTGCAGGCCGACGACGGTGTTGCGGATGATCGGCAGCAGCGCGTACAACACGATCGCGGTCACACTGGGCGCCACCCCGAGCCCGAGCGCCGGGATCAGCAGGCCGAGCATGGCCAGCGACGGCACGGTGAACAACACCCCGGAGGAGGCGGTGGCCAGCGACGCCAGCCGCGGCCGCCGGTAGGTGGCCACGCCGATGAGCACGCCGAGGAGGGCCGCCACCAGGACACACTGGGCGACCATGCTCGCGTGCTGCGCCGTCTCGAAGAGGATGAGGTCCCATCGGTCCTCGACGTACTCCCACAGGGTCATCGAGTACGTACTTACCGGTATTCGAAGTACCAAACCTCACAACCGGAACCTTTGTCCCCTTAGTCACACCTGTCCCATGGGTGAGAGCCACAGAACCAGCGCCAGGGCCATGAGCAGATAACCGGCGGCGGCTGAGAACACCTGCTTGCGCTCCGCTCCGCGCTCCATCAGGCCCGCCCCCGCCAAAACCGCGAACGTGAGCAGGACCAGCGGCGGGCTCCACACGACCAGCAGCCAAGGAGCCATCGCCTTGGCGATCATCCCGCCGCTGACCAGCACGCTCACCGGTCCCAGAGCCGGCTCGGGCCTCTCCTCCGGCCCGCGCTCGACCGTGGACAGACGCCTGAGCCCGAGCAGCCCGAGCGGCAGCACGACGCTCCACGTCAGCAGCCCGATCCACGCGGCGTCGACCGCGCTCATCCCGGACCAGAGCACCAGGCCCAGGCGGATCAGCTCCTGCAGCGCCAGATGGACCACCATGACCACCCCGACGCGCCGCTCCGGGTCCGCGGACAGCCCTAGCGCCTGCCCGGTCAGCAGGCCGGCCAGGAACGAGCCGGCCATGAACCCGATCGCCGGCCCCACCGCGCCCCACGTGGGCCCGCCCGCGAAGATCGCCAGCCCGGCCGCCACGAGCACGCAGATGACGGTCCGCACGATCAGCTTCCCGAGCGGACGGTCCCACGGTCCCGCCGTCATCGATGCCTCTGTCACATGCCGTCCTTCCCGCAGAGCGGGCGATCGTCCTGTACGCGGCCGTTCAGCGCCCCCTCAAGGGCGCCGGCGGAGGCGAAGAACGTCTCCCGCGAGACCTTGTTCTCCCAGACGCCCCTGGCACACCGGCGGAACAGTTCACTGAACTGGGCATAGTAGGGCGATTTCGGCCGCGGCCTGGCCCGCTCGATCGACTCCTTGGTCTCCGTCGCCAGTCTCGACAGCTCGTCCAGGCTCGGATTGGTGATGTCGGAGCCGTCCTGGCGCCGGCACGACGGGCCGCCGCCGCCTTCGTACCGCTCGTACACCTCGGACAGAACAGGCGAGTAACCGCCGCAGGCGAACAACGTGGCCTGCACCTCCGGGCTGGTGAGCCGGTTGATCAGGCGCATGGCGGGAGCCAGTTTGGCCGGCTTGATGTGCCGCGAGACGGCCAGCACCGACCCGCCGAGCACGCCGCCGTGCGCCGCTGGCGCGTGCACGTCGAAGCGCAGCTTCCGGCCGGAGTCACGCATGCGCGGGTCGCTCGCCAACTGGTGGAACGCGATCGGCCAGTTGCGCATGTAGGCCACCGGCTGCCCGCCGGCCTCGCTCTCCTTGAAGGCCACGACGCTCGCGTCCTCGTCCATCTGCAACGACTCGCGCAACACGACCGCGCTCTCCTCCGTGCCGGACAGCGTACGGGTCGGCGAGGTCAGCGCCCGCCACACGTCGTCGCGCGCGTGGCCGAGGACGATGGCGGTCCTGTCGTCGCCGTCGAGCACCTTCCCGCCGCCCAGCTCGATCGTCTCCAGGAAGTTGACGGTGCCCATCTCGTTGTCGTCCAGTTGCAGCAGGTAGCCGCCGGAGCGCCGGTCCAGCCGCCGGAACTCCAGCGGGGCGTCGGCGGCGAACGGCACGCCGTACTGCTCGCCGTCGATCTGCCCCGCCTCCAGCGGACCGGTCAGGAACCGGTTGTCCCGATCGTCCAGGTCGATCGGCTGGATGTAGCCGTGCCGGGCGAACTCCGTCACCCACGCCACGTCGAGCACGAGGATGTCGTACGCGCAGCTGCCCGCCTGCGCCAGCGCCGCCATCTGGGCCCGCCGCACGTCGGTGCTGCCGGACAGCTCCAGCAGCTTGGAGCGGGGGTCGGCGGGCGGCTTCAACCGGTCGTTCCACTCCTCGATGACCTCACGGCGCACGCTGCCCGTGCTGACGTCGTCGCCGGTGGCCACGACCAGCTGGGCGTCGTTGCCGCCGCAGTTCTCCAGCGGCGTCGCGGGCACCGTGGGCGGCGAGATGGTCGTCCGGGGCATGGCGGGCTGGGACGGCCCGGCGGACATGGCGGCCTGCCACGCGAGGAGCAGCACCATCAGCAGGGCCCCGCAGCAGGCCGCCACCACGTTGTTGAGCCTGACGTTCCCGAGCCGGCCTGCCCGGTTGCGCAGGCGCGGCCGCAGCCATGCCGTCATCGCCACCCCCGCACCGTGATGATGGCCCGGGTGAGCGCCTGGTCCGCGCCCTCGCCCACCGTCACGCAGCGATAGGGCTTGTCCGTGTCCGGCAGCGCGCTCACGGCGCACTCGTCCTGGCCGAAGACGACCACGTACAGGCCGGAAACCGTCTCGGCGTCCTTCAGAGCCCGCGCGATCACGTGCGCGGCGTCGCCCGTGCCCTCGTTGTCGAACAACCTGCCGTCGGTCAGCAGCACCACCGGCGCGGCCACCGCCTCGTCGCCCGCGCCCAGCCGGGAGAGCCCGGCGGAGGCGGGGGCGTCCCAGCGGTCGAACGCGGTGCTCTCGATGCCGGCGGCCACGGCGCCGAGCTGCTCCCTGGTGCTCTCGGCGGCGATTCGCGTGACCTCGGCGGGACCGTTTCTCGTGAGCGCGTGCAGGCCGAACACCTCGACCTTGTCGCGCGGCCCGAGCAGCCTGCTGTTGGCCCGCACCGCCTCGGCGGCCTGGACGCGTACCGGGCGGTCCGCAGATCCCGAGGTGTCGACCAGCAGCCGCAGGCCGAGCTGCGGGCGCAGCTCGTCCAGCACCAGCTTCCTCAGCTGCCCGAGCTCCCGCAGGCCGAGCTCGCTGTCGCGGGGCCCCGGCGCGTTCGGGAAGAGCGGGTGGGTCCGCAACCACGCGCCGAAGTGCTCGACCAGCTTCGCGCGTTCGGGCGAACGCTGGTCCGGCCACGACACCTTGACGAACTGGTAGTCGAGCGTGCTGAGGTCGTGGTGACGTACGGCGACGAGGGGCGCGCTGTCACCGGTGCCCTCGCAGCCCTCGACCCGGTCCGCGTTGTAGTCGTCCACGCCGTGCCCCGGCACCAGCAGGGCGATCTTCGGATCGCCACCATCCGCCCTGTCGGCGAGCCGGTCGAACTCGCACAGCAGCGAGGTCACGGTGTCCGCGCCGAGCCCGTCCTCCACCAGCTCCTGCTCGGCCTTCGGATAGCGGGACTCGGGCAGCCCGCGGTCGTGGAACACGTCATGGGTGCCGATCAGCGCCGCCACGGACGTCTCGGGGAACGGCCGCGCGATGGTCATGCCCATCGTGTTCGTCAGCGTGTCCCACACCTCACCGAACGAGTAGTCGTCCGGATTGTCCATGTACGTGTCCAGCTCCTCGCTCCGCTTCCCGGACATCGCCAGCACCAGCTGGTCCCGCCCCACCGTGTCCTCCCGCTTGCGGGCGCTGAGCGAGCGCAGCTGACCCGCCCGCAGCTCGTCCGCCTCGGCCGCGGAAGAGGCGACCCAGGCGTCCGGCTGCAGGTCGTAGAGGCGGGCGTACGGCTGGTCGCGGCGGTCCTCCCGCCACTCCCAGCCGTTGTCGAACGCGTCACGCAGATGGATGGGAGGCGGCGCCGCCCCCACGGTCATCCTGACCACGGGACAGCCGTCCTCCGTCTGGTGCTCGCGCACGTAGGTCCGGGTGCGCGCGGTCAGCTCAGCCACGTTCTCGGAGGCGGTGACCAGCCGCAGCTCCGCGGGCGCCGGGCACTGGTCGTCGGCGGCGGCCGTCCGGATCACGGTCCACACCCCGGTGGCCACCGCCGCGCCCGCCAGCACGCACAGCGCCGTCCTGACCTTGTCCGGGTGCCGCTGGATGAGGTCGCGCAACACCGGGATCAGCGCGACGACGCCGAGCGCGCTCCCCACGGCCAGGGAAACCCACAACTGGACGTGGAGGGGCTGGCGTGCGAACAGGCCGAGCCACGGCGCGGAGATCCACGTCACGAACGCGCCGGCCAGGGCACCGATCAGCGCCGTCTGCACCGCTGCGGCGATCTGCGCCTTTCTCGACGGGGGCGGCGCAGCCGGCTCGTCCTGCTGTGTTTCGCTCATGTGAAGGGGTGCCCTCATGAAACAGGGGGATACGTGAAGCCTAATCCGCTTCTGCGGCGCGTGCAGGACTGTTACGGCAACGAACCGGCCCGGTAACGGGTCGCGTACGGGCATGACGGGAAAGCCGCGACGACGTCCGTGCGCCGCCACCCGCCAACGAGAACGGGTCCGGCATCCTGAGAGCGCTCTTACGGCCGCGATCCGCTTTACCCCTGCTACCTTTCCACTACTGCCATGCGAAAGGTACGGAGAAAATGAACAGAACCTGCAGGGCATTGGCCGTGGCATCGGGCGCCGCACTCCTTCTCGTGAGCGGGGCGGGCGGCGCGCAGGCGCAATCCACGAACACGGTCATGGCGAGCTGTGTGGAGAAAATAGCCGGGAAGAATTCGCTCGTCACCCCTTGGGCCACGGTGCAGAACAACTGCGCGTTCACGTACGACGTGAAGGTCGTGTGGAACAACGGGCCGGACAGTTCGTGCGTCGAGCTCAGCGTGCGCGAACAATACACGAGCACCTCCACTCCGGGCGCCACCTTCGACCGCGTCGCAAACTGCTGAGCCGACCACCCGAATTGCGCTGACTTCTTCGTTCGCCGCCATTTTCCCGGTGCCGGGCCCGTACAGCGCCGATCGCCATACGGGCCCACCACCGTTGCTCTGCTTACTTTGAGAAGTATGTACCGGCCGGGGCGCACACGGACGGGACCGGCATCCGCCGGCGAGGGAAACAGCGAAGAAGCATCCTTCTGCTTGGGGTCTCAACTCGTTGCGTGTGCGGGCTCCGTCCATGGCGGGGCCTGGTAGTTGATCGTCGGCGATGGTGTGAGCAGTCCGGCCGGTTGATCAACGACAGGAGCAAGGTGCCGACAAGAACTCCTCCCGCGCGGACCGGGTCCGCGCTGACCAACCCCGGCGGGCTCGGCAACTTCGGCGTTTTCTCCTGCTTGAGCGAGGACTCGGTGCCGTGGCGGATGTGATCGTCGATCCCGAAATACCGCCGCAGGACGCTCGGGTGCTCAGGAGGAGCGGGCCTGTCCTGGTCAGAATGCGGCAGGGATGGGACCCCAAGCTGTGGCGACCGTCTTCTGGTCTGCAGTACTGGATGCTCGCGACGTTCGGGCCGGCGGCGACCTTCGGCGTGCTGATGAGCCTTGGCATCATGCAGCCAGGGCTCGCCATGCTGCTGCTCGGTCTGCCCATGGTTCCGTTGCTGATGATGCTGATCGACCGCAGGCGCCGATCCTCCGACGAGACGGAGGACCACGGCTTCGAGCGGGAGGCGTTCGCGCAGCTGCGCTGGTATGAGGGCCGTTACGTGTTCACCGGCGACCTCGACGAGCCCGCCGCCCGTCTCCTGGTCCGCGCGCGGCACGCCATCGCCACGGTGAGCGGTTCCCGCGTCAATGCCGAGGGCCTGCTCGACGACGTGCGCAACGCGGTGATGCTGCCGGCGCAGGAGTATGAGATCGCCCGTCTGCTGGCCAAGCTGTCGGCGCTGCGCACCAAGCACGAGAAGGTGGTCTCGACGGGCCTCACGCCCGGCGCGCAGGCCGTGGCCGAACCCATGGCGCAGGCGCTGAACAGCAGCGAGGCGGCGGTGCTGGCCCGGGTCGAGGCTCTGGAACGGTACGCGACCAACGTCGCCGAGGCCGAGCGCGCGTACATGGCCCGCCACCAGATCGAGGAACTGCGTGGAGAGGCGCACGCGTACGAGGAACTGGTGGCCGAGACAGGGGCCGACACGTTCGCGGTGCCTGAGCTGGAGCAACTGGCCGCCGACGCCGGCCAGTTGGAGCAGGCTCTGCGGCGGAGCGTGGACTCCGCCCACGAGGCCCTGCGATAACCCCACGCGGCGCGCGAGACGCCGCACCCGGCCCGAGCTGTTCGGCCCCGTCGCCCGACCCGACGGGTGCACGCCTGATCGACCGGCTCGCCGGCCATCGTGCCCTTGGAGCCGACAGCCCGGCCTGTGATGGTCAATTTCGTGCGTGCGGCGCGGCGATCAACCCCACCCGCCCTCACTGCTCTGCGCTACACGACCCCTACCCGAAATTGACGAAACCGGTCGTTGCGCCGATCTTCTTGCCGTTCCGCGTCTGGAGAATGTACGTGAACTTCCTCCCCGACGTGTGGCCGGTTGCCGCCTTGGTGGTCTTCCAGGCTCCGCGGCAGCCGTTGTTGTTCTTCGCTTCGAACCACGCGCCGGACATGAAGTTGGGCCCATAGTTATCGCACTTGGTGTCCTTCGTGCTGATGGCGAGGTAGTCCCGCCCGGCGATGCTTGTGCCGCTGGCGTACCGGACCGTGCAGTTCCGCCTCAAGAGGCCGCTCAGCTGCGCCCCCGTGATCGTCTTGGTGAAGAGGTGGTCCTTCTGCTTGCACGCCGAGACGCTGATGATGGTGTCCGCCGAGGCCGCCGGCGCACCGACGACCAATCCGGCCACCATCACCAAAGCTCCGGTCATCACTCTGAGCTTCATGTGTGTGCACTCCTTCTGTCAGTTGCAGGAGCGACCATAGAGACGGCCGGTATAGGGCAGGTACGTCGCTGGTATGGCAGTCTCCACTCGTAAGCTGAGCTGCGGGTTCATGCGGTAGCCAGGCGGGCGCGTTCATGGAACCAGCGCTGCCCTGGGCACGTCTCCAGGCCCCTCTTGCGCCCCGGCACAATGACTCCGCGAAACGGACACGCTCTGGGGTACGGCTGTGGCCGGGGAA
This sequence comes from Nonomuraea longispora, assembly GCF_004348345.1. Classification (GTDB taxonomy): domain Bacteria; phylum Actinomycetota; class Actinomycetes; order Streptosporangiales; family Streptosporangiaceae; genus Nonomuraea; species Nonomuraea longispora. Next base: position 21,164 of record NZ_SMJZ01000008.1, read on the forward strand.
TCGGTCGCCTACCTCGCCGGCGCCCAGCAACACGTCCTGGCGCGTGGCACGGACAAGGGTTTGCAGCACCGCTTCTGGGACGCTGGCCGCGGCGGGTTGATCCAGGAGACCTGGCGTACGGCCGCACCGCAGCTGACGCGCCCGCGGCCAGCTCCACGTGTTCGCTGCCGATGCGCAGCGCCGACTGTCGCATTGATGGCGGGACTCCGGCGCGTCCAGCAGGAGAGCCGGAGACCACGTAACTCAATTTTCGAGCGGCACACCATCCGCAGACTGAGCTGGACACATATCAAACTGAACAGTACGGTTTGGTTCAGGAGGTCAGATGATGGCGAGTCAGGAAACGGCGCGCAGCCGGGCCAAGCGGGCACAGATCCAGCGGGGTGCCACGCGGGTCTTCCTGGCCGGGGGCTTCGCAGGCGCGACGACCGATGCCATCGCCAAGGCGGCGGGGGTGTCGAAACAGACGCTGTACGTTTACTACCGCACCAAAGAGCAACTCATGGTGGACGTGCTCGACACACTGCTGTCACGGCTGAACCGGGACCATGCGGTGCTGGACGCCGAGCGGCCGACCGGCTCTCTGTCCGAGTTGCGCGAGACGCTGACGACGTTGGCGTGCGAGGTGCTGCAGGCCCTCACCGACAGCGACTACCTGGCGCTGGCGCGGGTCATCATCGCCGACTCGCCGCAGGTGCCGGAGATCGGCCGGTTGTGGGCACAGACGATCACCGGCGGCGTCCGCCCCATAGTCGCGGAACTGCTGGAACGCGCCCGCGATCACGAAGTGATCGGAGCCGTGGATGTGGAGGCGGCCACCAGGATGTTTGTGGGCGGTGTGTTGACCTACATCCTCCCCGACGGCATCGTGGCGACAGCCGGCAAGCCGGTGGCTGCGCCACCCCGCGAGCGGGTCGAGCGGCTCGTGGACCTGTTCCTGCGCGCCGTCAGCACTGACTGACCCTGAGCATGCCTTTTTATCTCTCTATCAAACTGAACAGTTTGGTTTGACATCGACTTTCGAGGATTCATCGGAAGGGAACGGTCCCATGACCTTCGCCTGGGGTGGGCTGACCGAAGGCCCCACCACATACGAGGAAGAGCATCCGCCGGCGCACGCCGTCACGCACGCCAGCTCCGTACAGGTGCTCAGCATGGACAAGCTGGACATCGGCCCGCAGGTCGAGGGCGGCCCCGCAGTGTTCGCGACGCTGATGACGGAGCAGTTCAGCGGGGGAATCGTCGGCGTTGGGCACGCCGACCACGTCCGCGTCGTCCAGCCCGACGGCTCACAGATCGTCACCGGGGTCGAGCGCATCGTCGGCTCGGTCGATGGCCGCTCAGGCAGTTTCGTACTGACCTGTTACGGCTTCGGGGAACGGCCCGGGTCGGCACAGGGTTGCTGGACCGTGGTGCCGGGCTCCGGCACCGGCGAGCTGGCCGGGCTGCGCGGACGCGGCGCCTTCACCGTCCGGCTGGAGCCGGATGGCACCTGGCGGGCCGAGGACACCTTCACGCACTGGTTCGACCAATGAGCCCGCGAACGGCAGCGGACCACTTCCGTACCGGACACCTCCAGACCGGCGTGCACGGATCTATCACGAGGTCCGCGGGAGCGGCCCCGTGCTGATCTTCGTGCCCGGCGGCGGGGTGGACGCCACTCACGTCGAGACGATCGCGTCTCTGCTGGCCGACACGTACACCACCGTGACCTACGACCGCCGCGGATACTTCCGCAGCAGCCTGTCATCCGATGACCGTTCGCCGAGCACGATCAGCCGGCACACCAACGACCTCGCCGCGCTCATCGAATCCCTCGGCGCGGGCCCAGCGGCCGTATGGGGCGGCAGCCTGGGCGCGTTCATCGCGATGGACCTGCTCTCACACCGCCCCGAACTGCTCACCCCGGCGCTCGTCCACGAGCCGCCGCTGTTCTCCGTGCTGGAGGGAGGCGTACAGCCGCCCCTTCCCCGCGACCTGTCCCATCCGCGCGCAGCGATGGAAGAGCACGCCCGTCAGACGCTCGGCGACAACTTCGACCGGCTTACTCCCCAGCAGCGCGAACGCGTGATCGCCAACGGTGAGGCGTTCTTCGGCCATGTATTTGATTCGGGCCCGATTGTCGCCGCGCGGGCCGTGGTCTCGGGGTTGTTGTGGGTGTACAACGTCGCTCATCTGGAGTTTCTGGAGGCGTACGTGGCCGTGACGTTGTGTGAGCGGCCCCGGCCCGCGGGATCACGGAGCCCGCTGAAGCGGCTGCCCGCGTGGATGAAGTCGGCGGGAAACCGGGACGAGGCGCTCGTGGCGATCCGAGTGCTGCGCGACGGCGCGTAGCTCCGCCGGTCATGGGCGAAGGCCCGCTCCTTGGACGACCCGGTGCCCAAGGAACCCATTCCGGACGGCGAGACCGCCCTCGACTCACGTGTATGAAAGACCTGGCCAAGACGATCCGTTGCCTCGGCCGGGACGCTACCCGGTCCTGTCGATCCTGGGGCTCGCATGCTCAGGAGATGCTCAGCCGACCTTGCCGGAGCCCTGGGCCGGGACACCTGTCCGAAAGCGAGTGATCCTTGGCCTTTGTGGCGATCACTCCTCCTCTGGAAGCTTGCCTATCATGCCTGGGGAGCCCGAGGCCAGAGAGGCCATCCCGCTGTTTCGAGTACCAATTGCTTTCACCCCAGCTCCGTCGGTCGATGTGATGGGAGACCAGGGGTAAAAGGAGGCTTTGGTCCTGTTATATTCGAGGGCTGAAAGATCAAATGAGGCAGGCACCCACGATCCCGCTGCGGCTGGGAACGTCTCGACAGCCTGCAGGTCCGACCTTCGACGAGCTCTGTTCCCGCCCCTATGGCGGCTGACAGGCGCGCGAGGGCGAGGCCGGTCGTGCCCGTGTGGCGACCCGGTCTGCCGATCGACGATTGGAGAAGTGTGCGGAGAAGTCTATCCACGCTCGCCACCGGCCTTGTGGTGACGGCGGCCCTTTTATCCGCCCCGATGGCTGGGGTGGGCAACGCGGCCGTAGCCGGAAAGGGCGTCACGGATGCCGTCGGCAAACGCGGCATCACGTGGAAGCCGTGCGAAGAGGAGCCCACCGTCGAGTGCGGCAAGCTGACCGTGCCGATCGACTGGTCCAAGCCGGACGGACCCACCGTCGACCTGACCCTGGCCCGGCGCAAGGCCACCGACCCCTCCGCGCGGATCGGATCCCTGCTGACCAACCCGGGCGGCCCCGGCAACTCCGGCGTGAACGACATCTTTCGTCCTTCGGGGTTCAGCGAGGATGTGCAGCGGCGGTTCGACATCGTCAGCTACGACCCCCGGGGCGTCGCCCGCAGCGGCGCGGTGACCTGCTCGGCGTCGGTGTACAACAAGATCCCGTACGAGGTCATGACGAGCCAGGCCGACTACGACAAGTGGATCGCCTTCAACGAGGAGTTGCGCGCGGACTGCCGCAAGCTCACCGGCCCCCTGTACGACCACATCGACTCGGCCAACGTGGCCCGTGACATGGACGCCATTCGCGCCGCGCTCGGCGATGACAAGCTGACCTCGTACGGCGTCTCCTACGGCACGCTCGCCCAGCAGATGTACGCCGAGCTGTTCCCGAAGCGGGTCCGGGCCATGGTGCTGGACAGCAACATGGACCACAGCCTGGACGCCAAGGCGTTCCAGGTCAGTGAGGCGGCCGCGGTCCAGGACGGCTTCGACGAGTTCGTCGCCTGGTGCGAGCGTGACACCGAATGCGTCCTGCACGGGCGCGACGTCCGGGCCCTGTGGAAGGGACTGCTCGAGAAGGCGGACCGCGGCGAGCTGTACTGGCCGGGGGTCACCGACCGTCCGGTGAGCGCCCACAACCTCCTCTGGCTGGGCGTGGTGATGAACGAGGGGCCGGACTGGCCGATGGAGGCCAAAGTGCTCCGCGCCCTCAACGGCGGCCCGGTGCCCGACGACATGCCGGGCCCTCCCGGTAACGGGCCCGTGGGCGGTGAGTTCGCGGAGTTCCCCACCGCGATCCTCTGCGAGGACTACAACCTCGAGCTGCGCAACTACAAGGCGTACGCCGACGTGATGCGCGGCGCGAACGCGGTGGCTCCGGACATGCGGTACAACCCGATGCCGATGGGCGACATGCCGAGGTGCCAGGGTCACCCGGTCAACAACCCGCAGCACGAGCTGCGGTACACGGGGAGCGCTCCGCTGCTGGTGGGCGCCTCAAGGCACGACCCCTCCACGCCGTACGCGTGGTCGGCCAACGTGGCCCGCCAGCTCGGCTCCAAGGCCACGCTGCTCACGTTCGAGGGCTGGGGCCACGGTGTCTACGGCAGGACCGAGTGCCTCACAACGGCGATGGACAACTACCTGATCTCGCTGAAGGTGCCCGCGAAGGGAACCCGCTGCCCGGCGGAGTAGGAGGCCGCCAAGCAGTAGACGGCGGGTGGCCGACGGTCGGTTCGACGTCGGCCATCCGTTGTTCCATCGCTCCGGCAGGCACGGCCATCCGGCGGCGGTGTTCAGATACGGGTTCTGGACCAGCTGTCGTTTTCGTCCAAGACGGCGGCCCGCAACGGGGTGCCCACGGCGAACTCGATGCCGGCAAAGGTCGCGCCCTCCGGCACCGGTGCAGTGCTGGTCGGGGTCTCGGGACCGGTGATGCCCGCGTATACCCGGCCAGCCCGTTCGCAGAACACCAGGCCCGCCGGCGCGGCCTCCCTGCTGCGTGAAGGGCTGGATCTGTGGCGTGACCCGGCCTACGCGGGGCTGACGGACTGCCCGCCGCTCGGCGAGGAGTCGGCCCGGCTGGAGGAGCTGCGGCTGGAGGCCGGCTGGCCGCCGATCTCTCCCTCGGCCGGAACGCCGACGTGATCCCCGAACTGCACGCGCTCATCGCCGACCATCCCACGCGGGAGCGGTTCACGGCACAGCTCATGATCGCGCTGTACCGGGCCGGGCGGCAGGCGGAGGCGCTGCGTGCCTACCAGCGGACCCGGCAGGCCCTCGTGGACGGGCTGGGACTCGAACCGAGGCCGGAGCTGCGGGAGCTGCATCAGGCCGTGCTGCGCGGCGACCCGGTCGCGGAACGGAAGGAGCCGGAAACCAGTGCGGACAAGGCCGGCGTACCGGTGGCGACGCCGCTCTACCTGCGCGGACGCTGGCGGGAGCAGATCGCCATCGGGCGGCTGGCCGTCGAGGCCGCCGCTCGTGCAGATGATCTTCGCTGTCAGGCGGTCGCGCACAGTGACCTTGGCGGGGCAATGACCCGGTTCGGCGACCCGGCGGAGGGCGTCACCCACCTGAGGGCGGTCCACAGCCTCGTTCCTCCAGGCCCTTGAACACGACCGGAGACAGGGCAACCGGTTCATCGAGGGTGTCACGCTCACGAACCTCGGCAACGTCCACCAGAAGGCCGGGCGGCTCGCCCATGCCGTCAAAGCCCACACCGAGTCGCTGGCCATCGCCGAAGAGGTCGGGAACACGATCGGAGTGGCGGCAGCCTTGGGCCATCTCGCCGAGACCGACCGGCGAGCGCGACCAGGCGAGGGCAGTGCCGCGGCAGATGCGCCGCCATCCTCGACCGGCTCGACCTGATCAGCGCGGACGAACGGCGCACCATCGAGACCAGCGACGACCCGGACAGGCCGGACGTCATCAGCAGGAACATGTAGGCGTGATGCGGCGACGCCGTCGGCGTGGGCCACGTTTCGACGTTTTTTGATGCGTCCCTGCATCGCGAAGTGGCGTCAGTACGATGGCCTGATGCCGCGATCCGAAAGTGCGTTCCCGTTACATCGCCACCCGTTGACGTGATGTCCGGCCGACCAGGTCTCGCAACACCGAATCGGCGCCGTAACGTACCCAGGAAAGGCGGAATGTGAACGTCAGGCGCATGCAAGTGCAGCCTGAAGGGCTGTCCGGCGACGGCGCGCGGCTGCGCGCCCTTGCCGGGGAGCTCGACACGATCAGGGCGGTGCTCGCGAGGGAGATCGCCGCCGACGAGGGCTGGGAACGCGACGACGAGGCGGGCAGGCAGCTCGGGGAGTCACTCGAGCCCAACGGCGAGATCACGATGGACCTCTTCTCCCAGGTGGTCACGCAACTGTCCGGCACTGCGGACGACGTCGAGGCCACGGGTCGCCTCGCGGCGGAGACCGACGGCGGTATGAAGGCCTGACCCGTGGAGTTCCCCTCCTGGGCCGAGTGGGCGGCCGGATGGCTCGGCGGCTGCAAGTGGCCGGATGTCGACATCGAGGCCATGCGCCGCCTCGGCGACGCGTGGCTGCGCGCGGCGGACGACGTGGCGGCGCTCCTTCCCCACCTGGACGAGGTGCTCGGCCAGGTCAGTTCCCACAACACCGGCGACTCGTCCGAGGCGTTCGCGGGCCGCGCGAGCGAACTGCGCGAGTCGGCCGCCCGGCTCGAACAGCTCTGCCGGGCCATGGGCACACAGTTCAAGGACGCCGCCACCGAGATCGAGTACGCCCAGATGATGATCCTCGCCACGCTCGCCGTGGTGGTCGTCTCGATCGCGCGGCTGGTGACCGCGCTATGGACCGGCGGGATCACCGCGGCCGCGGTCGCGGCCCGGCTGGCTCAGCAGCGGATGCGGATCACGCTCATCTACCGGCAACTGCTGCAGTCCTTGCTTCGGTACGCCGCCGTCGACTTCGCGACCGGGGCCGGCCTGTCCGTGGCGGTCCAGGGCGTACAGGCGTTCCAGGGCAACCGGGACCGCATCGACCTCGGCAAGGCGGCCATCGAGGGTTTCCAGGAGGCCATGGAGTCGATCGTGCAGAGCCTCACCCAGGGCGCCCTGAACCGCAAGGGCGCGCCCGGGACGACCGGCATCGCCGACGCCGGCCGGATGTTGCTGCTGCGAGCCGCCGGCAACGACGCGTTCAGCGGCGCCACCGGTGGCGCCGCGGCGGCCGCGGTGATGGGCTTCATCACGGGGGAGCCCGTCTCGCTCGAGGACATGGCACGTGCGGGCGTCTCCCAATCCGTCATCGGTACGGCTACGGGCATCCGCGAGCTGATCACTCCGTTCGACGCCGGCTCGACCCCCACCGCGCCGTCGACTGGTTCTCCGGGTTCCGCCGGCTCCCCTTCCGACATTCCAGGGACCGCCGAACCTCCTTCCGGCCCTTCGGGTACCGCCGAACCTCCTTCCGGGCTGTCCGGGACCGCGAGCCCCGCCGCCTTGCCCGGTCCCGGGGCCGCCGGCTCTCCCGCACCGCATGTTCCCGGACCTTCCGGGATGGTCGGCTCTGCTCCTGCGCCGCCCGGTCCCGGACCTTCCGGGGTCGCCGACTCCACTCCTGCGGCCGAGTCGCCTCTGCCACCCGCCGGAGCGCCGACGCCGCAGTCCAACCCGACGCCGGCCCCATCGGCCGGGTCCGTACCGAGTCAGTCCGATCCCTCAGCATCCCGGGAGTCCACCACACCAAGCTCGACCAGCCCTCCCAATGCCGTGTCCTCCCCGGTATCCGGTTCCGTGCGGCACGAAGGCGGCGGGCCGATGCCCGACGCACCTTCTCGCGCACTTCCGGATACGGGAGCGCCGAGCACGCCTGAGGCCCCTGCTTACCCTTCTGGTGGGAACGCTGGACTCGCGCGCGAGGACGTCGTCCCGTCCGCTGCAGATCTCACGAGCGCGCTCGGCGGGACCGACGCGCCGGGTACCGGACATGCCACTTCATCCCCGGATCCGTCGGCGGGGAGCAGCGGTTCCTCTCTTCCGCCGGGGGCGCGGGTTGCCGAATCGGCTCAGCCCGCGACCGCGGCCGGCGGCGCGGTGGCGAAGCAAGTGGGGCCGCAGACGTACGAGGGCGAGGCGCGGCGGGAGGCGGAACGCCTGCCTGGCACCGGCCCCCGCGTCGATCTCCGCGTCGATCTCGGCGTCGATCTCGGCGGCATGCACCCGGAGGCGGCGCGTTCGAGTGCGGCGGCCGTACGAAAGCTGGCCGAGCGCTATCCGGTCGAAGGGCTCCGCCACTTCCGGGCCGTGAACTTCGACGAGGACTTCGCCCACATCCCTGGCGCGGACACGCAATCGGCCCTGGCCGTCACCAACGGGGAACGCCGGGGCATCTATCTCAACCGGCGGCAGCTCGCCGACCCCGCCGGCGTGGTGGCGCGTGCGGCCCGGGATGAGGAAACAGGCCGTACGGTGCCCGGCGGAGGCACGGTCGAAGGCATCGTCCACCACGAGTACGGTCACCAGCTCGCCGAGGGCGTACTGGGCGACCCCGCCCTCCGCGCGGAGCTCGACCAGGCCGTGTCGCGGACGCTGCGCATGCGGTACGACGCGGGGGACTTCCACGACGATCCGGCGATCAGGACGGAGGTCGAGTGGCACCTGTCGACCATCGGGGCGGCAGACCCGCACGAGATGATCGCGGAGGCGTTCACCGAATTCCACAACGCCGAACGGCCGCGTCCGCTGGCCACGGCGATCGGCCGGCTGATCGACCGGCACCTGTCTCGTGATGCGGCGAGCCGGCCGGACGGTTCCACGGAGCCGGGTACGCGGGAGCTGGAGGAGGTGCGTGCCCGGGACGCCTTCTCCTCGCGGCCGGACGACGTCGACGACTTCTGGGTGAATGTGGCGCTGGAGGCCTTTCGCGTCGGGGATGCCCGTGCCAACGCGGCGCTGAACCACCAGTGGGTCAGGTGGGAGGAGGGCAAGGCCGCGGAACGGGAGCTGATCATCGCCGCCGGCCTTGACGACCTGGCCGCCTGGCGGGAGTTCAAGGAGAACTGGCGAGGCGTACCGTCACATCATCCACAATGGCACGAGATCCGGAAGGGCCACGAGTACGTCTACGCGGCGCTGAAAAATCATTTCGGCAGGACGCACGATGAGCTCTATCCGCCGGGTGAGGGCGCCCGGACGGCGGAGGGCGGCGACCATGCGGGTTCCGGCGCGCGCCCGGCGGTGGCGGAGCCTTCCTCGCCCGGGCCCGGCAAACACGATCTCGGCGGCACCCTGGAGTCTTCCGACGCCCTCGGCTATGTGAAGCGTGCAGAGGAAGAGGCCGAGGCGGCGGCGCGGCGCGGCGAATTCGTGCCTCCGCTGAACGATCCGGAGGTGCCCAATAACGACCGGGTCGTGCAGCGGCAGATCCAGCGGACGATCCGCCATCTGCGAGACAGCTTGACGGACGCCATCGACGCCGCCTGGGCAGCGGGGATGGAACACGTCAAGAAGACTCAGCCCGATCTGCACAGGAGCGACGTGCATTTCGCGGGGCGCGCCAAGGACGCTGCCATGAGGCATGCCCGCGAGAAGCTCGCCGAGTGGCTCGCCGGCAACGGGCCGGGCCTGCTCGACGAGGGACGGGGTTATCGCATCCGGGGCGGGGTCCAGTACGACCGGCGTGGCCGCGAGATGGACGTGCCGGCTGACGAGCGGCTGCCACTGCACAAGAGAGTAGGAGCCGTCCGCGCCGACATCGTCATCGAGCGTACGGTGTGGGACAAGCGCCTTGTCGAGCGCTGGGTACCGGCCCACGTCTTCGACATGACGGTGCGGACGGAGAACGACCTCAAGTCGCGGGGGCGGGTGAAGGACCGGCTCGGCCTCAGCTTTTTCCCCCAAGGCATCTCCCCGACCGGTTACGCCCCGCCCAACGAGTACGCGGCGGGGCGGGTCGCCCCTCCGCGGACCGACGCCCAGTGGAAGGCCCTGTCGGAATACGTCATCGACAATCTGGGGCGCCATGTCGACAACGTGGTGATACGGGAGACACGGGAGCCGCTCTACCGGGTGGACAACCGTGCCCCGGACCAGTTGAAGGAGACCGGTTTCGTGGCGAAGGACATCCAGGACGCCGACCTCGACCAGCACCTCGGCGCGGGTAACGGGGCCTTCGTGTCGACCAGCCGCAATCCCGCGATGCCCTGGCGTGGGAGATACCAGTACGAGCTCGACCTGGAGGGCGGCGTCGACGCGGACCGGACCGTCGGCAGCGAACTGTACGGCGGGCACCAGCAGGAGGTCGCCATCCCTGGAGGTTTCCCCTACAAGCACGTGCGGAGATTCCGGCTGATGCTGAACGAGGAAGAGGTCGGGAACGGTGGGGCCGCGCCGGAATATGGTCCGTGGCACGACAACCCCGACTACGAACCGCCATAGAGAAGGCAGGGGAGAGGACATGCGGCTACGGTCGGCCATCTGCGACGCGTGTTCCCGGATCAGGAAGCGGCCCAACCCGGCGGGGACGACGTCGCTCGACCGGGTCCTGCCGTTCTGCGAGGCATTTCCCGGCGGCGTACCGGACCAGATCTATTTCGGTGGCTTCGATCACCGGCAGGGCCATCCGGGGGACGGCGGCGTGCTCTTCGAGCTGCGCGAAGGCGGTGAGCCGGCGCTGGCCGCCTATGAGCAGGACACCGGCGAGCGGGGTGTTGTCTCAGGTCGTGAGTGAGGGAAAACGTGCGCGCCGGGCAGCCGTGGCCGGGCGACGGCGGGGTCCGGTTCGCGATGCGGGCCGGCGCGCTCGGCGCTTCAGGCGCTCCGGCCCTCCGTCAGTGTCGGCCCAGCACGATGGCCGAGCACGGCCGCCCTGGTGAGTTCGGCCTTGTTGCCCAGCCCCAGCTTGGTCCTGATCCGGCGCAGGTAGGTGTCGACGGTGTGCCGGCTGATGCCCAGGCTCTGCGCGATCTGCTGCTGGGTCAGGCCGTCGGCGATCCGCTGGAGAACCTCGTTCTCCCTGCTGGACAGATCGGGATGACGCAGGGGCGGATCGTCCTCCACCACTTCCTGGATCACTCCCACGACCTTCTCGACCAGGTCGCCGTGCTGCCCGCCGGCCACCAGTACGAGGACGGGTGTGATGGTGGCGGCGTCGATGCCCTCCTCATGGAGCACCTCCGCCAGGCCGCGCGTGAGAACCGGCGATGGCGAGACAACAGAGACGATCGTCATGTAGGCACCCCAAGCTCTGTGACGGACCTGCTCAGCATGGGGGACGAGGGGCCAGACGAACATCGCGGTAAACCCTGATTCCCCGCGATCCGCCGCATCAGGGTTCTTGGTGGTCAGATCCAGCCATCGAGAGCGTTCCTCATCCCGATACGGGAAGTGACGCCCAGTTTGGTGAAGATGTGCGACAGGTGGGTCTCGACCGTGTGGATGCTGATCGACAGTTGCCGGGCGATCTGCTTGTTGCTGCTGCCCTCGCCCGCCAACTCGGCCACGTCCATCTCGCGGCGCGAGAGCCCGAACGGCCCCGCCGCGCGGCCTGGTGACGACGGCACCCGCACCCCGCTCCTTCGTTGCTCCCGGACGGTTTCGGCCAGCAGGTGCTTGGCCCCGCATCGGATGAAGATCTCCGCTGCTCGCTGCAGGGCCGTACGCGCGGGACCGCGCGCGTTCGCGGCGGTGAAGGCGACGCCCGCGCCCAGCCACGCGCGCCCGGCGTCGACCCAGTGCCCGGCATGGGTGAACTCCTCGGCCGCGCGTGCGGCCTGCTCGGCCGAGGCGGCGGGCTCGTCGAGGCGCAGCGCGTGGGCCCTGCTCAGCCGGGCCGTCGCCTGGGAGGCGGGTAAGGCGGACGGGGCGAGGCGGGTGGCGCGCTCGGCCCACAGCGTGGCCTGCTCGCCTCGCTCCTGGGCCATCTCGGCGAAGGCCATGGTCTCGTAGCAGGCCAGCAGCGTGGCCCGGTCGAGGAGAATCCTGGCGGACGGTGTACAGACCTCCGCGAGCGCCTGCGCACCCGCGCTCACCTCGCCTGAGTTGATCAGCGCCCGCGCGCCGGCGTAGCGGGCGGTGGCCGCCCACGATTCCGCTCTGCCCGCGCACACCTGCATCGCTTCCTCGGCGTGTCGCAGGGCCTCCTCGTGCCGTCCCGACCAGGAGGCCACCAGGCAGCGCTCCGTCAGTCCGAAGGTCAGCAACTGCACCGAAGACAGCGATCTGCCTGTCTCTGTCGCCTCGTCGGCCGCCATCTCCGCCGCCGAGAGCTCGCCGGCCTGCCAGAGCGTCCGAGCGTGCCCGGCCAGCAGATTCGGCAGGATGTAGGTCTGGCCCGTCGACCGGGCCACGGCGACAGCGCGCGAGAACCAGTGCAGCGCCGGCTTCTGGCGGCCCAGCAACGTCTGTGCCCAGCAGAACCAGGACAAGGCGTCGATCCATTCGGCCAGGTGCTCGTCGGAGCTCTTGCCGGCCAGGCGCTCCGCGGCCTCGATGTGGAAGAGCGCGTCTTCCGCCCGCCCGGCCGAGTAGGCCGCTATGGGCCGCAGCGCGGCCACGGCCACGGCCATGCCCGGCTCCTCCTCCACGGGGATCTCCGGGATGAGGTCCAGGTAGTGCTGAGCGGCCCGGACGTCGCCGCGCATGAGGTTGTCACCGACGAGCCGCAGCCGCAGGGGCACCGCCGCGCGCAGCAGGGGATGCGGCATGCGGCTGAGCTCCGCCATGAGCAGGGCCAGCCCCTCGGCCGGCCGGCCGAGCATCCGGTCCATCATGGCCGAGCGCCGGACCACCGATGCCCGTCGCGCGTGATCGGAGTCGGGCAGCAACCGCAGCGCCTGCTGCGCCGTGCTCCTGCCCTCGTGCAGTTGGCCACTGATCGCCTGGAGCCTGGCCAGTTCCATGAGGACCTTCACCCGGTCCGGCTCCTGCTCCGGCATCAGGCGCAGCACCGCCTGCAGCCAGCGCGCGGCTGTGGCGGGAGCGTGTTCCTCCGCCGACTGCGCCGCCGACTTCAGTGTCCGGATCGCGCCGCCGTCGCCCGGCCGGGCCGACTGCACCAGGTGGTGGGCGCGCAGCGACGCCGGCGCGCCAATCTCGGCCAGGTACGCGGCGATGCGCCCGTGCGCCCGCACCCGCCAGCCGGCGCCTGCCGAGTCGTAGACCGCGCTCCTGACGAGGGGATGGCGGAAGCGGAAGCGACTCGCCGACCTGGCCGGGCGGATGACATCGCGAGCGGCCAGCCGGTCCATGCTCTCGGCGACGGCCTCTTCCGGCAGCGCAGCGGCCACCTCCAGGATCGGCAGATCGAACTCCTCGCCCGCGACCGCCGCGCCGTGGGCCACCAGCAGCGCGTCGGGCGGCAGCGCGTCGAGTTCGAGCCTGAGCGCGCTACGCAGGTCGGCGGGCAGACCGCCCGGCATCGCCTCGGCCATGACCGGCGAACCCAGGTCGGCCAGGACCTCCAGATAGAACGGGTTGCCGCCGCTGACCTCGTACAACGCCTGTGAACGGGCGGGACCGGCCGCCGGGCCGAGAAATTCCTCCACCTCGGTACGGCTCAGCGGATCCACCGTCAGCCGGTGGGCGTGCTTGCCGGGCTGCACCAGTTTGGCCAGGTGGGCGGGGGCCTGTGCGGGACGGTAGGCCAGCGCCATGAGCACGCTGCCGTCGGGCGGATGGCGGATCAGGTAGCCGAGCAGTTCCGCCGACGCCTCGTCGGCCCAGTGCACGTCGTCGAGCACCAGGGCCAGACCCCTGGGAGCGGCCAGCTCCTCCAGTACACCCCTGACGGCCCGGTAGAACCGGTTGCGGGTGAAGGGACTCAGCTGCGCGTCGTCGGCCGGTTCGCCGGCCAGAGAGGGGAAGACGGAGGCCAGCAGGGAGATCGCCGGCCGGTCGAGGCGTTCGCCCAGCTCCTCACGCAGGCCGGCCAGCCGTTCGTCGAGGGCGTCGACGACCAGGGCGAGCGGTAGGTCGGACTCGTACTCCGAAGCCAATCCCCTCGCCGCGAACATGCCATGCTGCTCCGCCTTGGCCGTCACCTCATCCAGTAACCGTGACTTGCCCACGCCGGGTTCACCGGTCACCGCCAGGAGCTGGAAACGCCCGGCGAGAGTCGTTCTCAGCACACCGTCGAGCGCCGAGAGCTCGGCATGCCTTCCTACGAGCCGCTTGACTCGACCGTCCACGTACGACCTCCGGTTGCGCGAGATCAACGATCTTCAACTCTATTGCCTGTGCGGTTGCCTGACCACGCGGGTGTCAGGTGTTTTCGTGACTGTTGTCATCGTCCGGCCGTCGGCACTATTAAGTCACCGCCCCAAGGAAAGGGAAAAGAAAATGAATTCTCCGTTCGGTCTGGGAATCGCACGCACCGTCCCCGCCGAGGCGACCGGCGAGCCGGCCGGCGCCTACGACGCCGGCCAGCAGGTGTGGGTCGGCGGCGAGGACGTCTCCGCCGGTTACTGCACCAAGTTCAAGGTGTGCGCCCTCGGCGGCTGCGTCACCTACAACCGGCAGCTCTGGGACACCGGCCCCATCGGCTGCTGACCCGCTGGGACAGCTCGGGGCGGACACCTTCGCGGCGTCCGCCCCGAGCTCCCCACCCCGTTCCATCCCTATTACGAACCGGCGGGCCGCAGAAATGCAGGAATCGCAGATATTGATATTCACGAACACCATGGATCCGCACGCAGACGTCGTCGTCAAGAAACTGAACAGCTGGGGTCATGAACCTGTGCGGCTGAATTCCGACGACCTGCCCGACGCGGCGGTGATCCGTACGGCGCTGCGCGGCCCGCGCTGGACGGGCGGATTTCACATAATTGCCGGCGACCGGGTCGCCGACCTGGAGCGCGTGCGGTCGGTGTGGCTGCGCCGCCCCCACCCGTACGGGCCGTCGGCCGCGCTCGGGCCGCTGGAACGCGCCTTCGCCGTCGCGGAGCTGGAGCAGACCATGGGCGGGCTGCTCGCCTCGCTGGACTGCTACTGGATGAGCCGCCCGGGCGACGTCAGGGCGGCGAGCTGGAAACCCGAGCAACTGCGGCGGGCCGCACGCATGGGTTTCGAGGTGCCGCGCACGCTCATCACGAGCGACCCGGAAGCGGTACGCGCCTTCCACGCCGAGTGCGGTGAAAGGACGATCTTCAAGAGCATGACGGGACCCGCCGCGCTCGCCTCCGTCGAGCCCGCCCCGGAGGCGGTGCCCGCCCCGCCGACGGCCTTGGAGATGCCGACGACCATGCTCGGGGAGGCTGAGCTGGCGGCGCTGGAGGCCGTTCGCCTGACCCCCTGCCTGTTCCAGGAGTACGTCGACAAGGACAGGGAGCTGCGGGTGACCGTCATCGGCGACGAGGTCTTCGCCGCCGAGATTCACTCGCAGGCACGGCCGGAGACCGCGGTGGACCTGCGGCACTTCGAGGTGGACGTCCCCTACCGGGCGGTCCGGCTGCCGGACGAGGTGGCGGGACGATGCCTGGAGTTCGTGCACAGCTACGGCCTGACCTTCGGCGGGCTCGACCTCGTCCTGACTCCGGACGGCCGCCACGTCTTCCTGGAGAACAATCCCATCGGCCAATTCCTCTACATCGAGGAGCGTGTGCCGGAGCTGCGCATGACAGATGCGCTGGCCGGCTGCCTGGTCAACGCGGGACGGCCGTCGTGAGCGGGCACGTGGTCGCCGACGTGCTGGCCGAGCTGGAGAGCGTACGCGGTGGCCGGGCGATCGCCCTGCTGGCCGACCGCCTCGACGCCACGCACGCCTACGCCCTGTACGAGTGCCTGCGCGGTCGCGCGCGTACCGAGCGCATCGACCTCGTGCTCTTCACCAGTGGAGGCGACGTGGACGCCACGCGGCGTATCGCCCTGCTGCTGCGCGAGCACGCCGATCGGCTGACCGTGCTCGTTCCCGACCACGCCGAGTCCGCGGGCACCCTGCTGTGCCTGGCCGCTGACGAGCTGGTGCTGGGTCCGATGGCGCAACTCGGGCCGATCGACCCGCACGTCTCCTCCGCGGGGGAGCAGGCCGCAGGTCCTGGCCGTATCTCCGCCGAGGACATCCGGCTCCTGCCCCGGATGGCCGGCGAGTGGTTCGGCCTGGACCAGAAGGCCGACCAGCTGCACATCTTCTCGGCCGTCAGCCAGCGGCTGTTCCCCACGACACTGTCCACCTTCTACCGAGCCGACCGCAACATCCGCAGGGCGGCACGCGAGCTCATCGCCCTCCAGCGGCCCGGCCTGGGCGAGGAAGGACGCATCCGCGTCGTCGACGAGCTGGTCTCCGGCTACGACAGCCACGGCCACGCCATCACGCGTACCGAGATCGCACGGCTGGGGCTTCGGGTGACGATGCCGAGCCCGCGTGAGGAGGAGCTGATGTGGCGCTGCGCCGAGCCGCTGCGCGAGTGGCACACGCGCAGCGACGAGAACGGCGGCCTGCTCGGCATGGTCGCCGACGCCGAAGGCTTCCGCGCCCGCAGGTTCTTCACCGCCCCCACGCCCGACCAGCCGCCCCGCCCCTACTGGGAGTTCGACCACCCCGAAGGTGAACGCACATGCTGAGCCCCTTGCCTGAGTACGCGCTGCTGTTCTTCCGCCTGAGCCTGACACTGGTCTTCGTCCTGGCGGTCGTGGCCAAGTTGCGCGACCTGCCGGCCTTCACGAAGGCGACCGCCGACCTGTCGGGCCTGCCCGCCCGCGCGGCCCGGCCCGCCGCGACCGCGGTGGTGCTGGCCGAGGCCACCGCCGCCGTGTCGATCGCGGCCGGCGGCGACGCGCTGACGTGGGGGCTCCTGCTCGCCGCGGGTCTCCTGCTGCTGTTCTCCGCCCAGCTCATGCTGGCCCTGCTGAGAGGGCGCAGCGTTTCCTGCAACTGCTTCGGCCGCAGCACGCAGCCCATCTCGGCGCTCGACCTGCTCCGTAACGCCGGGCTGATCGCCTGCGCCTGCGCCGCGCTCGTTCTGCAGATGCTGACGCCGCACCAGAGCGTCGTGCGTACGGACGCGCTCGCTCTTGTCGCGGTGATGGCCCTGCTGTTCGTCACTGTCTGGCTGCGCCTGCCCGATGTGAGCCTGATCCTGCGCCCGGCGCGGCAGGCGGCGGCCACGAAGGAGAGCCTCTCATGACCACGACGACGATGTTCGCCCTCACCTGGGCCGTCCTGCTCGGCTCGGTGGCGCTGACCCTCTTCATGGCGGCCAAGCTCAGGTTCGTGCTCGATCCCTTCCGCCATCAGCCGGCCGACCTGGGACTCCCGGAGGGCGCGTCCGCGCCGGCCTTCTCCGCGTCCACGCTCGACGGGGCGGTGCTGGACACCGAGGACTACGCCGAGCGCGCCTTCACCCTCGTCTTCGTCTCCCACCACTGTCCGAGCTGCCGCGAGCACCTTCCCCACATGAAAGCGCTGTGGTCGCTGGCCGCGTCGGCGGGTAGCGAACTGGTGATGGTGGTCTTCGACGAAGAGTCAGGAAGCCGTGCCGAGGCCGAGCGCATGGTCGCCGAGCACGCCGTCCCGGCCCGGACCGTGCTGGCCGCGCCGGGCCACCCCTTGCGCGAACTCTACAACCCGCGGCAGGCCACGCCGCTGTACTGCCACGTGGAGTCAGGTGTGGTGCGCGGCAGCGGCCCGCTCGGTTCGCAGGGCTGGCAGAACCTCGTACGCGGCTGGCAGGCGGACGTCGTAGGTGCACGATGACACCGGCATGGGAGTGCGAGGCGGCCGTCAAACGGTTCGCGGAGCGGACGGCCGTCGACGGCGCGACCTTCCGCTGCGAGTACGGGCAGATCACCGTGCTGCTGGGGCACAACGGGGCCGGCAAATCCACGCTGTTCAGGGCGGCGGCCGGGCTCGTACGGCTCGACGCGGGCGCCACGCTGGTCGGCGGCCACGCACCGGGCACCACCCGGGCCCAGCAGACGGTGTCCTACATGCCGGAGCAGCCCGATCTGTACCCGGGAGTGTCGGTCTGGGAACACATCACCTTCGTCGCCCTGGCCTACCGGTTGCGCGCATGGGAGCCCCGCGCCCGTGAACTGCTGGAACGATTCGAGCTCACCGACCGGCGCGACGCGCTGCCCCACGAGCTCTCGCAGGGGCTGAGGCGCCGGCTCGCCCTGGTCATGGCACTGCTGCACGGAGCCAGGGTGTTGCTGCTCGACGAGCCGTTCAACGGCTTGGACCCCCACAGCGCCATGCGGTTGCGCGCCACCCTCGGCGACCTGGCGGCGGGTGGTGCGGCCGTCGTGGTGGCCACCCACATCCTGCATGACGCACAGCGCATCGCCGATCACGTGATCGTGCTGGAGCGCGGGCGGGTCATCGCCGGCGGCGACCTGTCCAGCCTCGTGCGTCAGGCGGGGTTGGCCGGGCGGACCGGGCTCGAGGACGTCTATCTCGCTCTGACGGCGGAGAGCCGATGAACGAGTTCGCGGCCGCGAGCCGCGCCCTCGCCCATCTCTCCTTCGCCGCCTGGTCCCGGCGGGTGCGGGAACTGCGCCCGTGGCGGATGGTGCTGCTCGCCGCAGGGGCGGCACTGGTGGCCCTGCTCCAGTTGCGGCTCACCGCGCTCGCGCCTCCCGGCCAGGACGGCGTGGCCGACCGGGTCGTCACCGTCGCGCCGCTGATCCTGCCCCTGCTGCTGCTGACCGCGACGCGCCGCTCGCCGCTGCGGCTGTCGACCGCCGACGCCTCGTGGTCGCTGACCGCTCCCGGAGGCGGCCGTGCCCTGCTGGCCAGGCATCTGCTGGCCGGGCCGGCACGTTTCGCGCTGATGGTCCTGGCCGCCGGAGTGCTCACCCGCTGGTGGGCGGGGTTCGACCCGACGTGGGCGTGGCAACCGGCCGCTGCCTGCGCGGTGCTGCTCCTGCTGTTCGGACTGGTCGCCTGCGTACGCCACCTGCTGGCGCTGGGGTCCGCCCCGGCGCGAGTGACCCTGCGCGTCGCCGGAGCGGCGTGGGCCGTGGCGATGCTGATCTCGTACGCCTCCGACCTGCCCGCCGCGGCCTGGGTACGGCTCGCGCCGCTCGTGCGGGGACTGGCCGGACTGTTGTTCGAACCGGCACCAGGATCCGCGCCGCTGCTGCTGGCCGGTCTGGCGTCTCTGATGTGCGCGGCGGCCCTCCTGATCGCCGTGGCCGACGGCTACCAGGAGCCCGCCGACGCGGCTGCGCGGGAGAGGGCCGGTGCGCAGGAGGTGCTGCGCGACTCCCACTCAGGTCAGGAACTGGGAGCCGAGCGGTTCCGGACGGGGGCCGCCTCGCTGAGACCCCCTTCGGCACTCACCGGTGAGCGGGCGGTGTTCTACCGGGCACTGGCGCAGGAGCGGCGGGTGCTGGCCGACCGCCTGGTCATGCCCGTCCTGCTCCTGGCGGCGGTGGTGGGACTCATGGTGGTGGCTCCCGCGTACGGCTGGGTGCCGCTGCTGCCCGCGGTGCCGCATCTGCTGGGCGAGCATCTCGTCGGAGGGGTGGCAGTCGAGCGCGACCACCACTTCGCGCGGGTGACGGGCATGCGGATGGAGCGGGTCCTGATCTGGGCCAACATCCTCCCAGTGGCGCGCACGGCCGTGGCGCTGGAGGTGCTGTGGTTGCCCCAGATCTTCTCGCCCGTGGTCGAGGCGCCCCTGTGGTGGGCCGGGGTGCTGCTGGCTCCGATCACCGCCGTGCTCGTCGGCGGCGCGGGCGAGCTGGCCGGCTCGCTCATCGACCCGATCGCCGCGAGGTTCACGGTCGCGCTGGCAGTGTGCGGGCTCGGCTGGACGCCGTGCGCGGTCCTGCTGGCCGCGGACACGCCACTGCCCATGGTGGTGGCGAGCCTGTCGACGGCGGCGGTGGCGGTCTGGGCCGGTGCGGCCCTTGCCGCAGCTCCGCGCACACCGTGGCCGCTCCGCCGCCCCGGCGAGCTCAGGTCGTGAGTGAGGTGACGAAGCGGGACATGCCGGTGAGCCACCGGTCGGGGTCCTCGGCTTTGCGGCGTACGTACTCCGCCACCTCCGGATGCGGAAATATGTGGAACCGTTCCGCCGCCAGGCCGTCGATCACCGTGCCCGCCACGTCCGCCGGGTCCAGGACGGGCCCGGACGCGCTGACGGCCCTCGCGGTCAGGTGGTCGTCCTCCAGGCCCTGCTCCAGCATCGCCGTACGCACTCCCTGCGGGCACAGCACGCTCACCTTGATGCCTTCGGGGGCGTAGCGGATGGCCAGCCATTCGGCGAACGCGATCGCCGCCGCCTTCGTCACCGCGTACGGCGCGTCTCCGGGGCAGCTGATCAGCCCCGCCGCCGAGCAGGTGTTGAGCAGGTAGCCCCCGCCGCGAGCGATCATGGACGGTACGGCGGCGCGGGCGGCGTGGACGTGGGCCAGCACGTTGACCGCGTAGAGGCGGTTCCAGTCCTGGACGGAGGCGTCCAGGCCGTGGCCGCCGATGACGCCGGCGTTGGAGCAGAACAGGTCGACGGGGCCGAACGGGGTGTCGACGAGCGCGGCGACCTCCTGCTCGGACGACACGTCCACGCGTACGGCCGCCGCCCGGTCGCCGATCTCCGCGGCCACCGCGCTCGCCCTGGCGGCGTCGAGGTCGGCGACCACCACGCCCGCCGCTCCCTCCGCGGCGAACCTGCGGGCCATCGCCCTGCCGATCCCGCCGGCCGCGCCCGTGACGACGACGACCTTGTCCTGTACGCGCATCCGTGCTCCTCCCGAGCCCAAGCCCGGTCCGGCCGGAACCCGAACCTGTACCTGAGCCGGCCGACCGGTACCAGAACATGATTCTAATGCGGCGGAACCGGCCGCAGATGAGAGTTTTCTCATCTGGACCTCAGCGTGGTCTCCTCAAAGGCCGTCATGCTCGACCCCATGAAGCAGCGGGGAACGGTGATCCTGCTCGTCCTGGCGGCGGCAGTGGCGGGATTCATGTCGGTGGGGCTGGTGCGGGCGTCCGAGGAACCCGACCTGGGCGGGCCGGTCGTGGTGACGCCCTCATCCGACGGGCGCAGCGCGTACGACCCCCGGACCTCAGAACCCCGCACGTCCGAAACCGCCCCGAGCGGTCAGAAGACCTCCGAACCCGCAGTCTCCGGCTCGCCGTCCAAGAGCCCGGAACCCCGCCACAGCATGGGCCCCACGCCGCGCACGACGAAGGCGGAGCCGGTCAGACCGCCTTCGCCGAGACCGGGCGGGGGCGATGACGACGATGATGGTGACGACGACGACGATGATGACGACGACTGACGGGGAGGGCGCATGCGGGTGAGCGCCCGTGCCCGGATCGTGGGCTGGATGCTCGCCGTCGTCGGACTCGCGCTCTCAGTGTCGATCTTCGCGACCTGGTCCGTCCTGCTGGCCCGGCTCGACAGCCGGATCAACCTCGAGATCAGCAACGAGGTGGACAAACTGCGCGCCTACGTCCACCCGGAAAGCGGCCACTCCTTCACCAGACTCGACGACCTGCTCGACGGCTACCTGTCGGTCAACACGCCCGACCGGTGGGAGACCTTCTTCAGCATCGTCGACGGCGAGGCCCACAAGGTCACCGCCATCCCGCCACCCGTGCGCCTCGACGCCGACGCCGAGCTGGTCGCCGACCTGGCCGAGGCCACCGAGGCCGAGCGCGGCACGGTGGACAGCGCGCAGGGCCCGGTGAAGTACGCCGTGATCCCCGTACGCGTGCAGGGCGATCCCCGCCAGGGCCACCTGGTCGTGGCGATCTTCTACGAGCGGCACCGCGACGAGATCGTGGAGGCGGTGAGCACGCTCGGGCTGTCCGCGCTGGCCGCGATGACGTTGTCCGGCGGCGCCGGCTGGCTGGTGGCCGGGCGGGTGCTCGCCCCGGTACGCCTCGTCAGGCAGACCGCGGAGCAGATCAGCGACTCCACCGACCTCACGCGCCGGCTCGACGTGCCCGGCAATGACGACGTGGCGGCGCTGGCCGGGACGTTCAACCACATGCTCGACCGGCTGGAGCGCGCGTTCGTCGGTCAGCGGCGGTTCCTGGACGACGCCGGTCACGAGCTGCGCACCCCGATCACGGTCATCCGCGGTCACCTGGAGCTCATGGGCGACGACCCCGCCGACCGCGCGGAGACCATCGCCCTGGTCACCGACGAGCTCGACCGCATGAACCGCATCGTCGACGACCTGCTCACCCTCGCCAAGGCCGAGCAGCCGGGCTTCCTCACGGTCGACGACGTCGAGCTGGCCGACCTGACCGTCAGCGTGGTCGCCAAGGCCCGCGCGCTCGGCGAACGCCGGTGGCGGGTCGACGAGGTGGCCGAGGCGCGGATGCCCGCCGACCGCCAGCGGCTCACCCAGGCGCTCATGCAGCTGGCGGCCAACGCCGTGCGCCACACGGCCGAAGGCGACCTGATCGCCGTCGGGTCCGCCGTTCGCGACCAGTACGTGGAGCTCTGGGTGCGCGACAGCGGCCCGGGAGTGCCGCCCGCCGAGCGCGAACGCATCTTCGGGCGGTTCGTACGCGGCAGTGGCCGCACCGGCGCCCACGACGGCGCCCACGACGGCGCCCACGAGGGGGCCCACGACGGGGCCGGCCTCGGGCTGGCCATCGTCAAGTCCATCGCCGAGGCCCATGGAGGCGACGTGAAAGTGACGGAGGCTCCGGGCGGAGGAGCCAAATTTGTCATGACGCTGCCGCTGCGGCAGTTGTGGAGGCAGTGGTGAACCGTATTCTCATCGCCGAGGACGAGTCCAGGATCGCTTCCTTCGTGGAGAAGGGGCTGCGGGCCAACGGCTTCGTGACCGCCGTGGTCGGCGACGGGGTCGTCGCGTACGACCTGGCCTGCGGGGGCGGGTTCGACCTGCTCATCCTCGACATCGGGCTGCCGCTGAGCGACGGGTTCACGGTGCTGCGGCGGCTGCGCGAGTCGCGGGTCACCATGCCCGTGATCATCCTGACCGCGCGTGACAGCGTGAGCGACACCGTGGCGGGGCTGGAGGGCGGCGCCGACGACTACATCGCCAAACCCTTCGCCTTCGAGGAGCTCCTGGCCAGGGTGCGGCTGCGGCTGCGCGCGGAGCGCACACCCGAGGTGACCGTGCTGCGGGTGTCGGACCTGTCACTCGACCTGCGCACGCGGCGGGCGTACGTCGGGGACCGCGCGGTCGACCTGTCGGCCAGGGAGTTCGCGCTGGCGGAGATCTTCTGCCGTCACCCCGACCAGGTGCTGACCCGCGAGCAGCTGCTCAGCCACGTGTGGGGCTTCGACTTCGACCCGGGCTCCAACGTCGTGGACGTGTACGTACGCTATCTGCGCCGCAAGATCGGCGCCGAGCGCATCGAGACCGTGCGCGGCACCGGATACCGGATGAGAGCCGCCTAATCATCACCTCACGGTTGCTTCACCCCCTACGTAGAGGCTGTTCATCAACGGCACTACAGAGGGAGAAAACGTGGCAACCGGGTTGGTGATGGACCTCGCGGCGATCGTCGCGCTGGCCTACGGGCTCTACTATCGGCGGCACCACCGGCGCGACCTGCTGTTCGCCTACGTCGCGCTCAACGTGGGCATCTTCGCCGTGGTGTCCCTGCTGCTCGTCCAGCGCGTCGACATCGCGGTCGGGTTCGGGTTGTTCGGGGTGTTGTCGATCATCCGGCTGCGGTCCAGCGAGATCACCCAGCAGGAGATCGCCTACTACTTCATCGCGATCGTGCTGGGGCTGGTCAACGGCCTGGCCGGGGCGTGGCCGCTGACCGCGCTGCTGCTGAACGGCGTGCTGCTGGCGATCATGTACGTCGCCGACCACCCCCGGCTGCTCGGCCGCACCCGGCAGCAGGTCGTGACGCTGGACGTCGTGCACGCCGACCCCGACCTGCTCCGCGCCGACCTGGAGAGCCGGCTGCGCGCGCGGGTGCTGCACTGCGTGGTCACCCAGGTCGACTACGTGCGTGACGTGACCGTGGTCGACGTGCGCTACGCGGTCCCCAAGACGGCGCCCAGGATGACGGGAGTGCGGCGATGACGGACGCGGACGTGCTGCTCGCCGGGGTGGCCGCGGCCGCCAGGCCGGTCGGGCTGGCGGACGTGCCCGAGCTGATGAGCCGGGTCGACTGCAAATATCTCGTGACGGGCACGACCATGGCCCGGCTGGCGGGGGAACTGGGGGACCGGTTCTCCGTGCTCCGCATCGGCGGCAGACGGCAGTTCCGCTACACCTCGACCTACTTCGACACCCCCGACCTGCTCACCTTCCGCCAGCACCGGCAGGGGCGGCGGCGCAGGTTCAAGCTGCGCACCCGCACCTATCTGGACGGCGGAGGGCGGTGGCTGGAGCTCAAGCTCAGCGGCGCGCGCGGCAGCACCGACAAACACCGCATCCCGTACGACGGCGTGCCCGCGCACATCCTCACCCAGGAGGCGCGCGACTTCGTGCACAACACCCTGGTCGGCGAGTTGCGTCTCACCCCGCCCGCCGGGCTCGGGCCGGTGCTGTCCACCGACTACCGGCGCGTGACGCTCATCGACCGGGCGGGCGCGGCCCGGCTCACCTGCGACACGGGGCTGCTCTGCCACGACGGGCACCGGCGCGTGCCCGCCCGGCGCGACCTGGTGCTGCTGGAGTCGAAGTCGGCCGACGGCAGGGCCCTGGTGGACAGGGTGCTGCGCGGGATGGGGGTGCGGCCGGTCAGCGTGAGCAAGTACTGCATCGGGATGGCGGCGATGCGGGAACTGCCCGGCAGCAACCGCTGGCGTCCGGTGGTGCGGCGCTATCTCGAGCCCCAGGGGGAGATTTCCTGTCTCAGCCAGGTGGCATAGTGATCGCCCATGGAGGAGTCGATGCAACAGGCGCTCGCCACGCACATCCACGTGGAGGTGGCGATCGGGCGCCGCACGTTCGAGCAGGTGGTCCGTGGCGCCGTGGACGTCTGGGGGAGGGAGGTCGACGATCACGATCTCTTCGTGCGCACGGCCGAAGAGATCGCCGGGCGCGCGTTCGCCGATCACCTCGCGGCACAGGCGGCCTGGCCGGAGGTCACCGAAAGCGACCGGCTGAGCATGGCCATGATCGACCTCGCGATGGCCGGCATCCTGTCGCGCGAGAGCTACACCGACTGCCTCAACTGCGGGACCACGGAGATCGGGGGCGAGCTCGCCAAGCTCCCCGGCATGCGCGGCTACACCTTCTACCACCATCAGGACGCCCAGGCGGCGGCCGGGGGCGGCGGGGTCATGCTCGCCTACGGGGCCACCGGCGACGGCGACGCCGCCACGATAGGCGCGGAGATCGTGGCGGCCTGCCGGCGCCGCGGCCTGGAGGCCGAATGGGACGGCGACGCCCGGCAGCGCGTCCACGTGCCGGTCGACTGGCGGCGGCGGCGCTTCGGGCCGCTGGCCGGCCACCCGGGCGCGCCGACGCCGCCCGGCGGACCCGCCGTGCCGGTCACCTTCTGCGACTACACCTCGATCTCGGGCGACGACCCTGTGGACATGTCCGTGCAGGAGTGCCGCGACCTGATGCTCTGGCTGACCCCGCACGACGGCAACTTCGCCTGCTACCGAGGGCGGTCGGGGCCCACCCTGCAGTTCATGTGGGAGGCGGGGATGCGGCTGTGGGCGGAGACGCCCGATCTCGCGGCGCGGTGCTCGCGCGGGCGGCACGTTACCGTGGACGAGGCGCTGGAGCTGGTCACACTCCACGTCAGGGACGGCGGGATCGCGCCGGAGGATCTCGGGGAGGCGCGGACGGTGCCGTGGTGAGCGTGCGCGACATGATCCGCCTGACCGTCTCCTCCAGGGAGCTGGTCTGGTCGATGACGATCTCGCCGGCGCCGGGGAGCAGGTCGCGTTCGACGTACCAGTCGCGCATCATGTCCGCCCCGAACTCCCTGCTCTGGGGGCGGGTGGCGTGGCGTCGCAGGGTCTCGTCGAAGGAGACGTCGAGGTAGAAGAAGTGGCTGCGGTCCGGGTGGTCGCGGCGCAGAGCGGTCAGCATGTCGCCGTATCTGCCGGTGGTGAGGATGCCCTCCAGGATGACGTGGTGGCCGTGGTCGAGGGCGTAGCGGGTGATGGTGTCGATGAGGCCGATGTTCACGCCGTCGGGCTGGTCGAGCTCGCGCAGGATCTCGCGGCGCACCACGTCCTGGCTGACGATGGCCAGTCCGCGCCGGTCGTAGGCGTCGCGGATGGCTCGCGCGACCGTGGTCTTGCCCGAGCCGGAGTTGCCGCGCAGGACGATCAGCTGGGTCTGGTCCGAGCGTCCACGCACCGCACCAGGCTAGCCGCCCCGCCGCATCCGTTTAT
Organism: Nonomuraea longispora; assembly: GCF_004348345.1. Classification (GTDB taxonomy): domain Bacteria; phylum Actinomycetota; class Actinomycetes; order Streptosporangiales; family Streptosporangiaceae; genus Nonomuraea; species Nonomuraea longispora. The sequence goes on from NZ_SMJZ01000008.1 coordinate 47,105, forward strand.
CCGGGACCTGGCCGGTGATAGGCACCGTAACGACCTGCAGCGATGGCCGCCCCGGGGGAAGTCTTCATGCTTGACCGCATCCACCAGATACCGGCCGTCCTGCTGAGCGCCGACGACTATCTCGACGACTTCTGGCCGAGCTACCGCCGGACCGACGACGTGGTGTGGAAACTCCAGCGGGTGCAGGGCTTCGACGCGGCAGCGGGGCCGGGCGCGCTGGCGCAGGACGACTGGGAGCGCTCGCTCAAGCTGGCCGGCGACGGGCGGGCCGCGGCGGCGGGGTTCCCGCGCAGGCGGCTGCGGATCGTCGAGCCGTGCGTCACCTCCTACCTGCGCTGGGAGATGCACGTGCTGGCCTCGCGCGGCCAGGTGCGCGAGGAGGTGCGGGTGCTCGCCGCCCAGCAGGTGGCCGACCTGGAGATCGACCGGCGACTGCCCGAGCTGGTGGTGCTGGGGACCTCGGTGATGTACGAGGTGACGTACGACGCCCTGGGCGCCCACAGCGGCGCCCGCCGGATCGACGACCAGGGGGTGATCGCCGCCTGCCGGGGTGAGCTGGACAAGCTGTTCGCCGCGGGGGAGACGCTCGAAGGGTATTACGAGCGCGAGATCGTCCCGCTCACCGCACCACGGGTGCCGACCTGACCAGCGCGGCGCTCATATTCCGACGAGGTGTACCCGATCTCCGCAGAGCTTCCGTGCCCCGGTGGCGAGCCTCGGCCACATGGGCGACCGTGTGCTCATGATCGTCAAGCAGTCTGGAGAGACCGTCGCAATCCAGGACGAGGGTCCCCTCGTGGCTCAGCTTGCGGGGGGCCACTGCGCCGCATCGTCGAATACTTCGTTGAAAAGCTGGAAAAAAGTCCGGCCGATACTAAAGGGGCAGGTCGCCGGTGGCGGAGGCGGTGGAGCCGGTGGCCTGGTAGGCGGCGATGGTGCGTTCGGCGATGCGCATCTGGTGGATCTCGTCGGCGCCGTCGGCGAAGCGGGCCCAGCGGGCGTGCTGGAACATGTGCGCCAGCGGCGTGTCCGTCGAGTAGCCGAGGGCCCCGTGCACCTGGATGGCCCGGTCGATGATGCGGTTGAGGCTGTTCGCGACGAAGTGTTTGGCCATCGAGACCTCCGTGCGGAAGTCCTCGCCCTTGTCGATCTTCGAGGCGGCGTGCAGCACCATGAGTTTGCACTGGTAGAGCTCCATGGCCGAGTCGGCGATGAGCCACTGGATGCCCTGCTTCTCGGCCAGCAGGGAGCCGTGGCTGTAGCGGGTGAGCGCGCGGCCGACCATCATGTCGAGAGCCGTCTCCGCCTGTGAGATCCAGCGCATGCAGTGGGCGAGCCTGGCCGGGCCGAGGCGGTACTGGCCGAGGCGGTGGCCGTTGCCCCGGCCGCCGAGGATCTGGCTGTCGGGCAGCCGCAGGTCCTCGATGACGATCTCGCTGTGGCCGGTCGAGCCGTGCATCGTCTCGACCTCGCGCACGTCGTTCCAGCCGGGGTCGGGCAGGTCGACGAGGAAGGCGGTGTTCGCGCCGCGTGAGCCGTCGGGCACGTCCTGCTCGGTCCTCGCGATGAGGATGCCGAAGTTGGCCCGGCGGGCGTTGGAGATGAACCATTTGTGGCCGTTGATGACCCACTCGTCGCCGTCGCGTACGGCGGTCGTCCGGATCAGGGTGGGGTCGGAGCCCGCGACCTCCGGCTCGGTCATGGCGAAGCACGACATCTTGGTGCCCTCCAGGAGGGGCCGGAGGTACTTCTCCTTCTGTTCGTCGCTCGCCCAGTGCAGCAGCGTGTGCATGTTGCCCTCGTCGGGGGCCTGGCAGTTGAGCACCCACGGGCCGACGCGGGTCCTGGCCGCTTCCGACTGCACCATGGCCAGCTCGACGTGACCGAGGCCCATGCCGCCCCACTCCTTCGGCATGTGCGGCAGCCACAACCCCTCGGCCTTGGCCAGGGAGCGCAGGTGGAAGATCGTGCGGAGGTAGGCGTCGCGGTCGCCCTCCTCCAGCTCCTCCATGGCGGGGGCGACGGTGCCCTGGATGAAGGCGCGGACCCGCTTGCGGATCTCCTCGTGCTCGGGGGCGAGGGTGAAGTCGATGGCCATGCTGCTCCTTGTGGTCAGTCAGGTGAGTCGGTGGGGTGGTGGCAGGCGAGCCAGTGGTCGTCGCCGACCTGCCGGATCCGGGGCTCCTGCTCGGCGCATCTGGCGGACGCGCGCGGGCATCGCGTACGGAACCGGCACCCGCTCGGCGGGTCGACCGGCGAGGGCGGTTCGCCGCTGATCAGGGTGTCGGCCGGCGGAAGGTCCAGGCCGCCGCCGGGGATGGGGGCGATGAGCGCCCGCGTGTACGGATGGGCGGGCCGGGAGATCAGCTCGGCGCTCGGCGCCAGTTCGCACCCCTTGCCCAGGTACATCACCATGATGCGGTCGCTGACGTTCTTCACCACGGCCAGGTCATGGGCGATGAACCCGAGCATGAGCCGGTTAGCGGTCCTTGAGGTCCTCCAGCAGGCCGAGGATCTGCGCCTGCACCGAGACGTCGAGCGCCGACACGGGTTCGTCGCAGATCACCACCTCGGGGTCGAGGATGAGCGCCCTGGCGATCGAGATGCGCTGGCACTGGCCGCCGGAGAACTCGTGCGGCCTGCGTACCGCCGCCGCCTCCGGATCCAGGCCCACCGCCTCCAGGACCTCGTCCACCCGGTCGCCGGGCAGGCCCCACACACGGGGGGCCCTCCCCGCGTGCGCCCGCCCTGGACGGGCCGGACGTGCCCGCCTGCGGGGTGGCGACGGGGCGTTGCCCGCTGCACGCCAGCATCACCGCCGCTGCCAGCATCAACGTGGTCCGTCCTCCAGCGTTTCATCCACGCCTCCTCCCGGTAAGCCCCCCGAGAGCATTTTCACCGATAGTACTATCGGTGAAAATCCGCACAAGAGCCGCGGGAGAATCGTCACGGGAGGGAGGGAGCATCGATGACGAGCACACCGCTCAGCAGGAGCGAGGCGAAAGACCAGACCCGGCGCAGGCTGATCAGGGCCGCGCTGGCGATCCTCGACGAGGCGGGCGAGGCCGGGCTGACCACCGTCAAGGTCGCCAAGGCCGCCGGCATCGCGCAGTCGAGCTTCTACGTGCACTTCAAGGACATGCAGGACCTGCTGCGGGTGCTCGCCGAGGAGGGCGGCCGGCGGCTTCGCACCTCCATGCGCGAGGCCCGCCGCGCCGCCCGCGAGGCCCCCGGCGACCTCCAACGCCACCGCGACACCTTCCGCATCCCGCTGGAGGCCATCTGCCGCCACCCCGAGCTGCTGCGCATCCAGCTGCGGGCCCGGCACGACCCGTCGTCCTCGCTGCGCGACTTCGCCACGGAGAGCGCCGCCGCCTACCGCGAGCACCACGCCGCCGACCTGGCCGCCCTCGGCTACACCGCCGACGACGAGCACGACAGGCGGCGGCTGGAGATGATCGCCGACGGCATCGACGCCGCCACCAACGCCCTGGCCATCGGCCACCTGGAGGGCCGCTACCCCGACCTCGACGAGGCTGCCGACATCCTGGTGGCCCTGTCGAGGGGCGCACTGAGGCTCCTCAGATCCAGCTCAGGCCGCGACGAAGGCCCACGCGACTAGGGCGCAGCGCCTCTCAAGGCGGTCATCGGTAGGCAAGTGCCTGGGTGAGATAGAGGTCGGCGTAGTCGCCGCCCGCTCCGAGCAACTCGGCGTGGCTGCCCTGCTCCACCACCTGCCCGTGGGACAACACCACGATGTGGTCGGTCATGTGCACGGTTGAGAACCGGTGCGAGACCAGAACGGTCACGGCGCCACGCTCGGCGAAGTTGCGGGTCTGCTCGGCGTACAGCTCGAAGAGGTCGTGCTCCGCCTGCGGGTCGAGCGCCGCCGTGGGTTCGTCGAGGACGCGCAGCAGTGGAGCCTCACGCATGAGGCCACGGGCGAGTGCGATGCGCTGCCACTGGCCGTGGGACAGCTCGGCGCCGCCGAAGGTCCGTCCGAGCTGCGTCCGCAGGCCGTCGGGAAGGCTCTCCACGAATACGCCGGCGTCCGCTCGCCGCAGCGCCAGCCCGATCCGGGCGGTGTCGTCGATCCTGGACAGGTCGCCGGCGCCGACCGATTCGGCCACCGGGGTCTGCAGTTTGAGGAAGTCCTGCAGTGTGCCGGTGCACACGGCCGCCCATTCAGACGCATCGAACTCGCGCAGGTCGACGCCGTCCACCAGGATCGCGCCCGAGGTGGGCCGGTACACCCCGATGAGGAGCTTGATCAAGGTTGACTTGCCCGCGCCGTTGATGCCCACCAGGCCCAGCGTGGAGCCTGCGGGGAGAGTGAGGTTCACATGGTCGAGCACCATCGTGTCCGTTCCCGGATAGGTGAAGCACACGTCGCGCAGTTCGATGCCGGCGGTCATCCGGGCCGGCACGGTTGTCCCCGTAGGGTGTACGCCGTGTTCGGTGGCGTAGGTAAGGAGCCAGTGGTGGTGCTCGGCCACCCGGCCGCCGTCGGCGACCAGGGCGATGGACTCGACCGCGCTCTGCTGCTGCAGCCGTAGCTGACCGGCCAGCGAGATGATCAGCACCGCGTCGCCGGGAGTGGCCTGGCCGCGGGCCAGGAGCAGCCCCACGACCAGCAGCGCGCCGGCCAGCATGGAGAAGTAGAACGCCCAGGCGCCGATCTCACCCCCGAGCCCGCGCAGCCGGGCCCGGGCCTCCAGGTCGGCCGCCTCCTCCCACAACGCGCGCGCGTGCCGGTCCAGCTCGGCGCCATTGCCGGAGATCCAGACCTCCTTGGCGGGGTCGGGGTTCAGGCAGAGGTCGTGCAGCCTGCTCTCGCGGCGCAGCGACTCGGCCGTGGCGTCGAGCGCCTGCCGCTGCATTCGCATGGCCCGGTTGGCCAGAGGCAGGATCGGCACGGCCGCCACCGCCAGGAGCGCGAGCGCGGGATGCACCCCGATGAGCAACCACAGGCTCAGCCCGATCCCGGCGAGGACGGAGGCCGCGTGCGCTGCCGCCCACCCGGTCTTCGACAGCGCCAGCGTGCCGCGGCGCAACATGGTGATCCGGTTGAGGAAGTCCGCCCGCTCAAGGTGGGTTATGGTCGGGATCTTCGCCGCTGCCTCGGTGATCTCCTGCTCCAGCGCCAGCTGGATGCGGTCGCGCAGATCATTGCGCAGGTTGTGGGTGAAGCGCCAGCCTATGAGCTGCAGCGCGTGGGCGGTCATGCCCAGCGCGACCGCGGCCAGCAGCCCGCCGAGCAGGTGGGTGCCGGCCGCGTCGACCAGATGGCGCTGGGCGTAGGCGGTGCCGGCCGCCATCCCCGCCTGCAGCAGCACGAGCACGCCCACCGTGATGCTCACGCGGCGGTCCGCGAGCAGGCCCAGCGCCAGGGTGTGCTGTGCCATCCGAGCGCTGTCCCGCAGCGTCATCGCGCTTCCTCTCCGCCCTCGCGAGCGACGGCTCCCTGCTCGATGTCGACGGCCCCGCTACCGTCGGCCCCGCTACCGTCGGCCTGGCTGTCGGCGGTCCTGCTGCCGCCGGCCGTGGGCTCGTGGAATCGTGACGCCTGGAGCAGGAAGAGTCGGGCGTATTCGCCGCCGAGCCGCATCAGGTCGTCGTGGGAGCCCTCCTCAGTGATCCGGCCGTCCCGTAGCAGGACAATGCGGTCGGCGGGACGCACGGTGGAGAGCCGGTGCGAGATCAGCACGATCGAGGCGTCCCCGACCGAGCCGATCACCTGCTCGTGGAAGCGGGCCTCGGCCTTGACGTCCAGGTGCGCGGTGGGTTCGTCCAGGACCACCAGGCGCCGCCCGTGCTCCACCGCGTAGAGTGCCCGGATCGCGGCGAGCTTCTGCCACTGCCCGCCTGACAGGTCACGGCCGTCGGTGCCGGTCCGCCACAGTTCGGTGTCGAGCCCTGATTCCAGCCGGTCCAGCACCGGCTGCGCGCCGCCCGCCCGTACCAGTTGGAGGAGTTTCTCGTCGCTCTCCGGAGTGGCTTCAGGCGCGGCCAACGTGATGTTGTCGCGCGCGGTGAGCGGATAGTGGACGAAGTCCTGGAACAGCGCCGTCATCCCGCGCCGCCACGCCGTGGTGTCCAGCGAGCGAAGGTCTGTGCCGTCGGCGGTGATACGGCCCGTGGTGGGCTCGTACAGGCCGGCCAGGAGCTTGACCAGCGTGGTTTTGCCCTCCCCGCTGGCTCCGACGATCGCCAGCCGCTCGCCGGGGCGGATGGTCAGGCTCAGCCCTCGCAGCACGGGCGCGGAGGCACCCGGGTACCGGAAGGAAACGTCCTCGAACCGCACCAGAGGCGCGGGACCGCCGGGGGAGGCGTTTTCCCGAGGGGCGTGCCGATCCGGGCCCGTCAGGTCCTCCAGCTTCCGCAGCGCCGTCACCGCGGTCCTGCCGTAGTCGATGTCGTACGACTCCCCGCCCATCACCGAGATCGCGAGAATTCCCCAGACGGCCACCAGACACTGCGACAGCTCGGCGATGCTCAGCTCCCCGGCCCACGCGGCCAGCCCGGGGACCAGCAAGCCCAGTCCAGCGCACAGCGCCGCGAGCAGGAAGGTGGCCTTCTGGCTGCGCAGGACCCGCCGACGGGTCCTCCAGTGGCCGGCCTCCCACGCGTGGTGCGCGACTAGGCGCCGCTCGCTCACCCACCCTGCCAGACCGAACAGCCGAATCTCCTTGGCCGCCTCGGACCCCGCCGCCAGGTCCGCCCAGAAGTCGACCTTGCGACGCTCGGGGGTCGCCGCGTCCTTGACCGCCTCCAGATGCATCCACTGCCGCCGGGTGATCGACCGGATCAGCACCGACAGCGCCAGCAGCACCACCGCCAGCACGGGGAAGCGCGTGGCCAGCACCGCCGCCATCGCCACCGCCGACATCGTTCGCGCGGTGATCTCCAGTTGGCCCACGGCAGCGGCTCCGGGGGAGCGTACCCGCCAGGTGAAGCCCTGGTCGCCGGCGCGGACGGCCACGTCGTGGAACTCCGGATCCTCCAGGTGGGCGATGCGATCCGGGCGCAGGGCGATTCGCCGTACCCGGGAGCGCACCACGCCGTCGATGCGCCTGCTCGCCGACGCCTTCAGCGCGCGCGCGAGGACCTCGGCGGCCTGCCTGGCCAGCATCGCGGCCGCGAACCCCGCCACCGGCCACACCAGCGGCAGGAGATCGACCTCGGGGGACGCGGCCGTCATCGCATGCACCGCGTGGCTGGCGAAGATGGCGGTCAAGGGTGCCGCCGCGATCGAGGTGGCCACTGTCACGCACAGGGCGGCCAGCGTACGTGGGCGGCTGAAACGTAACAGAGCCAGCAGGCTTCTTCGTTCGTCGAAGGTGTCCTGGATCCGGGTCAGGCTCAGATCGCGCCAGGAGAATCTTGGATAGGCCGGCCGCGTGTCCGTCACCGTGTCTCGCCGTCTCCCGAGGTCGGCAGTCGTGGTGATCTTCACATGGGGCGATCGCCGGGGTCAAGAAGATATTCACGTAGCGTTAGATATCCAGCGTTGGACGGTAAGGGCCGCCGGACGACACTCCAGCGGCCCTCGCGCTATCGCAGCAGTTCGCCCGCGACGGAGCCGGCGGCGGTGGCGTCCAGCCGCCCGTCCACCACCGCCGTGACGACCCGTCTGGTCAGCGTGTTCTCGACGAGCAGCGGCCGGTCCCACGCCAGCGCCTGGCCCACCCCCGGATACTCCTCGACGCGCACGAACCAGGGGTCGTCGCCGTCCTGCACGAACACGAGCGTCCAGTCCCGCCCCGCCGGGTCGGTGCCGGACAGGGCGATCCAGCGGTCGCGGCTGCCGTGCACCGCCCGTTCGTCCCCCGGCAACGTCGTCCGGGCGGTCGAGGTGCCGGGCGCGCGCCAGAAGAAACCGCCGTAGCCGGCGCCCGCGCGGCCCTTGGTGGCCGAACTGTTGATCTCCAGCGGCGCCCCGGTGAGGTTGGTCAGCGTGAACGCGAAGTCCAGCGCCCAGGCGTCCTCCCGGATCGGCCGCACCGTGACCGTGCGCTCCTCGCGGGCCATCAGCCCGCCGCCGGGCCCGATCCACTCCAGCCGCTCGGCGAAACCGCCGTCGTCCAGCCGGGCGAACGCCGCGTGCCGCTGGACGCCGTGGTCGTCGAGCCAGGTGGGCCCCTGGTCCCTGACGTAGGTGCGACCGCCCCAGAAGTTCGCCCCGCCGAGGTCCGCGACGGCCACGCCGGCGCCGAGGTGGTGGACGTGGTCCTCGGGCCTGACCTCGGTCACCTCGACGCCGCCCAGCGTGCGCACCTCGTACAGGTAGGGGCGGGGCGAGTCGGTGGCCGGCAGGTCGGGCCGTGTCTCGTAACGGGCCACGCGGTGGTCGCCGGCCAGCAGCTCCACCCGGGTCCACGGCACGTTCAGCTCCGAGTAGAGCGCCAGCCGCTCGGCGCTGCGGGCGGTCACCTCGGCGATGCCCGGCAGGATTCGGCGCGCGACCTGGTCCAGGCCGTCCCGCTCCAGTTCCTGGTGCCGCTCGGGGATGGGCTGCGGCTCGGGAGCCAGCCGCACCGCGTCCAGCACCTGCGTGAACCGCTCCGTACGCTCCAGCGGAACCAGCAGGGCGGCGCCCGTGCGTACGTGGTCGAGGAGGTTGTCCAGCAGGTCGGTGCGGTCGTACACGGTGGTCGTGACCGAGCCGTCCGGCAGCTCCACCTTGACGCTGTCCTGCGTGTAGACGAGCGTGGCCCGGCCCGCGTCGCCGTGCACCACCAGGTACGGCTCGTGCCGCTCCGGCGCGCACAACGACACCGCGACGGTGAGCACGAGACCGTCGTCCATGCGGATCCGCACGCACGACGTGTCGTCGGACTCGATCGTGTTGGCGCGGTAGAGCTCGGTCTCGATCTCCGCGATGGAGCCGTCCACCAGGGCCAGCGCGGTCGCCACGGCGTGCGCGAACGGGTTGGTGAGCGCGCCGTCCACCACGTCGACGCCGTCGAGGCGGCGCCTGCCCGACCAGGCGGAACGGGTGAAGTAGGAGACCGGGCGTTCCCAGGCGCCCGCGCCGCCGATGCCGCGCACCCGCCCGAGGGCGCCGCTCGCGATCAGCTCGCGCAGCGCCGGAACCGCCGCGGAGCCGAGCGACTGGAAGCCGACCTGGCAGGCCAGCCCCGTCTCGGCCACGGCCGCGGCGATCCTCCCGTGCGCCTCGGGCGTCGCCGCCGGCGGCTTCTCCAGCAGCACGTGCGAGCCCGCGTGCAGCGCGGTCACCGCGAGGTCGGCGTGGGTGTGGATCGGCGTGCAGATGATCGTGACCTCCGCGCCGGTCTTGGCGATCAGCTCGCGCAGGTCGGGCGACTGCAGGGGCGTGCCGAAGTCCACCTCGACCGGGCGCACGTCGCAGATCCCGGCCAGCTCGGCCACCCCCGACTCGGACAGCAGGTGCAGGTGACGCAGATGGTGCTGGCCGTGCCCGTGGGCCCCGGCCAGCACGACCCTCGCCGGCGTCATCACGACCACCTCAGCCCGAGCCCGGCGTGGGGGCCCGCGCGGAGCACGCCGCCGCTGACCTCCACCGGGTACGGCTCGTCCAGCAGCCCCAGGGCAGCGAACGAGGCGTCTTCCACGTCCTCCACCATGGCGGGCAGCGGCAGGGCCAGCGCCAGCTGTCCCGACATCTCGCTCAGCAGGTGCGGATGGACCGGCACGTCGTACGTTCTGGCCAGCTCCACGATCCGCAGGAACGGCGTGATGCCGCCGACCCGCGCCACGTTCGGCTGGACGACGTCGCAGGCGCCGGCCGCCAGCAGGTCGCGGAAGCCGTACGTGGTGTAGACGTTCTCGCCGACGGCCACCGGCACGTCGGTGCAGCGGCGCAGCTCCACGTGCGCGGCCACGTCGTCGGCGGGCAGCGGCTCCTCGATCCAGTGCAGGTCGAACTCGCGCAGCGCGGCGAGGGCCCGCCGCGCTCTGTGCAGGTCCCACCGCTGGTTGGCGTCGATCATCAGCAGCCGGTCGGGGCCGATCACCTCGCGGACCGCGGCCACCCTGGCCACGTCCTCGGCCAGGTCGGGGCGGCCCACCTTGATCTTGACGCCCCGGTGGCCGGCCGCCACCCAGCGGCGGGCCTGCGCGACCAGCTCCTCCAGCGGGTAGTGCAGGTTGACGCCGCTGCCGTAGACCGGGACCTCGTCGCGCCGCCGCCCGAGCACGTCGGCCAGGTCGCGCTCGCGGCAGCGCAGGTCCCACAGCGCCAGATCGACTCCGGCCAGCGCGACGGTGGTGACCCCGCCGGGGCCCGCCTCCCGCAGGTGCCGCCAGAGCCGGTCCCAGACCACCTCGGGGTGCGGGTCGAGGCCGATGAGCGCCTCACGCAGGTCGTGGTCGAGCAGCGCCTTGACGGCGTGCGCGCCGATCTGCGGCGTCCACGAGAAACCGCTGCCGGTGCGCCCGTCCGCCAGGGTGACGTGCGTGACGATCACGTGGTTGAACGGCACGTCCGCTCCCCAGGGGCGGGGGAGCGGGACGCTGCGCAGCTCCGTACGCAGGTCGGCGACCGTCACGACGCCGCCCGTTCGAGACCGGTCTTGATCAGCGCCTCCAGCTCCTCCAGGTGCTCCTCGGTGACGTCCACCAGCGGCGGACGCACGCCGCCCACGTCGAGGCCGCGCAGCCGGACCCCCGCCTTGACCAGCGCGACCGGGTAGCCGGGGACCTTGCCGCGCAACCGTACGAGGGGGGCGTAGAACTCCGTCAGCAGCCGCTCGTCGCCGTTCAGGTAGGCCTTGGCGATCTCCGGCGCGAACGCGAACACCGCGCTGGAGTAGAGCTCCACGCCGATGCCCCGGTAGGCGGGCATGGTCAGCTCGGCCGTCGGCAGCCCGTTGAAGAACAGGAACTCGGGGAACCGTTCGCGCACGGCCAGCACGGTGCGCTGCATCCTGTCGATGTCGCCCAGGCCGTCCTTCAGCCCGATCACGCCGGGGAGGCCGGCCAGCTCGACCACGGTGTCGGGTTCGAGCGCGACCGTGCCCCGCTGGTAGATGATCACCGGCAGCACGGAGGCGATCGCCGACACGTACGCGGTGTAGCCGTGCCCCGGCCCCTGCGCCAGGTACGGAGGCATGAGCAGCAGCCCGTCCGCGCCCGCGTCCCTGGCGGCCCGCGCCTGGTTGAGCGCCGCGCCGAGCGGGCCGCCCGCGCCGGCGAACACCGGCACCCGGCCACCCACGGCCTCGGCCGCGATCCGTACCGCGCGGGCGTGCTCGGCCTCCGACAGGGCGGAGAACTCGCCGGTGCCGCAGGCCGCGAAGACGGCGCCGGGGCCGTGCTCCATGCGCTGGGAGACGTGCTCGGCCAGCACCTCCTCGGCCAGGCCGCCGCCGGCGTCGAACGGGGTGACGGGGAAGAACAGCACACCGCTGAGTTTCATCAGACGTCCTTGAGTTCGGTGCGCCAGCTCCGCTTCGGCTGCCAGCCGAGCAGGCGCTCTGCCTTGGTGGTCGAGAAGGCGGGGGCGGTGCCGGTGAGCCCGGCGGCGAGCTGCTCGGTGCCGGGCACGGCCTGGGGGAGCAGCTCGGCCAGCGGCTTCCTGGCCAGCGCGTCGGCGGCGCCGGCGAAGAAGACCTCGCCGTTCGGCAGCTCGGGCAGCGCCTGGGCGAGCACGGCGATCATGTCGGCGGCGTCGCGGGAGTCGATGTAGTTGAACAGCGAGACGCCGGCGAGCGCGGGCCGGTCCAGCCGTTCCTTGACGGTGTGCCCCGACTGGGTCGGCGCGCCCGCCCACTCCTCGGGCGGGATGACGAAGCACGGCCGGACGGCGGCCAGTTTCGTCGTCCCGGCCACGGCGAACGCCTTCATGGTCTGCTCGGCCGCCACCTTGGACAGGTTGTAGGCGTTCCATGGCCGCACCGGGTGTTCCTCGTCGATCGGCAGGTACGCCGGCGCCCAGCCGCCGGGGGCGCCGTAGCCGAGCACGGTGGGGCTGCTGGCGAGGACCACGCCGGCCACACCGAGCGCCACGGACGCCTCGCAGACGTTGAACGCCAGCTGGGTGTTGACCTTGAAGATCACCGACTCGGGCCGGCTGAACGGTGTGGCGATCGCGGCCAGATGGATCACCGTATCCGGCCGGAACCTGGCGATCGTCTCGAACGCCTCTCCCGTGTCGGTGAGGTCGGCGGGTAAGGTGGCGGCGGCCTCATCTGGGGTTCCTGGGGCGTGGTCCACGCCGATGACCTCGTGCCCGGCCGCCGCGAGCGTGCTGACCACGCTGCGGCCGAGGCGTCCTGCGCTTCCGGTGACGAGGACTCTGCTCACCGTTAGGGGCTCCTTCAAGACTGCAAACAGTTGCACTAAACCTTTGTGTCAGGAGGGCCGGGGCGTCAAGGGGTGATTTCCTGATCGGCGGTCTAGCTGGGGCTTCCTGACTGCTGTGCATCCGGGATGGTACAGCAAGCGCTTTTATCTGCCCCATGGCCTCTGCAAGCGGTTGCGTTAGGGTGTGCATTTGTGACTGTGACGATTCGTGATGTGGCCCGGGCCTCCGGTGTGCATGTATCGACCGTGTCGCGGACGTTCTCCGCGCCGCACATGGTGAACGCCGCCACCCGCACGAGGGTGCTGACGGTGGCCGAGGAGCTCGGATACCGGCCGAACCGGGCGGCCAGGGCGCTCACGACCGGGCGCACCCACAATCTCGGCCTGATCGTGGCCGACATCGCCAACCCGTTCTTCCCGCCGCTGATCAAGGCCGCCCACGCGGCCGCCAGGCAGCGCGACTACCACCTGTTCGTGGCCGACACCGACGAGGAGCCGGCCGCCGAGGAGGAGCTGGTGCAGGCGTTCAGCAAACAGGTGGACGGCGTGGTGCTGTGCAGCCCGCGCTCGTCCAACAAAGCGCTGGAGCGGCTGGCCGAGCGGGTGCCGTTCGTGGTGATCAACCGGCGGCTGCGGGGGGCCGCCACCGTGCTGATGGACGTCGGCCACGGCGCCAGGCTGGCCGTCGAGCATCTGGCGGGCCTCGGGCACCGCCGGGTGGCGCTGGTGGCGGGGCCCGCGGGCTCGTGGACGAGCGCGGAGATCCGCGCCGCCGCCGAGCAGGTGCCGGACGTGGAGCTCACCGTCATCGGTCCCAACGCGCCCACCGAGCGGGGTGGCTTCGCCGCCGCGGGCCGGGTGCGCGACGCGGGGGTGACCGGCGCGCTCGCCTACAACGACCTGGTGGCGATCGGGCTCATCGAGGGCCTCGGCGATCTTGGGCTGACCGTTCCCGCGGACGTGAGCGTCGTGGGGATCGACGATATCGTTTCAGGGCGGCTGAACCGTCCCAAACTCACCACGGTCGCCATGCCCACCGCCGCGGCGGGTCGGCTGGCGGTCGACCTGCTCATCCAGGAGGTGAGCGCCACCACCTCGTTGGAGACCCGACTGGTCGTCAGGGATTCCACGGCGCCTCCGCGCTAGCGGGGTGCTGCAAACGGTTGTACTAAACGAGGGCCAAATTCATCTGACTTCTTCCCAGGTCAGTTCGTTCAGCAGGGGAAACGTGTCAACGATATATCGGTAACGGCCAGGTAACGGCTGCAAAGGGTTGACGCAACTTTCCCGCCAGCTATAGGAAAGCGCTATCCAGTACATATCTCGCCGGAAGGTTCGTAATGACGAGTGAGTTCCGTCATGGCTGACTCGGTGGCGGTGAAGCCCCTGGAGGCGGTGACCGAACCCCCGCGTGGCGGCGGACACCGCTCCACGAAACGCTCCCGCCGTGAGGCACGGGCCGCCTATCTCTTCCTGGCCCCCTGGTTCGCCGGCCTGCTCGTCATCACGATCGGCCCGATCCTCGCCTCGCTCTACCTGTCGTTCACCGACTACAGCCTCCTGCAGGAGGCCGAGTGGGTCGGCTTCGACAACTACGTCAAGATGTTCACCGAGGACCCGAGGTACATCAACTCGCTCAAGGTCACCACGATCTACGTGGTCGTCTCGGTGCCGCTGCAACTCGCCTTCGCGCTCGCGCTGGCCCTGGTGCTCGACCGGGGGCTGCGCGGACTGGCGATCTACCGCTCGATCTTCTACCTGCCCTCGCTGCTCGGCGGCAGCGTCGCGATCGCGATCCTCTGGCGCAAGGTCTTCGGCGCCGACGGCCTGGTCAACGCGCTGCTCGGAGCGTTCGGCATCCAGGGGCCCGGCTGGGTCGGCCACCCCGACTACGCGCTCGGCACGCTGATCATCCTGCACGTCTGGACGTTCGGGGCCCCCATGATCATCTTTCTGGCCGGGCTCCGGCAGATCCCCAGCAGCTACTACGAGGCCGCCGCGGTCGACGGGGCCGGCCCGCTGCGGCAGTTCAAATCGATCACGCTGCCGCTGCTGACGCCGATCATCTTCTTCAACCTGGTGCTGGAGATCATCAAGTCGTTCCAGTCGTTCACGCAGTCGTTCATCGTGAGCAACGGCACCGGCGGGCCCGCCGACTCGACGCTCTTCTACACGCTCTACCTCTACCTGAACGGATTCAGGGACTACGACATGGGCTACGCGGCCGCGATGGCGTGGGTCCTGCTGCTCATCATCGCCGGTCTGACCGGGGTGAACTTCCTCGCTTCCAAGTATTGGGTCTTCTATGGCGACACCAAGTAGGCCGATTCCGGTGCTGTTCCGCCCGCTCAAGGGCGGACGGGTGGTCAAGCACATCCTGCTGATCGGCTTCGGCGTGATCATGCTCTATCCGCTGCTCTGGATGGTCTCCAGCTCGCTCAAGCCGGAGGAGCTCATCTTCCGGCAGCCCGGCCTGCTGCCGAGCGAGGTCACGCTGGAGAACTATACGGAGGGCTGGACCGCGCTGAAGCATCCCTTCGGCTACTACCTGTGGAACTCGGCGCTCATCACCGGGCTGTCGGTGGTGGCGAACCTGGTGGCCTGCTCGCTGGCCGCCTACGCCTTCGCGCGGCTGAACTTCCCGCTGAAGAGGCTCTGGTTCACGATCATGCTGGGCACGATCATGTTGCCGCACCACGTGGTGATCGTGCCGCAGTACATCATGTTCTCCGAGCTCGACCTGATCAACACGATCTGGCCGCTGGTCATGCCGAAGGTGCTGGCCACCGACGCGTTCTTCATCTTCCTCATGGTGCAGTTCATCCGCACCCTGCCGAGGGAGCTGGACGAGGCGGCCGAGATCGACGGCGCGGGCTACTGGCGCATCTTCATCAGGGTCGTCATGCCGCTCTCCCTGCCCGCCCTGGCCACCACCGCGATCTTCACGTTCATCTGGACGTGGAACGACTTCCTCAGCCAGCTGCTCTATCTGAACAACCCGGATAACTTCACCGTCCCAGTCGCGTTGCGGACGTTCCTGGACTCTAGTGGTGAGTCCTCCTGGGGTCCTATGTTCGCCATGTCGATCATCGCGCTCGGCCCGATCTTCGGATTCTTCCTGGCCGGGCAGAAGTACCTGATCCGTGGTGTCGCCACCACGGGACTGAAGTAGTTCCCCCACCCCCCAACCCAGAAGACCCCTAGGAGGTAGAGCCGTGAGCTCTGGCAAGAAGATGTGGTCGGCGACCCTGCTCGCCACCGCTGTGCTGGCGGTCACCGCGGCCTGCGGCAGTGACAGCGGCGGCGAGAGCGCCGACGGCAAGGTCAAGGTGCGCTTCTCCTACTGGGGCAGCGACGCGCGGCAGAAGATGACCGAAGAGGCGATCAAGAAGTTCGAGGCGAAGAACCCGAACATCGACATCGAGGGCGAGTTCTCCGACTTCGGCAGCTACTACGAGACGCTGGCCACCAAGGTCGCGGGCAACGACGCGCCGGACGTCATCACCATCGAGATCCGCGGCCTGCGCGAATACGCCGAGCGCGGCGCGCTGGCCGACCTCGCGGGCAAGGTCAACGCCACCGACATCGACGCCAAGGTGCTGGCCACCGGCGCCATCGACGGCAAGCAGTACGCCATCCCCACCGGCGTCAACGCCTTCAGCCTCGTGGTCAACCCGGACCTGGTCGAGAAGAACGGGCAGAAGCTGCCCGACGACGCCAAGTGGACCTGGGAGGACTACATCGATCTGGCGTCGAAGATCACCGCCGAGAGCGGCGGCAAGGTCTTCGGCACGCAGCAGAGCTTCAACCCCGGTTATCTGGAGATCTTCGCCGCGCAGCGCGGCGAGAAGTTCTACCAGGGCAACAAGCTCGGCATCTCGCCCGACACGCTCAAGGCGTGGTGGTCGAACATGCAGACGCTGATCAAGACCAAGGGCACCCCCGACGCCGCCAAGAGCGTCGAGATCGGCGCCCAGAGCGTGGACCAGTCGCTGCTCGGCACCAACACCGGCGCGATGGGCATGTGGTGGAGCAACCAGCTCGGCGCGATCAACAAGGCGTCGGGCCAGGACGTCAGCCTGCTGCGCATGCCGAAGGCGGAGGGGGCCGCCACCGGCGGCATGTTCCTGCAGCCGGCGATGCTCTACACCGCCTCGTCGAAGTCCGAGCATCCGGCCGAGGCCGCCAAGTTCATCGACTTCATGATCAACGATCCGGAGGCGGGCGAGATCATCCTGAGTGACCGCGGCCTGCCGGCCAGCTCCAAGGTCCTCGCGGCGGTCAAGGAGAAGCTGCCGGAGACCGACATCAAGACGCTCGACTTCATCGACGAGGTCAGGAGCGAGCTGTCGGACCCGCCGGCCGCGCCGCCCAAGGGCGCCAGCGGCATGGAAGACATCCTGACGCGGTACTCCGAGGAGATCCTGTTCGGCAGGATGACCCCCGACGACGCCGCACAGAAGTTCCTGACCGAGGCCAACGCCTCGATCGCGGGCTGATCCTTCGCATCTAAGGAGAGACATGAAGTACGCGTTCGTCGGGCTCGGGCACCGCGCGCAGATGTACGTCGACGCGCTGCTCGGGGAGTGGCGCGACGCCGGCACCATCGTCGCCCTGTGCGACACGAACCGCACCCGCATGGACTACTACGCCGAGCGGATCGGTGCCCAGGTGCCGCGCTTCGCGCCCGATGAGTTCGACAAGGCGCTCGAGCTCGCCGACGCGGTCATCGTCACCACCGTCGACGCCGCGCACGCCCGCTACGTGTGCGCGGCGCTCGACGCCGGCAAGGACGTCATCGTCGAGAAGCCGCTCACCACCGACGCCGAGAGGTGCGCGGCCATCGCGGCGTCGGCCGAGCGCAGCAGCGGCAGGCTGATCGTCACCTTCAACTACCGCTACTCGCCGCGCAACTCCGCCGTGCGCCGCATCCTCATGGACGGCGCGATCGGCGAGGTCACCTCCGTGCACTTCGAGTGGACGCTCGACACCATCCACGGCGCCGACTACTTCCGCCGCTGGCACCGCGACAGGGACAGCTCGGGCGGCCTGCTCGTGCACAAGTCCACCCACCACTTCGACCTGATCAACTGGTGGCTGGGGGCGGCGCCCGCGCTCGTCTTCGCCCAGGCCGACCTGCGCTTCTACGGTGCCGAGAACGCCAGGAACCGCGGGCTCGACCCGCGCCCCGAACGCGGGCAGGGCGCACCCGGCCTCGGCACCGACCCGTTCATCCTGGACATCTCCGCCGACGACCGGCTCAGGAGCCTCTATCTCGACGCCGAGCACGAGGACGGCTACATCCGCGACCAGGACGTCTTCGGCGAGGGCGTCACGATCGACGACAACATGTCCGTGCTCGTGCGTTACACCAACCGCGCGATCATGACGTACTCGCTGCACGCCCACGCCCCCTGGGAGGGCTACCGCGTGGCCTTCAACGGCACGGAGGGGCGGCTGGAGCTGGACGTCGTGGAGCGGGAGTGGACGCCGCCGCACGCCGCCATCGACCCGAGCGCCGCCTCCAAGGCGCACGCGTCGGGGGCGTGGGAGCGGCTCACGCTGCGCCGCCACTGGAGCCGGCCGGAGGAGGTGCCCATCGAGAGCGGGGCCGGTGGGCACGGCGGTGGTGACCGCCTGCTGCTCGACGACGTCTTCCGCGGCGCCGGCGACGATCCGCTGGCCCGGCAGGCCGGCTACCGCGACGGCATCCGCAGCGTGCTGACGGGCGTCGCGGCCACCATGTCCGCCCGCACCGGTGCCCCCGTGGCGCTGGAGGACGACGGCACACGTGTTCGCTGAGCTGGCGGAGATCGCCGCGACGCAGCGCGGGCTCTACCCGGTTCCCGCGGGGCCGCAGCTGCGGGCCGCGGCGCGTGAGGCGATGGGGGTGCTCGACCTGACCGCCCGCGACGTGCGGGTCGAGCGCACCTGGACCGACGGTGACCTGGCGGGCGAGGAGCTGTCCTGGTCGGTGGGGTTCGGGCCGCGTACCCGCGCGTTCCTGCTGCGCCCGCGCGGCGCGGACGGGCCGCTGCCCGGGGTCGTGGCGCTGCACTGCCACGCCGGGATGAAGTGGGCCGGCAAGGAGAAGATCGCCGACGGGCCCGAAGGGCCATCGCCAGAGGTGGCCAGGCTGCGGCAGGAGCTCTACGGCGGCCGCGCGTTCGCCGGCGAGCTGGCCCGCCGCGGGTTCGTGGTGCTGGCGCACGACGTGTTCGTCTGGGGCAGCCGCCGCTTCCCGTTGGAAATCGGTGACGGCCCGGCCAGCGAGGCCGACAGGTACGACCTGGCCGCCAGGGACCACGAGCACGTCGTGGCCAAACACTGCGCGATGCTCGGCACGTCGTTCGCGGGCGTGGTCGCGGGCGAGGACCTGGCTGCGGCGGCCTACCTGCGCTCCCGCCCGGACGTCGGGCCCGTCGGGTGCGCCGGGGTGTCCGGCGGCGGGCTGCGGTCGGCGCTGCTCGGCGCCTTCGACCCGCGGATGCGCGCGGTCGTCGTCGCCGCGATGGCCTCCTCCTACCGCGACATGCTCGGCGGGCACGTCGCCAAGCACACCTGGATGCTCTTCCCGCCCGGCCTGCCCCGCCTGGGCGACTGGCCCGACCTGGTGGCCGCCCGCGCGCCCGAACCTCTCATGGTGCAGTACGCCCTGCGCGACGAGCTGTTCCCCGAGACGGGCATGCGGCGCGCCCACGCCACGATCGGCGAACACTACCGCGACGCACCGGGGTGCTACGAGGCGGTGTTCGCCGACGTGCCGCACAGCTTCGACGTGCCCATGCAGGAGCAGGCCTTCGACTGGCTGGTCCGCCACCTGGCGGGCTGACGGACGGCCGCCGCCCGGCCTGCCACGGGCGGCGGCGCTCCTTCCACAAGCGGCGCTAGTCGGACTTCTTCCAGGTGGCGACGAGTTTGTCGTAGTCGAGCGTCTCGGGCTTGCCGCGCTCGTCGGCCAGCTTCGGCGCGGGGGCGCCGGGCTGGTCGTACCAGTACTGGGCGTCGCGTTCGGGGTTCAGCTTCGGCGCGCACTGGCCGCCGTAGCCCTCCCGCTCACGCGAGAGCCGCTCCAGCCGGGACAGGATGTCGTCCTGCTGCTTGGCCAGGTTGTCCATCGACTGCTGCGCCGTGGTCTCGCCGGTCACGGCCGTGGCCACGTTCTGCCACCACAGCTGGGCCAGTTTCGGGTAGTCGGGCACGTTCGTGCCGGTCGGGGTCCACTGCTTGCGGGCGGGCGAGCCGTAGAACTCGATGAGCCCGCCGTAGTTCTCGGCGTTGTCGGCGAAGTGGTCGCTCCTGATGTCGGAGTCGCGGATGAACGTCAGCCCCACGATCGACTTCTTCAGCGACACCGTCTTCGACGTCACGAACTGCGCGTACAGCCAGGCGGCCGCCCTGCGGTCCTCCGGCGTGCTCTTCAGCAGCGTCCACGAGCCCGCGTCCTGGTAGCCGAGCTTGTTGCCGTCCTTCCAGTACGCCCCGTGCGGGCTCGGCGCGATGCGCCACTTGGGCGTGCCGTCCTTGTTGACCACCGACAGCCCCGGTTTGGTCATGTCGGCGGTGAACGAGGTGTACCAGAAGATCTGCTGGGCGATGTGGCCCTGGGCGGGGACCGGGCCGGCCTCGCTGAAGTTCATGCCCGCGGCTTCCTTGGGGGCGTACTTCTTGAGCCAGTCGACGTACTTGGTGAGCGCGTAGACCGCCGCGGGGCCGTTGGTGTCGCCGCCGCGCGTGACGGACGAGCCGACCGGGCGGCAGTTCTCGACCCTGATGCCCCAGTCGTCCACCGGCAGGCCGTTGGGGATGCCGGGGTCGCCGTTGCCCGCCATGGACAACCACGAGTCGGTGAAGCGCCAGCCCAGCGACGGGTCCTTGCGGCCGTAGTCCATGTGGCCGTAGACCTTCTTGCCGTCGATGGTGCCGTCGTCGTTGACCTTGTTGGTGAAGAAGTCGGCGATGTCCTCGTAGGCCGCCCAATTGACCGGCACGCCGAGGTCGTAGCCGTAGGCGTCCTTGAACTGCTTCTTGATGTCGGGGTCGGTGAACCAGTCGTAGCGGAACCAGTAGAGGTTGGCGAACTGCTGGTCGGGCAGCTGGTAGATCTTCTTGTCCGGGCCGGTGGTGAAGCTGATGCCGATGAAGTCGTCGAGGTCGAGCGTGGGAGAGGTGACGTTCTTGCCCTCGCCGGCCATGTAGTCCGACAGCGGGAGCACGTAGTCGCCGCGCGAGTGGGTGCCGATGAGGTCGGAGTCGTTGACGTAGGCGTCGTAGATGTTCTGGTCGCCCTGGATCTGGGTCTGCAGCTTCTCGATGACGTCACCCTCCTGGATCAGATCGTGCTTGATCCTGATCCCGGTGATCTCGGTGAACGCCTTGGCGAGCTGGCGTGACTCGTACTCGTGCGTGGTGATCGTCTCGGAGACCACGTTGATCTGCATGCCGCGGTACGGTGCCGCGGCCTTCATGAACCACTCCATCTCGGCGAGCTGCTCGTCCCTGCTCAGCGTGCTCGGGGTGAACTCCTCCGACACCCACCGCTGGGCGGCGGCCCTGCCGTCGGCCTCCTTGAAGTCGCTCGTGGGCTTGTCCGCGCCCTGCGTGCAGCCGGCCACCACCAGGAGGAGCGCCGCCGCCCCCATGGTCGCGGACCTCGTCGTCCGTCGCCTCATCGCTTTGACTCCCTTTCCGTTAGCCCCATATGCCGATCACGACCGCCACGAGCAGCGCGCATCCGAGCGCGAGCCACATGGACAGGTCGGTGATTGCGATCCAGCCCGCCAGCACGACGGCGGCGCTGATCAGGCCGATGTAGAGCCGGTCGCCCCGATCGGTCTCGATGCGCAGGAAGCCCCGCCTGGCCACGGGAGGAGAGATGCGGCCCCAGATCGTCATGGCGATCAGCAGCACGGCCAGTCCGGCGAAGACCAGGGCTGTGGGGACGGTCCAGACCATCCAGTCGAGCACGGCTACACCCTCCCCATGGCGAAGCCCTTGGCGATGTAGTTGCGGACGAACCAGATGACGATCGCGCCGGGCACGATCGTCAGCACTCCCGCCGTCGCCAGCAGCCCCCAGTCGACGCCCGCCGCGCTCACCGTCCGCGTCATCGACGCGGCGATGGGCTTGGCGTTCACCGAGGTGATGGTCCTGGCGATGAGCAGTTCGACCCAGCTGAACATGAAGCAGAAGAACGCGGTCACGCCGATGGCCGAGCGGATCATCGGCAGGAATATCCGGATGAAGAACCGCGGCAGCGAATAACCGTCGATCGCGGCGGTCTCGTCGATCTCCCGGGGGATTCCCGACATGAATCCTTCGAGAATCCAGACGGCCAGCGGCACGTTGAAGAGCATGTGCGCGATGGCCACGCCGAGGTGCGTGTCGAAGAGGCCGACGCTCTGGTAGATCTGGAAGAACGGCAGCAGGAACACGGCCGGCGGCGCCATCCGGTTCGTCAGCAGCCAGAAGAACAGATGTTTGTCACCGGCGAACCGGAAACGCGAGAAGGCGTAGGCCGCGGGCAGCGCCACGATGAGCGACATCACCGCGTTCAGCGAGGTGTAGACGATGGAGTTCAGATAGCTCGAATACCACGACGTCTCCCCGAAGAACGTGGCGTAGTTGTCGAACGTCACGCGTCCGGGGATGAGCGAGAAACTGCCGAGGATGTCCTCGTTCGGCCGGATCGACATGCCGAACATCCACAGGATGGGCAGCATGAGGGTGGCGACGTAGAGCCAGAAGACCGTGCGCGCCCATGGGAGCCGTCTCATGGGTTCACCTTCCCGACCTGGTCAGCACGGTGAAGAAGACGTAACAGAGCACCTGGACGAACAGGAAGTAGAGCAGCGAGAACGCGCCCGCGGGGCCGAGGTCGAACTGGCCGACCGCGATCTTCGACAGCAGGATGCTCAGGAACGACGTCGCGTTCCCCGGCCCGCCGCCCGTCACCACGAACGGCTCGGTGTAGATCATGAAGCTGTCCATGAACCTGAGCAGGATCGCGATCGTCAGCACCCCGCGCAGCCGGGGCAGCTGGATGTGCCGGAAGGTGGCCCATCCCGAGGCGCCGTCGATCTGCGCGGCCTGGAAGTACGGCTGGGGGATCGAGCGCAGCCCCGCGTACGCCAGCAGCGCCACCAGCGGCGTCCAGTGCCACACGTCCATGGCCAGCACGGTGAGCCAGGCGTCGGTGGAGTCGAGCGTGTAGTTGAAGTTGACGCCGAGCACGTTGTTGATCGCCCAGCCGCCGAGGCCGATGTCACCGCGGGCGAAGATCTGCCAGATCGTGCCGACCACGTTCCACGGGATGAGCAGTGGCAGCGCGACCAGCACCAGCGCCACCGACACCGAGACGCCGCGGCGGGGCATCGCCACGGCGATGGCCACCCCGAGCGGGATCTCGATCAGCAGCACTTGCGCCGAGAACAGCAGCGTGCGCACGAACGCCCCGCGCACCTCCGGGTCGCGGGCGACGTCGCGGAACCACTCCAGGCCGACGAAGATGCGCTCGCTCGGGCTGAAGACGTCCTGCACGGAGTAGTTGACCACGGTCATCAGCGGGATCACCGCCGTGAAGGCCACCGACACGACGACCGGCAGGACCAGCCACCACGCGCGGTTGTTCTTCGGCCTGGCGTCGACCCTCGTGTCCTTGGCCTGCTCGGCCGGTGCGGTCGCCGGTTCGGCGACGCCGGCCGGGCTGTCCGCGACGGTGGTCCGCTCGGTCATGACGGCTCCCTTCCGTTCAGCGGCGCGAGGGAGCCGCACCTGACCTCGTCGCGGAACAGGAACGTGCGGTCCGCGGGGAAGTGCAGGAACACGGCCGCGTCCGGTTCGCAGGCGGAGCCCGCCTCGGTCTTGACGATCACCGGATGCTCGCCGACCCGGGTGTGCACGAGGTCGTACGCGCCCATGCGGTCGATCCCGGTGACCGTGGCTCCCGCGCCGGGGGAGGCGCCGGGCCCCGCGATCCGGACGAACTCCGGCCGCACCCCGATCCTGACCGGTCCCGGCGGCAGGCCGTCGGGGGCGGCGCCCACGCCCGCCGCGCCGACGCGTACGACGCCGCCGGCGATCTCGGCGGGCACCATGTTCATCCCCGGCGAGCCGATGAAGTGCCCGACGAACTCGTGCGACGGCGACAGGAACAGCTCGGCCGGTTCGCCCGCCTGCACGATCGCTCCGTCGTTGAGCACCACGACCTCGTCGGCGAACGTCAGCGCCTCGGTCTGGTCGTGGGTGACGTAGATCAGCGTGTGGCCGGTGTCGCGGTGAATCTCTTTGAGCTTGCTGCGCAGCGTCCACTTCAGCGCCGGGTCGACCACGGTCAGTGGCTCGTCCAGCAGGACCGCGGCCACCTGGGGGCGGACCAGGCCGCGGCCCAGGCTGACGATCTGCTGGCGGCCCGGGTCGAGCCGGCGCGACCTGCGGCGCAGCACCTGGTCGAGGCCGAGGAGCTGCGAGACCTGGCGGACGCGCTGGTCCACCTCTTTTTTGGGAAATTTCCGGTTACGGAGGGGGAAGGCGAGGTTGTCGTAGACGGACATCTCCTCGTACAGGACCGGGAACTGGAAGACCTGCGCGATGTTGCGGCCGGCCGTGGGCACACCGGTGACCTCGCGCTCGCCGAACCAGATCCGGCCCACCGTGGGCGTGATCAGGCCGGAGATGATGTTCAGCAGCGTGGTCTTGCCGCAGCCGCTCGGCCCCAGCAGCGCGTACGCCCGGGAGCTCTGCCACGTCCAGGTCATCGGTTTGAGCGCCCACGTGCGGCCGCCGTCGTAGCTGTGCCCCACGCCTTCGAGGCGGATGTCAGCCATGCAGGTCGACCTCCGCGGCGCTGGTGGCGAGCAGGTGGCCCCCGGCCTGGTCGAAGACGAAGACGTGCGCCGGGTCGATGCGGGCGACCGTGGACTCGCCCGGCGTGAAGAGCTGGGTGCCCTCCAGGTGGGCGACCAGGTGGAGCCCGCCCTGGAGCAGCAGGTGCAGGAACGTCGCGCTGCCGGTGACCTCGGCGAGCCGGATCTCGGCGGGCAGTTCGAGCGCGGCGCGGCCGTTGGGGGTGATGCTGACCTGGTGGGGGCGTACGCCGAGCATGACGCGGTGGCCGTCGGCGTGGGCGCGCGGCGCGGGGAACGACGTGCCGAGGCACTCGATCCGGCCGTCGCGTACGACCCCGGGCAGCAGGTTGAGCGGCGGGTCGCTGAGCGTGGCCGCGACGGCGAGCGTGGGCGGGTGCGCGTACGTCTCGGCGACGTCGCCGATGTGCTGGACCCTGCCCTCGCCCAGGACCACGGTGGGCGCGGCGAACGTCAGCGCCTCGTTCGGGTCGGCGGTGGCGTAGAGGACGACGCCGGAGGAGCCGGTGAACATGGTCTTCAGGTCGGCGCGGAGCTGCTCGCGCAGCTTGAAGTCGAGGTTGGCCAGCGGCTCGTCGAGCAGCAGCACGTCGACGGGCCGGGCCAGGGCGCGGGCGATGGCGGTGCGCTGCTGCTGGCCGCCCGACAGCTCGGCGGGCCGGCGGTCGAGCAGCTGCGCGATGCCCATGAGCTCGGCCACCTCGCGCACCCGCCGGTCGATCCCGTCGCGGCGGAACGCCCGGTCGAGGCGGAGCGGCGATGCGATGTTGTCGTAGACGGTCAGGGACGGGTAGTTGATGAATTGCTGATAGACGAAGGCGACCGAGCGTTTGCGCACGGAAATGCCGGTCACGTCCTTTCCGCCGACCACCACCCGGCCGGAGTCGGGCGGCAGTAAACCGGCTGCGACGCGCATCAAAGTCGTCTTTCCCGCGGTCATGGGGCCGACGAGGGTGGTCATTCCATTCGGTAATTCCAGATGAATGTCATCGAGCCAGGTCTCCCCGCGCCGCCGCACGAAGACGCCATCGAGTATCAGCGTCACGGTGCCCGGTCCTCTCTGCCGGCGCATGATCAGTGCCTTTGCTCTCCATCTAACATGATCTGATTGTGTGTGCAAAGAGGGCAGTTGTTATCGCAGTTAAGGACGGTGCTGTTGTGTGTCAAGCCCCGAGACAGAGATGGCGGTGAACGGCCGGGCCTATAGCCTCGACGACTTCTTCGCTGGTCAGCGCGGCCAGCGGCGGGAATGCCAAAACATAACGGCACAGGGCCATTCCGAGTATCTGCGCCGAGACGGGTCCCGTCCGGACCGGAGCGCGTTCGGGACCGCCGGTCAGCGCCGCAGGAAGTGGCGTAAGGGCGCGGCGGCGACCTCACGATGCTGGCCACCATGAGCGCGACCGGCGTTGGGCGCCGGCCACGCACCCGCCGCCCGCCCCGGCGCGGTGTCAGCAGGCCTGAAGGACGAAGAACAGGAAGCACACGAAGGTGCCCGACGGCCTGTCCGCGAAGACGTCGGGAAACAGCTCGCGGGCCTCCGGCACGGGGGACGGTTCGCTGATGGCGGTGATGTGGAAGCCCGCCGCGGTGAAGGCGTCGGCCATCGCGTGCAGCGGCCACTTTCTAGGGAAGGATGGAGTCCACGTAGCCGCCGTCCACCCGCACCGCCGCGCCCGTCGTGGCCGAGGCGAGCGGCGAGGCCAGGTAGACCACCATGTTGGCGATCTCCTCGGGCTCGATCAGGCGCTGCAGCAGCGACTGCGGCCGGTGCCGCGCCATGAACGCCCGCTGCGCCTCCTCCCAGGGCAGTTCCCTGCCCACCAGCTGATGGACGAAGTCCTCCACGCCCGCCGTGTGCGTGGGCCCCGCGATCACGGAGTTGACCGTCACCCCGCTGCCCGCCGCCTCCTTGGCGAACCCCCTGGACACGGCCAGCAACGCCGTCTTCGTCATGCCGTAGTGGATCATCTCGGCGGGGATCACGACGGCCGAGTCGCTGGCGATGTACTGGATCCGCCCCCAGCCGCGCTCCATCATGCCCGGCAGGTAGGCGCGGGTGAGCCGGATCGCGGCCAGCACGTTGACCTCGAAATAGCGCCGCCACTCGTCGTCGCCGATCTCCAGCGCCGGTTGCGCGCCGAAGATGCCCAGGTTGTTGACCAGGATGTCGACCTGCGGCAGCGCGCTCAGCACCCGCTCGCACCCGTCGTCCTTGGACACGTCGCCGGGCGCCGCGACCAGGTCGCCCTCCATCCGTTCGACGGCCTTGGCGACCGAGCCCTCGCCGCGGCCGTTGATCCCGACGCGGGCGCCCGCCCTCGCCAGCCCGGCGGCGATGGCCGCTCCGATTCCCTGCGTCGACCCGGTGACCAGCGCGGTCTTCCCGGTGAGATCGATGTGCACGATTCCGCACCCCCTTTTCCCGTCATTCTCCGCGATCAGTGCCCCGCGGGCACGCACCGGGCCGGGCGCCGGTGCGTAGGCTGGGGTGCGCGGGCGTGGAAGGGGCGTGGGTGCACCGGATCCTGTGGCTGATCGTCGCGGTCGCCTTCGTCGTGGGTGTGTTCGTGCCCGCATCGCCGGAGCCCGAGGAGTGCCCGCCGCGCGACACCCGGGTCACCGCCCCCTACGCGATCACCGGCTACTGGGTCATCCCGCGGGCCGACCGCTGCGTGACCCAGCGCATGGTGGAGGCGATCCACACGATCGGCGGCGACACGCTCGTCACGTTCGGCCCGCGCTTCAACGCCGGCGAGGATCCCGGCTTCGCCAGCTGCCGCGTCGACGGCCGTCCGTGCGCGCAGGTGCCGGGCAAGCAGATCCGGCGGGTCTACACGTACACGACCAGCGAGGAGTTCGGGAAGGGCATGCTGCGCTGCCCCGGGCTGGAGCGGCGGATCGAGAGCGCAGGCCGCGTCTTCTACCGGTTGTCGCTGGCGGAGAACTGCCGGGAACCCGTGCACGACCTGGTGCTGGTCGCCACGGACGGCGACGGCCTGGGCAACCTGATGGCCGAGGCGGCGGCGTACGGCATGAAGGTCTTTCCCGGGCTGCCGGCGGCCGCGCAGCGGGAGGACAAGCCGTGGGAGCCCGACCACGACCACACCGGCGCGCTGAAGGCCTTCACCGCGCGGGTGCTGGCCGACTACCGGGCGCGGTTCGGGGGGTCCGGCGCCTTCGGCGGGGTCTACCAGTCGTTCGAGTTGGCCATGCGGGACCGCGCCGACAACGATCCGATCATCGAGCTCTACGCCGCGCAGCACGCCGTCGTCGCCGGCGTCCTGCCGGGCAGGCCGATCCTGGTCAGCCCGTACATCGACGCCCGCCGCGGGCGCGGGTTCCCGCCCGAGCAGGCGGGCGACGGCATGGCGGACATCGCGGCGACGCGGGCCGGCGCGCCCATGGCCATCGCGGTCCAGGACGGGCGCGGCACGGGCAAGGTGCCGGTGCACGGCCCGCACGAGACCGGCGCCAAGGTCGTGCCGCGGCTGGCGCCGGTGGTGGGCGACGTCAGCAACGCCGAGGCCTACTACGGGGCGACCCACGCATACGTCGAGGCGGCCGCCCGTGAGGTGCCCGACGGGGTGGAGCTGTGGGTGAACGTCGAGGGCTTCGAGCCCACCCCGGTCGCCGGCGAGTGCGGGCGCGTCGATCCGCTGCCGCTGCGCGGGCGGACCACGAAGAGCCGGCTCGACCAGCAGATCATGGCCTCCGGCCCGCACGCCACGAAGATCATCTCGTACGGCTGGGACCCGTTCTTCACCTGCCAGGCCCGCCACGACACTCCCTCGCTGGCCGACGACATCGCGCGCGACTGGCAGCGGCCCATCATCGTCAACGCCGTCAGGCAGGACAGGAACGGGCGGCCCGGCATCCTCGTCGAGGGCCACAACCTGCGGGGCGGCTCGCTGCGCTTCGACCCCCACGGGGCGGTGGTCCGGCAGGAGTGGCACTCGGACGGACGGCTCGAGTCGGCCTGGGCCCCGTACGTCCCCCCGGGTCCCCTGACGTCTGTCACGGCCACGAACGGTGCCGGCCACACCAGCACGAGCCCGTACGCGATGCGTTGAACCGCCGTCCCGGGCGGCGGGAGTGCGCACTTTGTCGAGGAATCTCCCTGGATTGGCGGTGAAGGGCAGGCCTGTGATCTTCTGATGGCCGGGGGAAGGCGCGTGAGGGCATGGTTCGGCCGGTCGTTGCGGGTGCGGCTGGCGCTGTTCGCCAGCATCGCGATGCTGTTGCTGAACATCGCAGTCGGCGCTTTCGTGCTGCACGGCATCCGCGATCAGCTCGTCGACATCCAGGCGCAGGACATGTCGAGCAGGGCTGTGTCCGTGCTGCCCATGATCAAGGACAACCGCCTGCCGCAGGTGCTGGAGTACGACGCGCTCGACGGCGTCCAGGTCGTCGACCCGTCGGGACGCCCGGTCACCTCCACGCTCAATCTCGTCGGCCTGCCCAGGCAGACCACGGCGATCCCCCAGGACGGCCAGGCCAACGCCGTCGCGGAGCTCTGCGGCCTCAGCGGGTTCCCCGGGGAGTGCAAGATCGTGACCGCCATCACCGCGTACCAGCCGGACGGCGACTGGATCATCTACACGTTCGACCAGACGCTGCCCTGGTACGTCGGCCCGCAGGTGATCCTGTCGCAGGCCGCGCTCGCGGCGGCGCTGGTCGCGCTGACCTGGTTCGTGGTGTGGCGGGCGACGACCAGGACACTCGCCCCCGTCAGCGCCATCACCAAGCAGCTGGCCGAGCTGACCACGTTCGTCGGCGGGATGCGGGTGCCCGTGCCGCAGAGCGACGACGAGATCGCGGCCCTGGCCGAGACCGCCAACCGCACGCTGGAGCGGCTGGAGACGGCGATGCGGGAGAAGGAACAGGCGGTGGAACGCCAGCGCAGGTTCGCCGCCGACGCCTCGCACGACCTGCGCAGTCCGATCACCGCAATGCGCGCCCAGATGGAGGACGCCCGGCTCCACCCCGATGAGGCCGACTGGATCGAGGTGAGCGACGAGGTGCTCGCCAGCCTGGACCGGCTGCAGGCGATCGTCACCGACCTGCTCGTGCTGACGAGGCTGGACGCGGGCGCCCCGAGCCGCCGTGAGCCCGTGGAACTGGCCGAGCTGGTTGCCCGGGAGGTCGTGCGGCCGCGTGCGAAACAGGTCGTCACCGACCTGCGGCCGGAGGTGGTCGTCATGGGTGACCGGCTGCAGTTGGCCCGCCTGCTGACGAACCTGATGGACAACGCCGACCGGCACGCCGACAGCCGGATCACGGTGACGGTGCGGGAGGAGGACGGCCAGGCCGTCCTGGAGGTGCTCGACGACGGCGAGGGAATCGCGCCCGAGCATCGCGAGGTCGTCTTCGAACGCTTCGCCCGCCTCGACACCGCCCGCAACCGCGACGTCGGCGGCAGCGGGCTCGGCCTGCCCATCGCCCGCGAGATCGCCGCGGCACACGGGGGCACGCTGACCGTCGAGGACTCCGAGCGCGGCGCCCGGTTCGTCTTCAGGGCGCCGCTGCAGGACGGCTGAGCCCCCGGCCCTACGCGTACGCGGCCGTGCTCTCCCGGACGATCAGTTCCGTGGCCAGCTCCACCCGCTTGGTCTCCGGCACCTCACCGTGGCCCATGGCCAGCACCGTACGGGTGGCCAGCGAGGCCATCTCCTGCAGCGGCTGCCGCACCGTCGTCAGCGGCGGCCAGGCCGACTTGGCCAGCGGCAGGTCGTCGAAGCCCACCACGCTCAGGTCCTCGGGGACGCGCAGCCCGCGCTGCCTGGCGGCCTCCAGGACGCCGAAGGCCATCAGGTCGCTGTGCGCGAAGATGGCCGTGGGCGGATCGTCGAGGGACAGCAGGGCGTGCGCCTGGTCGTGGCCCGACTCGACCAGGAACGTGCCGCGCCTGATCAGCTCGGGCGCGACGGGCAGCCCCGCCGTCTCCAGGGCGGCGCGATAGCCGTCGATCCTGGCCTGGCTGCAGAGCATGTCGGACAGGCCGCTGATCACGCCGATCCTGCGGTGGCCCAACTCCAGCAGGTGGCGGGTCGCGGCCAGGCCGCCGTTCCAGTTGGTGGCGCCCACCGAGACCACGCCGGGGGCGGGCTCGCCCTCGGGGTCGACCACCGCGAACGGCAGCGAACGGGCGCTGAGCTGTGACTGGATGCCTGTCGACAGCCGCGAGGCGACGATCACCACGCCGTCGGTCCTGCGCGCGGCCAGCCGTTCGAGCCAGTCGCGTCCTGGGCCCGCGTGCGTGTGCAGGACGGAGATGACCACGCTGGCCCCGGCCTCGTGGGCCGCGCTTTCCGCGCCTCGCACGATCTCCATGGCCCACGGCGACTCGATCTCGGCGAACACCAGGTCGACCAGGCCTGCCGGGGTGTCGTCCTGGCTGATGCGCCGTTGGTAGCCGTGCTCCTGCAACAGCCGCTCGACCCGGTGGCGGGTCGCGGGAGCGACTTCTGGACGTCCGTTGATGACTTTCGAGACCGTCGGAATGGAGACTCCAGCCTCCTCCGCGATCAGTGCGATCGTGACCCGCCTCTTCGCTGACACGTTCGGGAGTGTATCCGAAAGTTTCGGTTTGCCCTTGCTCGGGTCCTAGGTGTTGACGCTTTGCCTGGCGTTTACTTGCGCTCCGGGCAAAGAAACTATCGGTGCTTTCATGAAAATTTCGCACTGTTGAGGAAGGGGACCCCTATGCGACGCAGTGTGGTGCTGTTCGCGGCCCCGGTGCTCATCGCCGGGCTCCTGGCCGGCTCGCCCGGCAAGGTCACGATCGAGTGGTGGTACCTGTCGACCTCCGATCCGCTCAAGACGCTCTGGGATCAGCGCGCCAAGGAGTTCATGGCCAGGAACCCGAACGTCACCATCAAGGCCACCGTCCTGGAGAACGACGCCTACAAGGCCAAGCTCACCACCATCACGCAGTCGGGCAAGGCGCCCGACATCAGGGTGAACATGCTTCACGTGTCCGGAACCCAGCTCGTCATGGACGACAACACGCCGGTACGACTACGCGGGGTGGGTCTTGGGGGCACCGGTTATCCGGCCAACGAGAGCTCGATGCGGCACGCCGTACGCTCGGTGCTGGGGGAGGAGCGGGCGGAGTCGTTCTTCGACCGGCTGCTCGCGTCGTTCTTCACCGAGCAGGACGCCGACCTGCTGGCCTCGACCTGCTCTCCGACAACCTCGAACCCCACTGACGAGCGGTCACCTCCTGTGCCTGGGCGAGCCCGGGTCGGTAGGGTCCTGTTCCGTGACGACGGAGCTGGAGGACCTCGCCGTACGGTTGCGGGAGTTCGCGAAAGTCAGGCAGTGGGAGCAGTTCCACACGCCGAAGAACCTGGCGATGGCGCTCGCGGGCGAGGTGGGGGAGCTGGTGGCGGAGTTCCAGTGGCTCACCGCCGAGCAGTCCGGGAACCCCGGTGACGAGGCGCTCGCCAGGATGCGCACCGAACTCGGCGACGTGACCCTCTACCTCGTGCGCCTGGCCGACGTCCTGGGCGTCGACCTCATGGAGGCGGCCAGGGCCAAGCTCGACGACAACGACCGCCGCTACGACCCCGCCGTCTACCGCGGTTCGGCCAGGAAAGCGCCACCGTCCCCGGGCGCCACCTGAATCTCCCCGCGGTCACCTCCCCCCGCATAAGGTGACGAACATGCGATTCGGGGTGCTGGGGCCGCTGGCCGTGTGGACGGACGCCGGTGAGACCGTCACGATCCCCGGCCTCAAAGTACGCGCGCTCCTCGTGGACCTGCTCGTCCACGAGGGCCATCCGGTCTCCGCCGACCGGCTGGTCGACGACCTCTGGGGCGAGGATGCGCCGGCCAACCCGGCGGGCGCGCTCCAGGTCCGCGTCTCCCAGCTGCGCAAGGCGCTGGAGGACGCCGAGCCCGGAGGCAGGAACCTGATCGTCTCCCGCGCCCCCGGCTACCTGCTGCGTCCCGACGACAGCGCTGACGACAGGGCCGTGGACGCCGTCCGCTTCGCCGGCCTGCTGGCCCGGGCCGAGGCGGCGGGCAGCGCGCGGGCCAGGGCGCGGCTGCTGGGCGAGGCGCTGGCGTTGTGGCGGGGGCCCGCGTACGCCGGCTTCGCCGACGAGGAGTACACGAGGGCGGCCGTGCTCCGGCTGGAGGAGCAGCGGCTGTCGGCGCTGGAGCAGCACGCGGAGGCCCGGCTGGAACTGGGCGAGCACGGACTGCTCGTCGGCGAGCTGGGCGACCTGGTGGCCAGGCACCCGCTCAGGGAGCGGCTGAGGGCCGTGCACATGCGGGCCCTCTACCGGGCCGGGCGGCAGAGCGAGGCGCTGGCCGGGTACGCCGAGCTGCGCGAGCGGCTGGCCGACGAGCTGGGCCTCGACCCCGGCCCCGAGCTGGTGGCGCTCCACCAGGCGATCCTCGGCCAGGACCCCGCGCTCAGCGTGCCCGCGCAACGCCCGGTCACGAACCTGCCCGCCCCCGTCGGCAGGCTGATCGGCCGGGAGCAGGCGCTGACCGAGGTGTGCGCGCTGGCGGAGGAGGAGCGGCTGGTGACGCTCACCGGCACCGGCGGGGTCGGCAAGACCCGGCTGGCGCTGGAGGCGGCGGACCGGCTCGTGGACGACTTCGCCGACGGCGCGTGGCTGGTCGCGCTCGACCAGACGTCCCGCTCGCCGGCCGAGGCCGTCATGGCGGCGCTCGACATCAGGGAGGACGCCGGCGCCGACCCCGTGGGGCAGCTGGCCGCCGCGCTGAGGCCACGGCGGACGCTGCTCGTCCTGGACAACTGCGAGCACGTGGTCGAACAGGTAGCCGACCTGGCGGAGCGGCTCCTGCGGGCCTGCCCCGACCTGCGCGTGCTGGCCACCAGCAGGGAGCCGCTGGCCGTGGCGGGCGAGGTGCTCTGGAGCGTGCCGCCGCTCGACGTGCCCGCAGGGGCGGACCTGGCGGCCATGGCCTGCTCCGACGCCGTCAGGCTGTTCGTGTCCAGGGCCGCCGCCTCCGCCCGCGGCTTCGCGCTCGACGCGGGCAACGCGCAGGCCATCGCCCAGCTGTGCCGGCGGCTCGACGGCATCCCGCTGGCCCTCGAACTGGCCGCCACCCGGGTGCGGGCGCTCGGCGTGCAGGGCGTGGTGGACCGGCTCGACGACCGGTTCCGGCTGCTGGCCTCGGGGCAGCGCGGCGCCCCCGCCAGGCAGCGCACGCTCACCGCGGTGATCGACTGGAGCTGGGACCTGCTGTCCGACGACGAACGCCGCGTCCTGCGCCGTCTGGCCGTGCACGCCGACGGCTGCACCCTGGAGTCCGCGGAGGCGGTCTGCGGGGAGCGCGGCCTCGACGTTCTCGACCTGCTGGCCCGCCTCGTCGACCGTTCGCTCGTCGTCGTCGCCGCCGACGCTCCGGCGGGCGTCCGGTACCGGCTGCTGGAGTCGGTGTCCGCGTACTGCGTGGCCCGGCTGTCCGACGCGGCCGAGCTCGACCGGGTGCGCCTCGCGCACCTCCGCCACTACCTGGAGCTGGCCGAGCGGACCGAGCCGGAGCTGTACGGCCACGAGCAGCGCGACCGGCTGCTGCGCCTGGACGCCGAGGCGGCGAACATGCGGGCGGCGCTGGACACGGCGGCCGCCGCGAAGGACGGCGAGCGTGCGGCCCGGCTTGCCAACGCGCTGGCCTGGTACTGGTTCCTGCGCGGCAGGCTGGCCGAGGGTCGGCGGGCGCTCGCGCGGGCACTGGCGATCGAAGGGGAGCCGTCCCCCTCCAGGGCCAGGGCGGCCGCCTGGCACGTCGGCTTCGCGCTCATGCTGGGCGAACAGGTCGAGTACGAGCCCGCGCTGGCGGCGATCGACGACCCGGGCGCGCGGGCCAGGGCCGAGCTGTTCGTCGGCCTGCACATCAGGGATCTGCCGGCCGGCCAGGAGCTCACCGGCCGGGCGCTGGCCACGTTCCGGGCCGTCGGCGACACGTGGGGCGTCGCCGCCGCGCTGACCCGGCAGGCAAGGGACGCCTTCACCCAGCGCGACCTGGAAGCGCTCGAACGCACCGCCGGGGAGAGCGCGCGGCTGTTCACCGAGCTGGGCGACCGCTGGGGGCTGCTGCGGGCCACCGAGTGGCTGGCCTCCCAGGCCGAGATGGCCCACGACGCCGAGCGGGCGAACCGGCTGTTCGGCGAGGGCCTGCGGATGGCCGAGGACCTCGGGCTCTGGACAGAGGCCGCCACGCAGACGGCGTGGCTGGGCTGGATCGCCTTCTCCAGCGGCGAGTACGACCGCGCCGTCGAGATCTGCGAGCGCGCCACGAGACTCGCCGCCGAGCAGGGCTACAAGGAGGGCGAGGCCATGGGCAGGATGGGCCTGGCCTTCGCCGCGCGCCGCGCCGGGCGGCTCGACCTGGCCGAGGAGCACCTGCTCCACCTGCTCGACGGTGTGCCGCGCGACCCTGATCTCGAACCCTCCCTGCACGTCCCGTCCACGCTGGTCGAGCTGGGATTCCTCACGGAGACGCGCGGCGACCCGGCCGCCGCCCTCGACCTGCACCTGGAGGCGCTGGCCGCCGCCGCGAAAATCGGCGATCCCAGGACGATGGCGTGGGCCGTCGAGGGAGCGGCCTCCGCCACCCGGTCGCCCGGCAGGGCCGCCGCGCTGCTGGGGCTCTCGGCCGTGGCCAGGCGGCACAACCAGACTCCCGCGGGGCCGTCGGAGCAGGTCGAGATCGACCGGGTCACGGCCGGGGCGCGCGAGGCGCTGGGGGAGAAGGGGTTCGCGGCGGCGTACGAGGAAGGGGCGGCGTACAAACTGGACGACGTGCACGACCTGCTGCGGTAGCCGGTGGGGCGGTGCTCATGCGAGGTGGGTGGCGAGGCGGTGCAAGAACCCCACCC
>NZ_SMJZ01000090.1 GCF_004348345.1 Nonomuraea longispora
GGCAGGCGGGCGGCGTACGCCAGCAGTGCCCCGGCCGCCAGGATCAGCAGCTCGTTGACCCCCGCCAGGTAGGCGGCCAGCGCGGCCAGGGCCAGGGCGCCCAGCCACGCGTTCTTGATCACGGTGCGCAACAGGCCGGACAGGGCGTGCGCGATGATGCCGATCACCGCCGGGACGATGCCGTACAGCAGGCCCTCGACCGCGGGTGTGCTGCCGTACGTGACGTACGCCCAGGCCAGGGCGGTGACCATGAGCGCGGCGGGGACGATGAAGCAGACGCCGGCCGCGATCAGGCCGCGCAGGCGCGCACGGTCGTGGCCCAGGTGGATGGCCAGCTCGGTGGAGTTGGGGCCGGGGATCAGGTTGGTCGCGCCCATCAGGTCGGCGAATCGTTCGTCGCTCACCCAGCGGCGGCGGCGTACGAGCTCGTCGCGCATCATCGCGATGTGCGCGGCCGGGCCGCCGAAGGCGATGGTGCCGAGCTTGAGGAACAGCAGCGCCACCTCCCTGACCGCGTGCCAGGACGCCTTGTCCCCGCCCCGGCGGGAAGTCTCTGAGTCTTCCACCGCTGCCGTCCTTTCCCGAACGTGGCGGCACCCCGTGCACCGCATGTATATCAAACTCATTCGATGCAATTGCTGACCAGCTGTACAGTACACTGACCAATTGGTTACTATCCTGAGCATGCGGTCAGACAAGGACGATCTCAAAGCGCGCGCCAGGATCAGGAACGCTGCCCTGGAACTGTTCGGAGCCGAGGGTGTCGCCGGCGTGAGCCTGCGCGCGGTCGCCACCCGCGCCGGCGTCTCCCACGCCCTGGTCCTGCACCATTTCGGCAGCAAGGAGGGCCTGCGCAAGGAATGCGACGCGTACGTGGTCTCGCTCGTGCGCGGCGGCCCAGGCGTCGAGGCGCTGGAGGACACGACGGGCCTGGCGGCGATGCTGGAGGCCGCCGGCCCGGTGCGGCGCTATCTCGGCCGGGCGTTCCTGGACGGCGCGCCGGAGGCGGCGGCGCTCTACGACGAGATCGTCGACGCCACCGAGCGGTGGCTGGAACAGGGCGTGGCCGAAGGGTGGGCGCGGCCGGGCGAGGACCCGCGCGCCCGCGCCGCGATCTACGTGACCTGGCTGCTCGCCCCGCTGGCCTTCGGCGAGCACCTGTCGCGGGTGCTCGGCCTTCCTGACCCGCACGACCTGGACGCCACACTGCGCTACTCGCGCGCCGGCGTCGAGATCCTCACCCGCGGCGTGTTCGCCGACGACCGCGTCCTGACGGCCTGGGAGGCGGTCAGGAAGGAGCGGCGGGCACGGTGACAGCGCTGCCCCACGACCACCTTCCCCATCGAGGAGACATGACCATGACCGACCTCACCGGTTTGCTGACCGCCCCCGACAGAGACGCGTTCCTGGCAGACCTGGCCCGGCAGGGGCCGGTGAGCCGCGGCACCTACGTCGACGGCTCGCCAGTCTGGCTGGTGACCGGCTATCCCGAGAGCGTCGCGGTGCTCACGGATCCGCGGTTCAGCAACGACGTCACCCGGCAGGCGGCGGCCGGCCCGGCCGCCCCCACCGGGTTGCCCGACGACGTCACGCCCTACTTGCTGCACACGCTGGGCCTCTACGACCCGCCGGACCACACCAGGCTGCGGCGGCTGGTGTCGCGGGAGTTCACCGCCCGCCGGGTGGAGCGGTTGCGCCCGCGCATCCAGGAGATCGCCGACGCGTTGATGTCCGATCTGCCCGAGGAGTTCGACCTCATCGAGCGCTTCGCCTACCCCCTGCCGATCCAGGTGATCTGCGAGCTGCTCGGCGTCCCCGCGGGGGACCGCGACACCTGGCGTTCCTGGGCCGCCGACCTCGGCGCTCCCGACCTGGACAAGATCGCGGCTGGAGCCAGGGGATTGATCGCATACATGTCCCGGCTGATCGACGCCAAGCGCGCGGCGCCAGGCGACGACCTGCTGTCAGGACTGATCAAGGTGCAGGAGGCCGACGGTGACCGGCTCTCCGACGAGGAGCTGATCTCGCTGTCGATCAGCATCCTGGTGGCCGGGCACGAGACCACCGCCGGCCTCATCAGCCAGAGCGTCCTGCTCCTGCTCACCCGCTCCCTTGACATGGGCGACGTCTCCGGCGCCGTCGAGGAGTTCCTGCGCTTCACCGGCGTCGCCGAGATCGCCGTCATGCGTTACACGCTGGAGCCCGTGGAACTCGGCGGCGTGAGCATCCCGGCGGGGGAGGCGGTGCAGGTGGTGTACGCGGCCGCCAACCGCGACCCGCGCCGCTTCGACCGGCCCGGCCTGCTTGACCCGCGCCGCGCCGACAACCCGCATCTCGCCTTCGGCCACGGCATCCACTACTGCATGGGCGCGGCGCTGGCCCGGTGCGAGATCGGGATCGCCCTCACCACTCTCATGCGCCGGTTCCCCCGGCTCGCCCTCAGCGTGCCCGCGAACGAGATCAAATGGCGGCCGGGTATGGGACGGGCGCTGACGTCCCTGCCGGTCCGCACGGCGCCCTGACCGCCGCCGGTCGCGCCGCCCGGCCGGCGCGACCGGGCGGGCCACAAGGCTCGCCCGGCCGGCGGGTCGCGCTCAGCGCTGCGGCCAGAGCAGCGGGAGGCGGCGCACTCCCGTCATGGTCGGCGTGGGGATGAACTCCACGGGCTCGTCAGGGTCGGCGCGCAGGGGGTCGAGGCGATCGAGCAGGATGCCGAGCGCGACCCGTCCCTCCAGCCGGGCCAAGGGCGCCCCGAGGCAGAAGTGGATGCCGCGGCCGAAGGCGAGATGCGGGTTGGGGTCGCGCTCGGGGTCGAAGACGCCGGGGTCGGGGAACTGCCGGGGATCCCGGTTGGCCTGACCCAGCCAGCACATCACGAGCTGGTCGGCGGGGATCGTCTCGCCGCCCAGCTCGACCTCGCGGGTGGTGGACCTGGCGAGGGCGGCGAACGGCGTGAGGAGGCGCAGGGACTCCTCGATCACGGCCGGGACGGAGGAGCGGTCGGCGCGCACTCTGTCCTGCTGCTCGGGGAAGGCGTCGAGGCAGAGCACCGTGTTGCCGAGCAGCATCGTCGTGGTGACGTGCCCGGCTAGCAGCAGGACGATCGCGAAATTGACCACCTGGTCGTCGGGCAGCCGCTCGCCGTCCACCTCGGCCTCGACCAGCTTGGTGAGCAGGTCGGCACGCGGTCGCGTCCTGCGCTCGGCGGCGTGTGTGGCGAGATAGTGCGACATCTCCTTCCACGGTTTCAGCGCTGCCTGGACGTCGGCGCCGCGGTCCTCCGACGGCTCGGCGAGCGAGATCTTGCCTTCGTGGTCGAACAGCCCGTCGGCCCACTGCTTGAACAGGGCGCGGTCGCTGGCGGGCACCCCCAGCAACTCGGCGATCACGATGACGGGAAGCGGATAGGCCAGGTCGGTCACCAGCTCGAGGCGGCCGCGCTCGGCCGCCGCGTCGAGCAGCTCGTGGGTGAGGGCGGCGATCCTCGGTTCGAGATCCGCGACGACCTTCCTGGTGAAGGCGCTGCTGACCAGCTTGCGCAGCTTGCCGTGCTCCGGCGGGTCGATCTGGGTGATGAAGCCCTCCATCGACAGCTCGTCCGTCTCCGGCATCAGTTTCCTGGTCACGCGCATGGTGTCGGAGGAGAACGTCGTGGGGTCGCCGAGAACCTGGTGCAGCTCCGGATATCCGTAGACGTTCCACAGTCCGGTGGCCG
Organism: Nonomuraea longispora; assembly: GCF_004348345.1. Taxonomy (GTDB): domain Bacteria; phylum Actinomycetota; class Actinomycetes; order Streptosporangiales; family Streptosporangiaceae; genus Nonomuraea; species Nonomuraea longispora. The sequence continues at coordinate 3,716 of NZ_SMJZ01000090.1, forward strand.
CGTCGAACTCGACCGGCCGGCCCTGACGCGGCCCGTGCAACCAGAACAGCTGTTGGGGAATGTCGTATCGCTCGACGATGTCGGCCATCGTCTCTCCTTAGTCGTAGATCCACTGTCGGTAGGGCGGAATCAGCGCCGAGAAGATCGTGATGAACTCGGTCGCCGCCGCGGCCAGCACTTCGGGTGAGGGCTGCTCGGCCGGTTCGAACGTCTCGCGTACGGTGAAGGCGAGCGCGTCGGCTCTGCTTTCCAGGTCGAGCGACGAATCGGCGGTTTCGGTGCCGTCGAGGACGTAGAAGCCCACCTGCGCGGCGGCCATCGTGTACGCCAGATGAGGCACGTCGGTCCTGAGCAGCGCGTACTTCTCGCCCACCAGGTGAAAACGCTCGGCCGCGAGCAGGTCGTGGCTGCGCATCGGGTGGTGGGCGAGCTTGCCGAGCAGGTCGAGGTCGGTGGTGAGCATCGCTCGAAGCAGCGGCCTGCGGCACATGCTGAGGAAGGCCATACGCGCGAAGCGGTGCGGTCGCACGTTCGCCGGATCCTGGCGCATCAGCGCGCACCACTCCTCCACGAGCTCGATGGACTCGCGCAGCATCAGCGCCTCGAAAAGCTCGTTCTTGGTACGCCAGTGCAGGTAGACGGTGCCCTTGCCGACCTCGGCCCGTGAGGCGATGTCGTCGACGGTGACCTTGCGGTAGCCGTGCCGCAGCAGCAGCTCTCCGGCCGCATCGAGAATCCGGTCCGCCCGCTCCAGCAAACTGGCGCTCCTTTGACTGGATATGAAATCTGGTCATCAGTCACACTACGCCGATCTCCGGCGAGGTCAAGGTTCTGGCGGGCGAAGTGTCCTGACGCCCGCCGACGGCTCCGGCCGGAGCGGGACTATCGGCGGCGGCAGGCCGCCAGTGCGGCGAGAATGACCTCCACGAGCGGCGTGAGGTCGTCGTCCACGGGCTCGGCGGGCTGCCACGGGGTGCGCGGCCGCAGGTAGGCCAGCGCCACCAGGCAGTCGACGGCCAGCTCGGTGTCGAGGTCGGGCGGGAGCTCGCCCCGGTCGACGGCGCGGTGGAGCAGCCGGGCTCCCGCGGCGCGGCGAGGTTGCTCCGCGCGGGTCTGCATGGCCGCGGCCAGGCGCGGGTTCCTGGTCGCCTCGGCGGTCAGGTCGGTGAGGACACGCATGGTCCGCGGGTCGGCCCGCAGCGCCGAGGCATGGCGTACGAAGCCCTCCACGTCGTCGCGCAGTTCGCCGGTGTCCGGCAGCGGCACGGCCTCGTCGGCCAGGTGAGTGAGGATCTCCAGCACCAGCGGCTCCTTGGAACCCCAGCGCCGGTAGATGGCGGCCTTGCCGACCCCGGCGCGGCGGGCGATGGCGTCCATGGACATCCGGGCGTAGCCCGTGTCGATCAGCTCGGCCAGGGCCGCCTGGCGGATCGCGTCGGTGACGTCGGCGCGCAGCACGGCCGCGCCGGCCGGCCGGCGCTCGGGGTCGGAGGTGGCGTCGGGCATCCGTCAGATCCTCCATGTGAAACGGAACGGTTGCGTTCCATCGTAGTGCGGGATAGCGTGGAAGCGAAGGAACGTAACGGTTCCGTTCTGACGTCTCTCCGCTGGTGGTGGCCATGACAGAATCCGCTGAGGTCGTGGTGGTCGGAGCCGGGCCCGCCGGTCTGGCGCTGGCCTGTGCCCTGCGGCTGCACGGGGTGGCCGTCCGGGTGGTGGACCAGGCTCCGGGCCCGGCCACCACCTCGCGAGCCAACATCCTGCACGCCCGCGGCGTCGAGGTGCTCGACCGGCTGGGCGCGCTCGGTGACCTGCCCGGCCGGTCGGCCCCGTCACTCGTGCTGACCACGTACATCGGCGGGCGAGCGGCGATCGTCACCCGCTTCGGCGACGCCGGCACGCCGAGACCGGCGCTGGTCCTCCCCCAGACCGACATCGAGGCGCAGCTGCGCGCCCGCCTGGCCGAGCTGGGCACCGACGTGGAGTGGGGCACGGCCCTGACCGACCTCGTCGAGGACGAGGGCGGCGTCACCGTCGTGCTCGACGGCGGGCGCAAGCTGCGCGCCGGCTGGCTGGCGGGCTGCGACGGCAGCCACAGCACGGTCCGCAAACTGGCCGGCATCCCCTTTCCCGGCGCGCCGCTGACCGACCAGTGGCTCCTGGCCGACGTGCACGCCGGCTGGGAGCTCGCCCGCGCCGGTGGACATGGATGGGCCCACAAGGACGGCCCGCTGTTCGCCATGCCCATGCCCGGTGGCGAAGCGGACGACCGGTGGCGGCTCATGGCCTACCTGCCGGGCGCCAAGGACGAGCGGCTCACCGAGCCCGAGATTCTCGCGGCCTTCCGCCGCCTGGTGGGCGAGCGCGCCGGCCTCGACGGCGATCGGATCCGCGACGCGGTCTGGGCGTCGGTCTTCCGCGTGCACCGCCGGCTGGCCGACGCCTACCGGCGGGGCCGGGTCCTGCTCGCCGGTGACGCGGCCCACATCCACAGCCCCATGGGCGGGCAGGGAATGGTCACGGGGATGGGCGACGCCGAGAACCTCGCCTGGAAGCTCGCCCTCGTCATCCAGGGCCGCGCAAGCGGGCGCCTGCTGGACACCTACCAGGACGAACGCCGTCCGCTCGCGACCGAGGTGCTGCGCAACACCAGCGCCACCACCCGCCTCCAGATCGGCGACGGCCCGTTGCTGCGCCTGCTGATCTCATGGGTGCTGGCGCCGCTGGGCAACCACCCGGCGGTGCAGCGCCGCGCGACCCAGGTCGCCTCGCAGCTCGGAGTGAGCTACCGCCGCGGCCCTCTCGCCGTTCGCGGCTCCCTGCTCGGCCCGGACCGCCGTCCACGATCCGGCGACCGGGTTCCCGATCTGCCGTGCGCCGACGCCGACGGCCACGTCACCCGTCTGCACGCCGAACTGCGCGGACGCTGGGCGCTGCTGGCCACCGGGGACGCCGCGGAGGCGTGCCGATCGGAGGCGGGCACGTTCCTGGGCGACCGCGTCGTCGTGCTGACACCGGACGGATGGTCCACGGACGAGGTCTGGCTCGTCCGTCCCGACGCGCACCTCGCCTGGCGCGGCCGGCCGGCCTCCGGCGGCCTGACGCGCTGGCTGCGCGGCGCCCTCCAGCATGGACGCGCGCGGGCGTGACACCGTGACACCGTGACACTGTGACACCGTGAGACCGTGAGACGACATGGCCCCGGTGTCAGCCTGGCGGCGCCTTCCTCTCGGGTGTCCTTCCGGCCGGTTGCTCGCCGTCGTGGCCTCTCTCGCCGTCGTGGCCGTCGCCGAGCGGGATCTGATCGCCGCCGTACGCGCGGCTCATCGTGATCCGGAGACGGCCGAGCGGGCCCCGCGCCACTTCCGGCGGGACGCCTTCACTGTCCGGGCGTGCCCCGGGCAGCACCGGGATGGGCGACCTGGCGCGCAGGTGGGCCTCGGCGTCGTCCGACGGAGGGGTGTGGACCTCGATGAACTCCCCGTGCGGCAGCCGCCTGATGACGCCCGCCTCCACCCCGTGGTCGAGGACGCTGACGTCCGACCGCTGCAGGCCCAGGCACAGCCGGTAGGTGACCAGGTAGGCCACCGCCGGGCCCACGAAGATCAGCACCCGGCCCGCGTACGTCGTCCAGTTGAGGCTGATGTTGAAGAAGGTCGCGATCAGGTCGTTGGCGCCCAGCACCAGCAGCAGGCCGTAGAAGGTGATGCCGGTGACGCCGATCGCGGTGCGGTGCGGGTTGTTGCGCGGCCGGTCCGCGATGTGGTGCTCGCCGCGGTCGCCGGTGATCCACCGTTCCAGGAACGGATAGAGCACCAGGCCGGTGAGGATCAGGCCGATCGGCCCCAGCGCCGGGATGAGCACGCTCAGGGGCAGCGTGCCCGCCTGGGCGGTGCCGAAGAGGTTGATCTCCCAGGAGGGCATGATCCGCAGGGAGCCTTCCAGGAAGCCCATGTACCAGTCCGGCTGGGATCCCGCGGAGATGTCCGCCGGCGAGTACGGACCGTACAACCAGATGGGGTTGATCTGGGCGAAGGTCGACAACCCGGTTAGTACGGCGGCCGTGAACAGCAGGTACGCGCCCGACTTCGCCATGAAGGCGGGCAGCAGCGGAGAGCCCACCACGTTCGTCTTGGTACGGCCCTTGCCCGGCATCTGCGTGTGCTTCTGCAACCACATCAGCATCAGGTGCACGGTGATGAGCGCCACCAGGATGCCCGGGATCAGCAGGATGTGCAGGGTGAAGAAGCGCGAGATCACGTCATGGCCGGGATACTCGCCGCCGAACAGGAAGAACGACAGGTACGTGCCCACCAGAGGGAGCGACATCAGCACGCCCTGCGTGATCCGCAGGCCGGCGCCGGACAGCAGGTCGTCGGGCAGCGAGTAGCCGGTGAGCCCTTCGACCAGGGCCAGGGTGAACAGCGCGATGCCGATCAGCCAGTTGAGCTCGCGCGGCTTGCGGTAGGCGCCGGTGAAGAACACCCGCAGCATGTGCACCATCAGGCTGGCGATGAACAGTAGGGCGGCCCAGTGGTGGATCTGACGGAGCAGGAGGCCGCCGCGCACGTCGAAGCTGATCTCCAACGTCGAGGCGTACGCCTCGGACATCTCCACGCCTCTCAGCGGCGCGTAGGAGCCGTCGTAGACGACGTGCCCCATGCTGGGCGTGAACCAGAAGGTCAGGAACGTTCCAGTGAGCAGCAGGATGATGAACGTGTACAGAGCGATCTCGCCCAGCAGGAACGACCAGTGGTCCGGGAATATCTTGCGCAGGTTGCGCTTGAAGAAGTTCGCCGCCCCCAGGCGATCGTCGAGATACCTGCTCGGACCGGCGATGAGCTTGGGCACTGTGGTCATGCATGGCCTCCCCGTGGCCGCCGTTCCAGCGCGGGCGGGACGAGGGAGAGCACACCGTCACTCCACCCGCGGTGAGCCGCCGAAGCAACTGGTAAGCCGCATTACCGTAGCGTAGTCTCACAACGGTCAAAAGCGGCTAAGCCGGTTCGGTGGTCCGGGCAAAAGGATGGCAGGCCGTGCCGGCCTTGTTCCGAGCACCGGATCGCATTCGCCCGCGCATGGAGCGAGACGCGCGGCGACGTTCTCGACGGTTCACGTGAGTGGCCGGCGTGTCGCGCGACGCGCCGGGAATGATCCCCCGTACCCGCCGCACAGGCTAGGGTTGAGGTTTTGAGGGGGAGGAGGCGACATGCGCGGGAGACTGCCTGCCGCACTGGTCTTCCTCCTGTCATGGTTCCTGCCGGCCGTCGCCCACGCGCAGCCCGTCCAGCCGATCGTCACGGTCAAGGCCGCCACCGTCGCGGCCGGGCAGCAGCCCACGGCCAGGCAGCACCCGCTGCAGCCCACCGCTCTGCGCATGTGGGCCGGCGCGCACGTCTTCACCGGCGGAGGCGGGACGGCGCTGCCCGCCTCCGAGCCCCTCGACTTCCGCCACGCGTGGGCCGAGGTCGTCACCAGGCCCGCCGCCGAGGCCACCACGCAGCGCAAGCCTGCGGCCACGCCTGCCCGTGCGCCTCCCTCCACAGGCTGCTGACCACCTTTTCCGCACGTCTTAGCCTGTGGAGGCTGCCATGTTCCGTGCGCCGTTCTGGCGTGCGGTGACGGCGCTCGCCGTCATCGCGATCTCATCCGCACTAGCTCTCACCATGGAGCCGCGCCTAGGTCTGGACCTGCGCGGCGGCACCCAGCTCGTCTTCGAGGCGAGGGACTCCCCGACCGTCAAGGCCGACGCGGCCGCCACCGACCGCGCGTTGTCCGTGCTGCGCCAGCGGGCCGACGCGCTCGGCGTGGTCGATCCCACGCTGGTCCGCTCGGGGGAGAAGCGCATCATCGTCGAGCTGCCCGGCGTGCTCGATCCGCGCAAGGCGGCCGAGGTCATCGGCCGTACCGCGCAGCTCGCCTTCCACCCCGTGACCGGCGCGGCCGAGAAGGGGGACAAGTCGGCGCTGCCCGACGAGAACGGCCAGCTGCTGAAACTCGGGCCGCCCGCCATCACCGGCGACGGCGTGAGCGACGCCGCCGAGCAGAGCGACCCCCAGCGCGGCCCCGGGTGGTTCGTGACCCTCAGCTTCCGCGACGCCGCCGCCTGGCAGAAGCTGACCGGCGCGGCCGCCTGCGAGCAGGTCGGCGACCCGAAGCGCAGGGTCGCGATCGTGCTCGACAAGGAGATCATCTCCTCGCCGCCGCTCGACCCGTCGGTGGCCTGCCAGGCCGGCATCCCGGGCGGCAAGTCCGAGATCACCGGTTCGTTCACGCATCAGGAGGCCCGAGACCTCGCCGTGCTGATCAAGGGCGGCGCGCTGCCCGTCCCGCTCGCCATGGTGGAGCAGCGTACGGTGGGCCCGACCCTCGGAGAGGCGGCCATCGAGGCGAGCGCCCAGGCGGCGATCGTGGGGCTGATCCTGACGGCCGGCTTCATCATCTCCGTCTACCGCCTGTCCGGTCTGCTGTCCACGATGGCGCTGGTCTGCTACGGCCTGATCTCCTACGCGGCGCTGGTGGCGATGGGCGCGACGTTGACGCTGCCGGGCCTGGCCGGGTTCGTGCTGGCGATCGGCATGGCCATCGACGCCAACGTGCTGGTCTTCGAACGAGCCAGGGAGGAATACGGCCAGGCGCCCAAGAGAGGGCTGAAGTCGGCGATGGCCAAGGGCTTCAAGAACGCCTGGAGCGCCATCGCCGACTCCAACATCACCACCTTGATCGCCGCCGGCCTGCTGTTCTGGCTGGCGTCGGGACCCGTCAAGGGCTTCGGTGTGACGCTGGCCGTCGGTGTGCTCGCCTCGCTCGTCTCCGCGATGCTCATCACCCGCGTGCTCACCGAGATCGCCATGAACAAGATGAGCCCCCGCCTGTCGGGCGTCGGCTCGCCCGGCACCGTCAGGACCTGGCTGGCGCGCAAGAACCCGCAGCTCATGAAGGCCGGAAAGGTGTGGCTGGCGGTCGCGTGCGGACTGGTCCTGGTGGCCGTCGCCGGGCTGCTCGTCCGCGGGCTGAACTTCGGCGTCGAGTTCACCGGAGGCCGGCTCGTGGAGTTCACCACGAACCGCCCGATCCCGGCCGAGGCCGCGAGTGAGGCCGTCTCGCGCGCCGGGCTTCCCACGGCCGTGGTGCAGTCCAGCGGCGACACGATCACCGTGCGCGCGGCCGAGCTCGGCCTGAACGAGGCCGCGCAGATCGAGCAGGAGCTGGAGCGGGAAGCCGGCGAGGTGACGAAGCAGCGTGAGGAGTTCATCGGCCCGAGCCTGGGCGAGGAGCTGCGCCGCAACGCGCTCATCGCGCTCGGCGTGGCGGTCGCGATGCAGCTGCTCTACCTGGCGGTCAGGTTCCGGTGGACGTTCGGCGCGGCGACGGTGATCGCGCTGGTCGTGGACGTGTTCGTGGTAGCGGGCCTGTTCGCGTGGCTGGGCAAGCCGATCGACGGGGTCTTCCTCGCGGCGATGCTGACCATCGTCGGTTACTCGGTCAACGACAAGGTGGTGGTGTTCGACCGGGTGCGGGAGTTGTGGACGGCACGCCGCAAGGAGCCGTTCGCGACGTCCGTGAACGGCGCGATCCTGCAGACCATGCCACGCACGGTCAACACCGGCCTCGGAGCGCTGTTCATCCTGATGGCGCTCATGGTCTTCGGCGGTGACTCGCTGCAGGACTTCGCGATCGCGCTGGTGGCCGGCATCGTGATGGGTACGCTGTCGTCCTCCTTCGTGGCCGGGCCGGTGTCGATCGTGTTGTCCAGGTTCGACCGGCGTCCGCCGCCCGAGCCCGCCAAGCGCCGCGCCCCCGAGGTCCGCAAGGGGTCGGGCGCGGTGGTGTGACGCGCGCCCCGGGCGCAGGCGTGGAGCCTGCGCCCGGGAGCCCGGTGACGGCGCTCTCGGCTCGTCACGGGTGTCACAGCCGTCACGGTTCGTCGTGGCGTGTTCGGCCGTCCGCGTGTTCGGCTGCCCGTGTGCGCGGGCGGTCGCTCGTGCGCGGGCGGCCGTTTCACTTTCCCCGCCCGCCGTCGGCCAGGGCCGCGGCGCCCTCGCGTACGTAGTCGCGCAGCGGTCGGGAGCGGCCGTCGAGGTGCCACTGCTCCAGCGCGCCGAAGTAGGCGCCGAACAGGTAGGAGCGGGCGATGACGCGGGCCCGTGCCGGGCTCTCGCCGGCGTCCCGCAGCAGGGCGGCCAGTCGCTCGGCCGCGCCGTCGAGCGCTCCGTAGACGGCGGCCCGCACGGAGGGCTCCTCCAGGACGTAGCGCATCCCCCGCCAGGGCCTGGGGCGTGTGTCCTCGGACGTGCCCGGACCCTCGTCGATGAGGGCGACGAGCCGTTCGAGCGTGCCCGGCAGGTCGCCGGGGTCGATCTGCCCGGCGTAGCGGTCGAGGCCGACGGCGGCGAGGGGGTCGGCGGTGAACAGGCCTTCCTTGGTGCCGAAGTAGCGGTAGAAGGTGCGCGGCGAGACGCCGGAGGCCGCGGCGATCTCGTCGATCGTGACGTCGGCGTATCCGCGCTCGTCGAACAGGTCCATGGCGGCGTCCATGATCCGGTGGATCGCGTCCAGCCGGTTGCGCTGGCGAAGGGTCAGGGGCACGGGCCCAGCGTACTGCGTTTTCCAGTATTGGCAGTAACTGCCTAATTGACATTTTCTGCCAACTTGTCGATCCTGGAGGCGGAGGAGAGGAGGACACGAATGAGACCTTTCGAGATCGGGCTGGTGGTGGCCGACCTGCTGGCGCTGCTCGTGCTCGCGGTGCCCCCGTTGCGGCGGGCCGGGCACGTGGCGCCGCTCGCCGCGCTCGCCGCCGTGGCGCAGGTGCTGGTGGAAGGGGCGCGTGTGCCGCTCGTCCCCGCGTACGTCCTCGCGGCGGCGCTGACGGCCGCGTGGGCGTGGCGGATGTTGCGCCCGCCCGTCCCCACCTGGGCGGGCAGGCTCGGCGTCGGGCTGTGCGCGATGGGCCTGGTGCCGGCCATGGCGCTGCCGATGCTGCTGCCCGTGCTGCGTTTCCCGCCGCCCGCGGGCCCGCACGGCATCGGCACGCTGACCTATCACTGGACGGACGCCGGCCGCCAGGAGATCCTCGGCCCCGACCCGGCCGCGCGGCGGGAGCTGATGGTGCAGATCTGGTACCCGGCCCGGCGTGACCCCTCGGCGCCGCGCACGCCCTACGTGGAGGATCCCGGCGTCACCACCGCGGTCGCCCGGCTCGCGGGCGTGCCGGACGCCACCTTCGCGCACATGCGGCAGTCGACCGGCAACGCCGTCGCCGCCGCCCCCGCCGCGCCCGGCCGCCATCCGGTGCTGGTCTTCCTGGAAGGGGCGCAGGGCTTCCGGCAGATGAACACGTTCCAGGTCGAGGCGCTCGTCTCCCACGGGTACGTGGTCGTCGCCGTCGACCAGCCGTACGCCGCGGGATCGGTGCGCTTCCCCGACGGGCGCTCGATCGCCGGGCTGCCCCGCGAACGCCTGATGCCGCTCGTCGACCAGAGCCTCGAACCCGCCGACACGGCGCCGGTGCTGAACGGCCGCCCCCTCCCGGACGGCATGATCCCGCACCTCGCGCGGGACGTGACCTTCACGCTCGACCGGGTGGCCGGACTCGACCGGGCCGATCCTCGCGGCATCCTGACCGGCCGGCTGGACCTGCGGCGTACGGGGGTCCTCGGCATCTCGCTCGGCGGCATCGTCACCGCGCAGGCCTGCGCGCGAGAACCTCGTCTGCGCGCCTGCCTCATCATGGACGCCCCCATGCCGGTGGGCGTGGTGCGCGACGGCATCGAGCAGCCCGCCATGTGGCTGACCAGGGATGCCGCGACCATGCGCCGCGAGGGCTGGGACGAGGCCGAGGTCCAGCGGCACCAGAGCACCATGCGAGGCCTCTACGACAAGCTGCCGGGAGCGGGCTACTTCGTGCTCATGCCGGACACGTACCACGGCGACTACACCGACGCGCCCCTCTGGTCGCCGCTCATGCGCGCGGCGGGCCTGGCCGGGCCGATCGGCGCGGAGCGGGCACACTCGATCATCAACGCGTACACGCTCGCGTTCTTCGACCGGCACCTGAAGGAGGCCCCCGCCGCCCTGCTCGACGGGGAACCTCCCTTCCCGGGGGTGCGGTTCGAGAGCCGCAGGTGACGAGGAGGCCGGGGTCAGCGTGGGGTGGTGAAGCGGGACAGCAGATCGTCGGCGGCGGCGAAAGCGGCCACCACGTCGGCCGCCGTGCGCTGCCGCCGCACCAGGCCCACGGCCTGCCCGGCGTAGATGCCGGCGGTGTCGAAGTCGCCCTCGCGGCGGGCCCGCGCCAGCTCCGCCTGCGCCGTCTCGTCGGTGGCCAGTTCCTTCTCCCGGCCCGCCCACCGGTCGAAGAAGGCGTTGCGCAGGGCACGGCCGCCGTACTCGGGGGGCCAGCCGAGCCGCTGGGCGACGTCGAAGACACGCCCGTAGGCGGTGCCGGTCTCGCCGGCGTCGAGGACGCGCTGCCGCGCCGCCTCCGGGGCGGTCGTCTCCGAGCACCCGAGGAAGGCGGTGCCCACCCAGGCGCCCTCCGCGCCCGCGGCGAGGACGGCGGCCAGGCCGCGGGCCGTGGCGATGCCGCCGGCGGCCAGCACCGGGACGTCCACCGCGTCCAGCACGCTCTGCAGCAGGGGCAGCGTGGCCACGTCGGCGCGGCCGTGCCCGCCGCCCTCACCGCCGCGGGCGACGACCACGTCCACGCCGGCCCGTTCGGCGGCGCGGGCCTCGTCCGTGGTGCCCGCCTGGACGGCCACGGTGATGCCGGCCCTCCGCAGCGGTTCGACGTACGGCCGATAGTCGCCGAAGCTCACCGAGACCAGGTCGGGACGGGCGGCGAGCACCGCCTCGAACTGGGCGGGGTTGGCCGGCAGCGCCCAGGCCATCAGCCCGACGCCGTAAGGTCGCCCGCTCGAGGCCGCCACGGCCGCCTGCTCGGTGACCCACGAGCCCGGAGCGGCCGGGGGCACGCCGACCATGCCGAGCCCGCCCGCCCCTGAGACGGCCGCGGCCAGCCGCCCGTCGCCCACGCCCGCCATGGGCGCGCCGACGAGCGGCACGTCGAGCCGGAAACGGCCGGTCAGCCAGGTGTTCGGCATCCTGTCGGCTCCTTCGGTGCTCCGGGGGAACGCCCGTCGCTCCACACCCGTCCTGACCATGGTGCCAGCCGCCTGCGGCCCGTACCCGGAGGCACGGGCTTACGTCCTCTGCTGGGCCTTGAAGGCGCCGAGCCAGTAGTTCGGGGCGGACAGCCCTTCGCCGCGCGGCTTGACGGTGTAGGTGGCGAAGACGCTGTTGAGCAGCCACGGGTCCTTGTCGGGGCCGAAGTTCCGGACCATCAGGTCGTCCTGCTTGAAGCCGTACGTCGCGACCGCCAGCCGGCCGGTGCCGCGGTAGAGGCGCATCTGGTCGCGCAGGAACGTCGACTGGCTCGTGAACCACGGGGAGCTGGTCAGGAAGTCGCGCCAGGTGCGCTGGGGGAAGGGCTCGTCGATGGCGGCCTTGATGACCTGCCAGACCTTGGTGCCGGGGGGGAAGCCGTGACGCTGGGCGAAGTCCGCGGCGACGGGGTCCTCCAGGTGCCGTTTCCAGTGCCACACCAGCGAGAACTCGGTGACGAGGAAGGTCTGGCCCGCGCGCATCCGCGGCAGGATGTAGTCGAGGAAGGCCTGCGCGTTCTCCGGCGCGGGCAGGTGGGGGTGGATGTCGACGCCGTCGATCTCCGGGGTCTCGCGGACGAAGGTCATCCAGCGCTCAGCGGCCGGGGTGCGGCGGTCGGGCAGGTCGAGGCGGTTGAGCGCGCCCATGTAGAGCCGGGTGCCGCAGCCGGCGCCGCAGTGTTCGCGCCGGTGGGCGATGACGTGACGGGCGACGGTCTCGTAGAAGGCGTTGAGCCGCTGGTCGCGTTCGGCGGGCAGGCTCTCGATGAACGGCTCGTTGCCGATCGTCATGATGTCGACCTTGCCCATCACGGTGGGCAGCACCCGGTCGAGGCGGGCCAGCTCCGCGGCCATCTGCGGGCTGCCGGGCGCGGGAAAAGAAGCCTGGTTGTACGGAAATTTCAGGCTCAGGATGGTGTCGTAACCGCGGTCCGCCACGTCGTTGATGGCGCGGATCGCGAAGTGCTCGGCGGGGTCACCGTCGTCGGCCGCGGGTATGGGAAAGAACCCGCGTACCCATCGGGCTCCGGCCTCCTCCAGCTCGCGGTAGTCCAGGGCGTCGAGGTTCTGGTTGAAGTTCGCCCCGAGTGCCCCGAGTGCCCCGGGCGCGGCCGGGCGGGGCTGGTCGTCCTGCATGGGGCCGCCTCCTCGGGCGGTGGCGTGGGCGGCGGGCGAGAGGGCGAGAACCGCGGCCAGGGTGATGATCGGCAGTCGGCGCAGCATGGTGGCTCCCTGATGCTGGGGGATGAGCGGTTGTCATGGCGCACTCGCCGGTCATGTTTGCGCTAACTCGATAGCGCTGTCAATGGCCGTCCCCGGAGGACTCAGCGGCGCGGCGGCGCGGTGGACGCCCGGACCACCAGCTCCGGACGGACGAACCGGCTGACGCCGGACGCCGCCCCGGGCTTCGAGGGTGTCTCGATCTGGGCGATCAGGTGGTCGAGGCAGCGGCGCCCCACAGCGGCGAGGTCCTGGCGCACCGTGGTCAGCGGAGGCGTCAGGAAGGGGGCGAAGTCGAGGTCGTCGAAGCCGACGACGCTCAGATCGCCGGGAACCTCGCGGCCCAGCTCGGCCGCCGCCCGCAGGACGCCCACCGCCATCTGGTCGTTGGCGGCGAAGACCGCGGTCACGGAGTCGTCGGCCAGCAGGCGCAGGGCCGCGTCGTAGCCGGAGCTCGGCGACCAGTCGCCGACGACGGGCGGCGGCACCGGACGCCCCGCCCGCTTCAGCAGCCGTTGCCAGGCCGCCCTGCGCCGCTGCGCCGGATTGGACCCGGCGGGCCCCGCCACGTGGTGGACCGTGGCGTGCCCCAGCTCCAGCAGGTGGTCGACGGCCGCGCGGGCGCCGGCCGCCTCGTCCATGCCGAACGTCGGGTGCCGGTGTGCCGCCTTGCTGTCGGCGATGACCAGGGGCACCTCGTCGGACAACCGGAGGTGGGGCGTGTCGAGCACGCGCGCCTCGATCACGATCACGCCGTCGACCGCCCGGTCGGTGAGGCCGCGTACGGCCGCGCGCACGTCCTTCTCCGTGGGTGCGTCGACCACCGCGATGCTCACCGAGTAGCCGCGGGCCTGGGCGCCCGTCGCGACGGCCTCGACGATGCGCACGTTGAGCACGGCGCTGAGGTTGAACGTGACGACGCCGATCGTGCCGAACCGGCCGGTGGCCAGCGCCCGCGCGGCGATGTTGGCGCGGTAGCCGAGCTGCTTCATGGCCGTCTCGACCTTGAGCCGCGTGGCGGCGGTCACGCGGTCGTTGCCGTTCACGACCCTGGAGACGGTCTGGCCGGAGACGCCGGCGAGCTTGGCGACATCAGCCATGGACGGCCCTCCGGACGCTCTCGTGCCTGGTGCTCGAACCACGCCGGGCGTCTCCCTTCGTCATCGCAGCAGGGGGTGGAGCGTGAAAGGCCGGGACGGACCGGCCGGGGCCTGGCCGCCGGCCCTGTCGGCGCCGCTAAAGAGGAGGTGTCGCCGCCGACAGAGTACATCCCCGCCCGGGGCTGTGGAAATCGTTAACCGGCCCTCGAACGCCCGCACATCTTGTTTACGCAAACATGCTTATCACGACGTCAAGCCAACTATCTCCTGCACATCGACCGGGGGCGGTCGATGAGAAACCTCACGGTCGGCATCTTGACGCTGATGGGCGACGGACATAGGTTTGCGCAAACATTAATCCGCTTGACCGGGGGATCCCTGCGATCAGGGACGGGCGGTACAGGTCGCAGACCGAACCGACGAAGAGGAGTCGCCATGCGGCGGCATCAACGGATCCTTGGAAGCCGGCCCGGCGCGGGCAGCGCCGGGCGACCCAGCCTGGGGCGACGCCAGTTCATCGGCGGGGCCGGCGCGGCCGCGCTCGCGGCGGCGCTCGCCGGATGCACGGGTGGTGGGCAGATGAGCCGGGAAAGCGGCGGTTCGAGCGGAGCCCTCCAGTGGTGGGACCAGTTCCGGCCGTTGACGAAGATGTTGCAGGACGATCTTTTCGCCCCCTACATGAAGGCGCATCCCGGGGTCACGATCGAGCGGCGCCAGATGGACGTGCCCGACCTGGGGCAGGCCCTGCAGGTCGGCCGGCGCAGCAACCAGATGCCGGACGTGCACTCGCTCGCCGGGCTGGGCACCTCCGCCGCGGCACTGGTCAGCGAGGGCTGGTTCCAGCCGATCGGCAAGCTCGCCGACTTCCAGGGCAGCCCGGTCGGGGAGTTCGTCTACGACGGCATCCACCGCTTCGACGGCGAGATCTACTCCATCCCGCCGTTCTCCGGCCGCTGGCACGAGGCGGTGCCGTGGTTCAACACCGCCCTGCTCAAGCAGGCCGGCGTCGACCCCGAGGAGGAGCCGGGCACGTGGGACCAGCTGCGCGACGTCGCCCGGCGCCTCACCAAGGGCACCGACGACGGCGTGTACGGGATCGTCGTGCCGAGCAAGGACGCCGAGTACCTGCAGATCCTGGTGAACCGGCTGGCCATGACCGCGGGCGCGCCGGGCGGCATCGACTGGGCGACCGGCGCGTACGCCTACGACGCCCAGCAGTACGCCGACGCCGTCGAGTTCCTGGTCGCCCTGCAGACCGACAAGGTCGTGCACCCCGCGTCCCCGTCGATGGGCGCCCGGGACGCCCGCGCCCGCTGGGCGGCGGGGCAGGCGGCCGTCTACCTGTGGGGAGCCTGGTTCATCGGCGGCCTGCGCGTGGACGAGCCGGAGGCCGTGGAGCGCGGGGTCGGCACCTGGCACATCCCCTGCCCCGAGAAGAGCAGGAACTTCGTCTACAGCCCGCCGCAGCCCGGCACGTTCTGGGTGTCGAGCCAGTCGAAGCGCGCCCAGGAGGCCGCCGAGCTCATGCTGCAGATGACGACCAAGGAGTTTCAGACCAAGCTGGCCGCCGCCATGGACCAGCCGCCCGCCCTGGCCGAGGTGGTGGAGGAGGCGGAGGTGCACCCGGCCTACCGGCAGTGCGTCGTCAACTTCCAGGACGACGTGAGGATCGCCCCGGTGCCAGAGGTGGCCACCCCCGCGGTCTGGCAGGTGCTGGCCGAGATGCGCGACGTCCATCCGAACCTCGGTGACATCGTCCAGTCGGTGCTGACCGGATCGACCTCCGACGTGGCCGGCGAGCTCCGCCGCTACAACGACGCGATGAGCGCCGAGCGCGAGCGCGCGATCAAGGCCGTCCGCGAGGAGAAGGGCGTCGAGGTCGACACGAAGGCATGGGTGTTCGCCAACTGGGACAGGAAGGCGGACTACGACCAGAAGGCCTACGCCGAGCGCTGAGCCGCGTCCGCCCGCGAACAGGAGCACGATGACAACGACAATCCGGCGGCGCGAGCGGCCGTCCGTGGCGGCCTCTCGGG
Organism: Nonomuraea longispora; assembly: GCF_004348345.1. Lineage (GTDB taxonomy): Bacteria > Actinomycetota > Actinomycetes > Streptosporangiales > Streptosporangiaceae > Nonomuraea > Nonomuraea longispora. The sequence goes on from NZ_SMJZ01000090.1 coordinate 19,238, forward strand.
ACGGCGGCCGGCGGGGGCTGCTGAGCCGTCTGCGGCAGGACTGGTGGATCTACCTCTTCCTGCTCCCGACCGTCCTCGGTTACGGGGCCTACACCGTCTACCCGCTGCTGGCCTCGTGGTGGTTCGCCTTCCTCGACTGGCCGGGCTTCGCGACCGCGGGCACCTTCGTCGGCGTCGAGAACTTCGAGCGGCTGATCGGGGACGACCTCTTCTGGAACGCCTTCTGGAACTCGATCGTGTTCCTGGTGTTCGCCGTACCCCTGCGGGTGGGGCTCGCGCTGGTGCTCGCGCTCGTCCTGAACCGGAAGAAGACGCCGTTCAAGGGCTTCTTCCGCACGCTGTTCTTCCTGCCGGTCGTCACCACGGGAGCCATCGTCGGCGTCGTGTTCACCCTGCTGCTCGACGCGAGCGGCCCGGTGAGCCTGGCGCTGGTGTGGTCGGGGCTGATCGACTCGCCGGCGAACTTCGCGGCCAACGCCGGCACCTCCCTCTACGCCGGGATCGCCGTGTGGGTGTGGAAGTGGCTGGGCATCACGCTGATCTACTGGCTGGCCGCGCTGCAGACGATCCCGCAGGTGGTGCACGAGGCCGCGATGATCGACGGCGCGGGCGCCTGGGCGGAGTTCCGTCACGTGACCATGCCGCTGCTCGTGCCGTTCCTGGTGATCATCACCCTGATCGACACGGTGGCCGCGTTCAACGTCTTCGACCTGATGCAGACCCTCACCGGCGGAGGCCCGTCGTTCTCGTCCGAGGTGATCGAGATCTTCATCTTCCGTACGGCCTTCCAGGCCACCGTCCCGCAGCTGGGATACGCGTCGGCGGCGGCGGTGCTGTTCGGGCTGCTGACCATGGCCTTCGCGATCGCCCAGGCCCTCGGCATGCGCTGGGCCAGGGGCAGGACGGGGGCGGCATGACGGCCGCCACGAGAACGGGCGTGACCTGGCGTGCCCGCCTGTTCCGCCGTCCCAGCCCCGGTCAGGTGGTGACGGTCGTCCTGCTGCTGGTGCTCGGCGGCCTGTGGATCTACCCGTTCGCCTGGCTCGTCTCGGCGTCGCTGAAGTCCTCGCCCGAGATCTTCGGCCGCGGGCTCGACCTGTTGCCGGAGCAGCCGGTCTGGGAGAACTACGCGCGGGCCTGGACCGAGGTCGGCTTCGCCACGTACTTCGTCAACACGCTCGTCATCACCGTGGGCACCGTGCTGCTCGTGGTCGTGCGCAGCGCTCTGGCGGGCTACGTGCTGGGCCGCTACGACTTCGCCGGCAAGAAGCTGCTCATCGGGGTGTTCCTGGTCACCTTCTTCCTCCCGGAGGGGTACACGATCATTCCGATCACCCAGCTGACCGACCAGCTGAGCCTGCTCAACACGCACGCCGGCGTGATTCTCGGGCTGGGCGCGGGCGGGCAGATCGCCTCGACCCTCCTCTACGCGGGATATTTCCGGAGGCTGCCGAAGGAGCTGGAGGAGACCGCCCGCCTCGACGGAGCCGGGCATTTCACGATCTTTTTCCGTGTCATGCTCCCGCTGGCCTGGCCGATCACCGCCACGGTGGTCATCCTCACGTTCCTGTACGCCTGGAACGTCTACCTCCTGCCGCTGGTGTTCACGCTCAGCGAGCCCGGCCTGCGGACGCTGGCCGTGGGCATGACCGTCTTCGTCGGAGAGCGGGGCACCGACTGGTCGGGGATGGCCGCCGCGGCGGTCATCTCCCTGATCCCGGTGATCGCCGTCTTCGTCGTGCTCCAGCGCAAGTTCGTCGACAGCATCGCGGGAGCGGTGAAGCAATGACCGGAACGGAGATCCCTGACATGCCCGTCCCCGCCCGTGAGGCGCTCGTGACGATCGACACCCGCCACCCGGAGGGCCGCATCGACGACGACGTCTACGGCCACTTCCTGGAGTCCGCCTTCTTCGGCAACATCGAGGGCGGGGTGTTCGACGAAGGATCGCCGCTGTCCGTCGACGAGCCCGGCCTGCTCCAAGGCGTGCGCGCCGACGTGCTGGAGCTCTGCCGCGAGCTGGCCCCCGGCCCCATCCGCTGGCCGGGGGGCAACTTCACCTCGGCCTACCACTGGGAGGACGGCGTCGGCCCGCGCGAGACCCGGCCCCGGCGGCTGGAGCTGGCCTGGGGCGGGCTCGAGAGCAACCGCTTCGGCACCGACGAGTTCCTGGCCTGGTGCGAGGCCGTCGGCGCGGAGCCGTACCTGGTGCACTCCTGCCGGGACGTCGACGAGGCGGTGCGCTGGGTCGAGTACACCAACGCCGCCCAGGAGACCGCGCTCACCGCCCGGCGTGCCCGCAACGGGCACGCCGAGCCGTGGAAGGTGAAGTACTGGGGCGTGGGCAACGAGGTCTACGGCCCGTGGCAGATGGGCCACCGCACGGCCGAGGAGTACGCCGCCGCGGCCCGGGAGCACGCCAGGTTCATGCGCCTGGTCGACCCGGACATCCGCCTGATCGGCGTCGGCATCCCCTGGCAGCAGGAGAAGTGGACGCGCCCGCTGCTGCGGCAGGCGGGCCACCTGTTCGACCACCTCTCCCTCCACCTGTACGGCGCCGCCACCCACCTGTGGACGGGTGACGACTACGACGACGTCGTCGCCCAGTCCCTGTTCTTCGAACGGGAGATGAACACCTACGCGCAGCTCGTGACCGCGCTCGCCGCCGAGGCCGGCCTGGACCGCCCGCCCGCGCTCGCGCTCGACGAGTGGAACATGCGCCACCTGGAGCCCGCCGCCTGGCCCGATCCGCTGCCCGGCGACGACGGCGGCATCGCCCCGCGCGAGCTCCCCGACGTGCCGCCCGCCGACCGGCCGGGCCCCGTACGCGTGAACCGGTGGAGCCCCCGGACGGTCGGCGACCTCGTCTTCTACGCCGGGGTGTTCCATGCCATCCACCGCACCGTGGGCCTGCCCGCGCCGGTGAGCATGGCCAACCCGGTGAACCTGGTCAACGCCAACGGCGTGATCGTCGCCCGCCCCGGCGGCGCCGTGCGCTCGGCCATCTACCACGTCTGGCACCTCTACCGGCACCACCTGGGCCGGACCGTGCTGCCGTCGCGGGTGGACGGTCCGGCGCGGTCGGCGGCGGTCCGGCTCGGCGACAACCGAGGGCCGGACGGCCGCCTGCTCACCGAGCCCATGACCGTCCCCTACATCGACGTGTCGGCCACCCGCGCCGACGACGGTTCCGTACGGGTCGCGGTCGTCAACCGGCACCGCGACGAGACCGTACGCCTGCGGATCGTCCTCGACGGAGCCGCCGCGGACACCCCCAGGAGCGCGCGGGTCCGCACCCTCGGGGCCGGCGACCCGCACGCGATCAACACTCTCGCGGACCCTGACGCGGTCGGGGTGCGCGACCTCGGGCAGGTCGAGGCGAGCGACGGAACGTGGGCCGCCGGGCCGCACTCGGTGACCGTGCTGGCCTTCTGAGGCTGGCAGGCTGGGGGCCATGCGGTTCCGGGTACGCGAGTTCGAGCTGGCCCTGATGCACCGGATGCGCGACCTCAACGCCGGCCGGGTGGAGGACGCGCTCGCCGCCATGGGCGCGTCCAGGGCCGAGGTGCGGGCCGCGCACGCCCACTGGACCCGGCTCGCCCACGCGGCCCGCGCCCCCAAGGGAGCGGCGGTGTTCCGGATGGCGCTGGGCCCGCCCCACCACGCGGGCCCGCGCGCGTTCGGCAGCCTGACGTGCGACGTGCACCGGTGGGCCCTGCCGTCGTGGCCGGGCCTGGAGTTCGAGGTGCTGACAGGGCCGGGGGGCGAGGTCTGGAGCCAGTGGTTCGTCCGGCCCGGCGGCGGCGTGCGACTGGCCTTCGCGGACCTCACGCCCTGGGCGTGCGTCGTCGCCGACGTGGGCACCAGTTTCCCCGGTGCCGTCCCGCTGGAGGGGCAGGCGCCGCACCACTGGGCGGTCGGGTTCACCCACGCGGGCACGGCGTACCGTGCCCGCTTCGTGTACGGCCTCTACCAGCGTCTCGATCGGCCGGACGGCTGAGCGCCCACAAGAGCAGCCCGCCGGCGGGGGGACGCGGCGCTATGCCGCGACGCCGGACTCCTTGGCCGCGCGCTCGATGGCCGCCAACTCCTCGTGGGTGAAGCCGAGGTTGTCGACGGCGGCCACGTTCGCCTCCAGCTGCTCGGGGCTGGACGCGCCCACGAGCACCGAGGTGATGCGCGGGTCACGCAGCGCCCAGGCGAGCGACAGCTGGGCCACCGTCTGGCCGCGCGCCTCGGCGAGTGCGGACAGCGAACGTACGAACGTCAGCACCTCCGGCGTCACCCGGTCCGCCGTGAGGAAACGCCCCTCGGCGGCGCGCGAGTCGGCGGGGATGCCGTCGAGGTAACGGTCGGTCAGCAGGCCCTGCGCCAGCGGCGAGTAGACCACGCAGCCGACGCCCTGCTCCTCGAGCACCCCGAGCAGGGAGTCCTCGATGCCCCGGTTGAGCAGGGAGTAGGACGGCTGGTGCACCAGCAGCGGGGTGCCGAGCTCGCGCAGCAGGCGGGCGGCCTGGGCGGTGCGCTCGGGGGAGAAGTTGGAGACGCCGACGTAGAGCACGCGACCGGTGCGGACCATGTGGTCGAGCGTGGCCATCTGCTCTTCGAGCGGGGTGCCGGGGTCGTCGCGGTGCAGGTAGAAGATGTCGACGAAGTCGAGGCCGAGCCTCTCCAGCGACCGGTCGAGGGTGGCGAGCAGGTGCTTGCGGGAGTTGCCCATGCCGTACGGGCCGTCCCACATGGGGTTGCTGCCCTTGGTGGTGACCACGACCTCGTCACGCAGGGACCGGGGGAAGATCCGGCCGAACGTGGACTCGGCGGCCCCCAGCGGAGGGCCGTACCGGTCGGCGATGTCGAAGTGGGTGATGCCGAGATCGAGCGCCTTGTGCAGGATCGTGCGCTGGCTGTCGAGCGGCTTGCCTCCGCCGAAGTTGTGCCACAGGCCGAGTGACACGGCGGGGAGCAGGAGACCGCTGCGGCCGCACCTTCTGTACGGCTGGCGTTCGTAGTCCAAGGGTGTCCTTCCTGGGTGACGCGAAGCAGTGAAACGTTTTACGCAGCCAAGTTAAGCACTTTCTCCCTCTCGCCCGCCTCGCCCCGCGCGGCGGAGGACGGCGGAACCGTTTTTTACCGTGCGCGTCCCAGGTCGGCCGCCGGGCGGCGGTCCCACCAGCCCGGGCGGGCCACTGGGCGGGTCGTCGTGCGGGGGGCGGCCATGGTGTGGGTGGCCCGGCGTGCCGAAACCGATCCTGGGGTCCTCTTGGCCATTGCGCCATCCGGTCTTCCCGTCACGTCATCACTACCGGGCGAGAACCGTAGCAACACCCCCGAACGCTTCAGACATGCTGGAAGTCTCCTCATCCGCTTTACGTGATCTTTCGGGGCCCGCTGGTTGAGTGACCACCGCGACGTTGATCGATCCCTCGGAGGCATCATGAAGGCGAAGATCGCACTGGCCGCTCTGACCGCGCTCGTGTCCCTTCCCGCTCTGGCGACGCCCGCGTACGCCCATCCCGCCGACCCCGCGCCGGGCGGGCCGCAACGGCCCCACGAGGCGGACGTCGAGGGCACCCGCAACATCGACTCCCTGTCGGTGACGGCGACCGCGGGCCCGGGCCACAGTGTGACCCTCGCATGGGACCGCCGCAGCCGCGCCGAGACCGGGCAGGTGCCCGCGGGCGCCAGGCGGTTCGTGTTCCTGTTCGACCGGTCGGTGCGGTTCAACCCGGACGCCTTCCCCACCTGCGACCGCGCCCTCATCGAGGAGAAGGGCGCCGCCGCCTGCCCGGACGGCTCCCAGGTGGGTAGCGGGCTGGCCGAGTACGCCACCGGGGAGCCGCGCGAGGTGCTCGCCTTCAACACCCGGATCGGCCGCACGCCCGGCGTGCTGGTCGTGCTGCCCTCCACCGGCGTGGTGCTGGAGCAGACCATGGAACGTGTCTCGCACCCGTACCGCGAGCACTACCGGTGGGCACTGGACGAGATCCTCCCGCCGAACGACACCCCGCCGCAGGAGCGCGCCGGCACCACCAGGTTCCGGTTGTCGTTCGGCGCCACCCGCGAGCACCACGGCCGCACCGTCGGCTTCGTGGAGTCCACGGCCAGGCCCGGGTCGGCGCTGAGGTTCGGGTTGTGGAGCGAGTTCGTCACCGGGCAGGTGCTGGTGCCGGTCGCCAAGGCGCGGCTCGGCCGCTGAGCGTCTGACGCCGTCACCTCAATCGGCGGTGTCACCGCGGTCGAGCAGGCGGCGCTGCTCCTCCTCGACCACCTGACGGGCGAGGGTCTGCTCCGAGATGTCGACGGCGTCCGCCGCCGACTCGGCCAGGTCGCTGCGCCGGGCGTAGGCGTCGAAGAGCCGCGACTTGCGGTGCAGGATGTTCAGCATGCGCTGGTCGACCGAGTCGACGGTGAGCAGCCGGTGCACCTGCACCTTGCGCACCTGTCCCATCCGGTGGGCACGGCCGATCGCCTGGTTCTCCATGCTCGGCTTGACCTGCGGCTCGCACAGGATCACGACGGAGGCAGCCTGCAGGTTGAGCCCCACCCCGCCGGCCTGCACCTGGCTGAGCAGCACCGCGTGCCCCTTGGCCGCGGTGAACTCGTCGACCACCTGCTGCCGGCGCGCGGCGCCGACGTCGCCCGACAGCGGCCCGTGCGCACGGCCGTCCAGTTCCGCCTGTACGCAGGCGAGCACCGCGCGGAAGTAGGAGAACACGACCACCTTGAGCCCGTTGGCCTCGGCGTCCTCGACGAGTTCGAGCAGGCGCTTCAACTTGGCCGAGGTGGCGGGCTCGGCGTAGGCGGCGCGGCGCATGGCCATGAAGTTGCCGTCGGCCACGGCCCGCCGGTAGGCGGTGAAGTCGGCGCCGCTGAACTCCACCCACTCGTCCGCGTCGACCCGGTCGGGCAGCTCGGCCAGCACGTCCTGCTGGTTGCGCCGCAGGTAGACGGGCGCGACCGCCTTCCTGAACGCCTGCGCACCCGCCACCATGTCGCTGTTGCGCAGGGCGGCGGCCAGCTCGGGCCGCAGATAGGAGACCAGGACGCGGAAGTCCTCGACGCGGTTCTCCATCGGGGTGCCGGTCAGGAAGAGCACGCGGTCGACGCGCCCGCACCATGAGGCGACCGTCTGGGACCGCTTGGCCTGGGGGTTCTTGACGTAGTGGGCCTCGTCCACGACGAGCAGGCCGGGCACGGCCTTGGTATCGAGCCGGTGGAGGCTGTCGAGGGTGGCCACGGCGACGCCGCCCTGCCGCTCCCACTCCTGCTGGGCCGCGAGCCGGTCGGGCCCGTGCAGCGGGTGGGCGCGCAGGGTGCTGCGCGACTCGACCTCACGCACCCAGTTGATGAGCACGCTCGTGGGGCACGTCACCAGGAAGTGCGTCGCCCCTTTCGCCGCGAGGTGCGCCATCACGGCGATGGCCTCGATCGACTTGCCCAGGCCCATCTCGTCGCCGATGATCACCCGTTCCTGGGCGAGGGCGAAGCGGGCGCCGAACGCCTGGTAGCCGCGGAGCGACACCCGGCGGCGGGTGTCGTCGAGCGGCTGCCCGCCGACCTTGGCCGCGAGGTCGCCGGGCAGCGAGGTCTCGCCCGTCGGCAGGGGTTCGCCGGCGAGCTCGGTCAGCAGGCCGAAGTATTCGGGGGAGCGGGACTCGAAGTCGGTCCACGCCTCCAGGTCGGACGCGGGCGGGCGCAGCAGGTCGGTGGTGACCTGGGCGAGCAGCAGCGGCGTCTCCTGGGAGGTGTCGAGCAGCCCGGAGATCTCGGCCAGCGCGTCGCGCGCTTGCTGGCGCCGCTTGGGCAGCGTGAACCACATGCGCAGGCGGCTGCGCGCCGGCCGGGCCGCGGCCAGCAGCGGCCCCAGCCGCCCCTCCAGGTCGCGGGCGGCATCGAGGGCGCGCGGCAGGTCGGGGCCCACCCGCACCAGGCCGTGCAGGGCGATCACGAGGTCGGTGACCGCCTGGTCGTGGTGCTCGACGTCGATGCGCACGCTCGCGGCGTCGGCCGCCGCCCGCTCGAGCTGGCGTGCGGCCGCGTGGATGTGGCCGGCCGTGCGCGCGCCGATCCCCGGCAGTAACTGCAGCCGGTACGCCGAGGCCTCCAGCACCTGCCGCACCGTGGTGTATCCGGAACTCTCCAGCGTGGCGACCCGCAGCCGGCCGTCGGTGACGTCTTTCAGACGGGAGATCGGGACCGACTCCAGCTGCGCTCTGGCCGCGTCGAGACGGACCTTGTCGAGGGCGGCCGCGGCCTTCCGGTGCACGACGGTGTGCTCGCCCAGCAACGCGCGTGCGGCGGCGAGCAGACGGTCCGCGTCACGGAGTTCCACTGGACCCAGGATGCCGTAGCCAAGGTTGCGACCGTGTAACGGCCCGCGCGGGCGAACCGTGGCACGGGCTCCCTATGCGGCGCGCGCACCACTATTGCAACCTACTTGCAATTAATATTCACTCGCTTTAAGGTCGCCAGCATGAAGCGAAGATCCGCGCTGTTCGGGGTGTTCGTCCTGGCGTTGACCGCGTGCTCGGCTCCCTCGCAGCCCGCCCCGGCCGCGCAGGACACCGTCGTGCTGGGCCTGAGTTCGGAGCCCGACGCGCTCAACCCGGTCCTCGGTTACGCCCCGGACGGCGGCTCGCTGATGTTCGACGGGCTCGTACGGCGCACGCCCGACCTGAAGGTGCAGCCCGCCCTGGCCGAGTCGCTGCCCGAGGCGGAGGGGAAGAAGGTGGAGTTCACCCTGCGCCAGGGGGTCACGTTCCACGACGGCAGGCCGCTGACCAGCGCGGACGTCGTCTACACCTACGAGCAGGTGCTGAAGTCCGGCAACAACTCGCCGATCAGGGGCGACTACGCCGCCATCGACAAGGTCGACGCGCCCGACGAGCGCACGGTCGTCTTCCACCTCAAGTACCCCTACGCGCCCATCGTGCAGCGGGCCACGCTCGGCATCGTTCCCGACAAATCCGATTTGTCCGGCAAGCCGGTAGGGACCGGCCCGTACGCGTTCGTGTCCTGGACCAAGGGCGACAAGATCGCGCTCAAGGCCAACGAGCGCTACTGGGGCGACGTACCGGCCGTCAAGAACCTGGTGCTCGCGTACACCACGGACGACAACGCGAGGGCGACCAGGATGGCGGCGGGCGAGTACACCGCGACGGAACTGCCGCCCAAGGCGGTCGCCCGCTTCAGGGACCAGCCGGGCGTGACCGTCCACGAGGCGCCCAGCGCCGACTACCGGGGCGTCATGTTCCCGATGGACCAGCCCGTGACCGGCGACCTGGCCGTCCGCAGGGCGCTCAGCCTGGCCGTCGACCGCTCCGCGATGGTGTCGGCGATCCTCGCGGGAGCGGGCGCTCCCGCGTTCGGGCCGATCGCGCCCGGCACCGGCTGGCACGACCCCTCCGTCACCGGCTCCGCGCAACCCGACCGGGCCGAGGCCGCGGCGACGCTGGAGGCGGCCGGCTGGAAGGCGGGCGCCGACGGCATCAGGACCAAGGACGGCACGGCCGCCAGGTTCACGCTGATGTACCCGGCCGGCGACTCGCTGCGCAAGGATCTCGCCCTCGCCGTCGCCTCCGACGCCAAACAGGTGGGCATCGACGTGCGGCTCGCCGGGCTCGACTGGGACGCCATCGACCAGCGCATGGCCAAGGACGCACTGATCATGGGGTACGGCACCCCGTACGACCCCGACTACACCAACTACGAGCTGTTCCACTCCTCCTACGCCGGCCAGGGCTACTTCAATCCCGGCCGGTACGACAACCCCGAGATGGACCGGCTGCTCGACGCCGGCCGCCGAACGTCCGACCGGGCCGCCCGCGAGAAGACGTACCAGGAGGTGCAGCGGCTCATCCGCGACGACGCCGTCTGGCTGTACCTCGTCTACCTGAAGCACACCTACGTCGTCCGCGGCGGCTGGAGCGGGCTGCGGATCGGCGTCGAGGCGCACGAGCACTCCACCGGCGGACTGCTCGGCACGGTCGTGAACTGGAAGCCCGCCTCGTGACCTGGGTACGGATCGTCACCTGGCGGCTCGCCTTCACCGTGCCGCTGCTGCTGGCCGTGACGTTCGGGATGTTCGCGCTGGCCAAGGCGTCCCCCTTCGACCCCGTACGGCAGTACCTGGGCGAGCGGGCCATGATCACCAGCCCGGAGGTCATGGCCGGGATCAGGGCAAACTGGGGACTCGACAAGCCCTTGTTGGAGCAGTACGCCACCTGGCTGGGCAACCTGCTCAGCGGAGACCTCGGAGAGTCGCGGTCGCTGCGCCTGCCGGTCGCGCAGGTCATCGGCGAGCGGCTGGGCTGGACGCTGCTCGTCGTCGGCTGCGCGCTCGTGGTGATGCTCGTCGCCGGGCCGGTCGTCGGCACGCTGGCCGCCTGGCGGCGCGACTCGTGGCTCGACCGGCTCGTCACCGGCGCGGCGTACACCAACGAGGCGGCCCCGGTCTTCTGGGTGGGGCTGCTGGCGATCTGGGTGTTCTCCGTGACGCTCGGCTGGCTGCCCGCGGGCGGGCTCACCGACGCCGCCTCCACCACGGTAACGCTGCCCGACCTGCTGCGCCACATGGTGCTGCCGGTGGCCGTGCTGGCGTTCTCGCAGTCGTCCTGGTTGCTGCTGTTCGTGCGGGAGTCGGTCATCGGCGTGCTGCGCGAGGACTTCGTGACGGGGGCGCGGGCGCGCGGGCTGCGCGGGCGTACGGTGCTGCTGCGGCACGCGCTGCGCTCGGCGCTGCTGCCGTTCATCACGATCATGGGGGCCAGGGTGCCGGAGCTGGTGACGGGGGCGATCCTGGTCGAGGCGGTGTTCTCCTGGCCCGGAGTGGCCGGCACCACCATCAAGGCGGCGCTGTCGGTCGACTTCCCGCTGCTGGCCGCGCTCACCCTGCTGGCCACGCTCGCGGTCGTGGCCGGCAACCTGCTGGCTGACCTGGCCTACACGGTGGCCGACCCCCGCGTCCGCGTGCTCGGGGTGGGCTGATGACGATCGCACAGGACAACACGGGAGCAGCCCGCAGGCCGGTGCGCCGGCTGCGGCTCGCCCTCGGCACGCTGGCCGTCCTGGTCCTCGCCGTGGTGCTGGTGCCGCTGATCGTCCAGCTCGACCAGCAGCTCGTCGACCTGCGGACCGCCTCACTGCCGCCCTCGCCCGGCCACCCGTTCGGCACCGACGAGGTCGGTAGGGACGTGCTGCTCCGCTCCGTCTACGGGCTGCGCGTGTCGATCCTGGTCGGTCTGGTCGCCGCCCTGGCCAGCGTGATGATCGGCGGCCTGGTAGGGCTGGCCGCCGGCGCGGCGGGCGGAACGGCCGACCGGCTGCTCATGCGGATGGTCGACGGGTTCAACGCCCTGCCGCACCTGTTGTTCGGCATCTTCATCGTGGCCCTGTTCGCGCCCAGCGCGGTCGCCGTGGTGGTGTCGGTGGCGGTCACCCACTGGACCACGGCCGCCAGGATCGTCCGGTCCGAGGTGCTGTCACTGCGCGGCCGGCCCTTCGTGGACGCCGCCATCTCCGGAGGCTCTGGCCGGCTGCGCGTCATCCGCCGCCACTTCCTGCCCAATCTGGCCCCCCACCTGCTGCTCGCCACCGTGCTGATGATCCCGCACGCCATCTGGCACGAGACCGCGCTCAGCTTCCTCGGTCTGGGACTACCGCCCCACCTGGCCTCGCTCGGCAACATGATCAACGACGGACAGCGTTCGCTGCTCGCGGGGGACTGGTGGCCGAGTCTGTTCCCCGGGCTGTTCATCCTGCTGCCCACGCTCGCGGTCTCCGCGCTCGCCCAGCACCTGCGCGACCGGACCAACCCGCGGTGGAGATCGGAGCCGGTGTTGTGAAGCTGCGCGTCGATGGTCTGTCGGTCCGTTTCCGGCTGCCCGGCGCGGTCGTGCACGCGGTCACCGACGCCCGCTTCGAGCTGCGCGAGGGCCGCTGCCTGGCACTGGCCGGCGAGTCCGGCTGCGGCAAGTCCGTGATGGCGCACGCCCTGCTCGGCCTGCTGCCGGGCAACGCCGACGTCACCGGGCACGCCTGGCTCGGCCCGCTCGACCTGGTCGCCGCCCCCGAGAAGGTGCTGGCCAGGCAGGTACGCGGGCGCATGATCGGTCTCGTCCCGCAGAGCCCCGCCGCCCACCTCACGCCCGTCCGCACCGCCCGCGACCAGCTCGCCGAGGCGCTGCGCGAGCTCGGCCGTACGGAGGCGCCCGACGAGGTCGCCGCGCGGGCCGGGCTGCGCCCGCAGGACCTTGACCGCTACCCGCACCAGCTCTCCGGCGGCATGGCGCAGCGCGTCGCCAACGCGCTCGCCCTCGCCGGCGACCCGCCCCTGATCGTCGCCGACGAGCCCACCACCGGCCTGGACCGGCCCCTCGTGGACGCGACCATGGCCGAGCTGCGCCGCCTGTGCGACGAAGGCCGCGCGGTGCTCGTCATCACGCACGACCTGCGCGCGGCCGAGCGGGTGGCCGACGACATCGCCGTCATGTACGCCGGCCGCATCGTGGAACTGTCCGAGGCGGGCGCGTTCTTCGCGGGCCCCCGCCACCCTTACGCGCGCGGGCTGCTGGACGCGCTGCCCACCCGCGGTTTCGTCCCGATCCCCGGGCAGCCGCCCGAGCTCACCCGCCTGCCGGACGGCTGCTCCTTCCAGCCGCGCTGCGCCCAGGCGACACCCGCATGCGAAGAACTCCCCGTCATGAGCGGAAAGGGAGTGGCCTGCCACCATGCTTGAGGCCAACGGCGTCACCGTCTCCTTCGGCCGGCACCGGGTGCTCGACGCCGTCACGTTGTCCGTGGCTCCCGGCGAGGTCCTCGGCCTGGCCGGGCCCAGCGGCTGCGGCAAGTCCACCCTCGCCCGCGTGCTCGCCCTCCTGCTGCGTCCCTCCGCGGGCACGGTCACCGTCGACGGGCAGGCCGTGACGCGGTGGCGGCACCGGGCGCCCCAGCGCACCTCGATTGGGCTGATCTTCCAGCAGCCCCGGCTGGCCGTCGACCCTCTCTTCACGCTGCACGACGTGATCACCGAGCCGCTGCGCGCCGCCCGCCGGCCCCTGGAACGAGCCCGCGTCCTGGCGGAGGAGCTGGGCCTCACGGCCGAGCTGTTCGGCCGCCGGCCGCACGAGGTGTCGGACGGGCAGCTCCAGCGCGCCTGCGTGGCGCGGGCTCTGGCGCTCGAACCGCGCTACCTCATCTGCGACGAGATGACCACCATGCTCGACGCCTCCACCCAGGCCCACCTCGTCGCCAGGATCGAGGCGTACCGGGAGCGCACGGGGGCCGGAGTGCTGGCCATCAGCCACGACACGGAACTGCTCGACCGCTGGGCGCGCGGCAACGTACGCACGTGGTCACCCCACCC
>NZ_SMJZ01000091.1 GCF_004348345.1 Nonomuraea longispora
ACCGCCGAGCGCGGCCGCCACCCGGTGGATCTTCTCGGTGGCGATCAGCGCGTAGGCGCACAGGAAAACCGCCACCGCCAGCCATGCGGTGACGCTCACGCGGCCACCGCCCGGTCCAGCAGCGCCTGGAGCGTGACCGCGCCCAGCAACGCACCGTCGCTCACCACGGCCACCAGTGGGCTGTGCGTGCGCGCCATCAGCGCGGCCAGTTCCAGGACCGTGGCGTCGGGAGCGGTGATCGGCAGCTCGCGCGGCTGCGCCGGGAGCGCCTCACGGACGGTCCGGCCGGCCAGCGCGTGCAGGAACCGGTCGGCGTGCGCTTCGTCGACGACCCGCGCCAGCGCCGGATCGTCCTGGCAGTAGCCGGGTACGGCCAGCCGGAGCACCTGCGTGCCCGGCAGGATGGTGACGGGCAACCCGCGGCCGTCGACCACGATGAGGCCGGGCAGGTCCTGCTCGGCGAGGAGCCGGGCGGCGTCGTAGACGGGGGTGTCCACGGTGACGGTCGGAAAATCGCATGCCAGATCGCGTGCGCGCACTAAGAGCCTCTTTCGTGGTCGGCAACGAGAACCACCGACCAGACTTCCCGGCACACCTGCCATCAACGTATCAATGATCCGGGAACCGTGCCGATCGGGCACCTGCTCACCGGTGCAGGGGAGCGGACACCGTACTGTGTGCGGAAGTGCGGGGTGTTGTCGCGGCTTGATAAGTTTCCCGCAGGTGCGCCGGGAAGTCTGGTCGGCAGTTCTCATTGCCGATCCTAAAGAGGCCGTCTGATGGGTGCGCTGTCACTTGCGTTCGCGGGCATGCTGATGCTGGCCGTGCTGCTGTCCAGTCTGGCGAACCGCACCATCCTGTCCACGGCGGCGCTGTTCCTCGTGGCCGGGTTCCTGCTCGGCGATGGCGCGCTGGGCGTGGTGTCGCTGCAGCCCGGCGACGATCTCGTGGCCACGCTGGCCGAGCTGGCGCTGTTCGCCGTGCTGTTCACCGACGGCATGCGGGTCGGCTGGAAGGATCTGCGCGGCGCGTGGCGTCTGCCCGGTCGAGCCCTGGGATGGGGGCTGCCGCTCACGCTGGCCATCACCGCGCTGGCCGCCCACTACCTGCTCGGTCTCGGGTGGGTCGAGTCGCTGCTGATCGGTGCGATCCTTGCACCGACCGACCCGGTGTTCGCCGCCGCGCTGGTCGGCAACGAGAAGGTGCCACCCCGGCTGCGGCAGCTGCTGAACGTGGAATCGGGCGTCAATGACGGCCTGGCGCTGCCGTTCGTGATGGTGTTCCTGGCCGTCGCGGCCGGCTCGCACGACCTGCACCTGGGCGAGCTCGGTCTCGAACTCGGCCTCGGCATCGTGATCGGGGTGGCCATCCCGTGGCTGGCGATCAAACTGGAGCAGACCCGCTGGTTCTCCGCCTCCACCCAGTACGAGCCACTCAACGGCCTGGCCATCGGCCTGCTGGTGCTGGCGGTGGGCAAGGTCACACACGGCAACCTGTTCCTCGCGGCCTTCGCCGCCGGAGTCACCGTCGCCACCTTCGGCGAGCGCCAGCGCGAGTCGTTCGAGCATTTCGGCGAGCTCATCGCCGAGCTGCTGAAGCTGGGTGCGTTGCTGGTGTTCGGCGCGCTCATCACCCCTGCCCTGCTCGGCTCCGTCGGCTGGCAGGGCTGGGTGTTCGCGATCCTGGCGCTGGTGCTGGCCCGGCCCGTGGCGATCTGGGTGTCGTACCTCGGCTCCGGGCTGAGCGTACGTGAGCAGGCCGCGGTGGCCTGGTTCGGCCCCAAGGGGTTCGCCTCCGTCGTCTACGGATTGATCGTCCTGTCCTCCGGCATCGCGGCGGCCGAAAGCGTCTTCCAGTTCGTCGCGGTGACCATCGTCCTGTCGATCGTCCTGCACTCCTCCACCGACATCGTCGTCGCCCGCGGCTTCGACGACGAGCGTGACGTCCCCACCTGGTTCGGCATCGCGCGCCGGCTCCGGGGACGAGCCAAGGAGGACGCCCCGTCATGAGCCCGCGGGCGCCGGGGCGCTGAAGACGGCGTCGCCGCCGCCGTGGCCCGCCCTCGGCTCATCCCTCCTCTATGCGCACGGTGCCCGCGGCGCCGTCGATGGTGATGAGCTGCCCGGTTCTGATCTCGTGGGTGGCGTTGCGCACGCAGATGACGGCCGGGATGCCATATTCCCTGGCGACGGTCGGGCCGTGCGCGACCGGGGAGCCGGTCTCGGTGACCAGGCCCGCCGTGGTCAGGAAGAGCGGTGTCCAGCCGGGGTCGGTGGTGGGCGCGACGAGGATCTCGCCGGGCTCGATGTGCGCGTCGGCCGGGTCGCGGATCACCCGCGCCCTGCCTGTCGCCCGGCCCGCCGCCCCGGCCATGCCGGTGAGCACTCCGTCCTCCTCGGGGCCCTGCGGCGCGAGCGCCTCCACGTCGGTGCCGTCGGACAGCAGGGCTCCGGGTACGGTGGGCCGTCGCAGTTCGCGCTCGTACTCGGCACGCCGCGCCGCGATCACGGGGCGGAGATCCGCGCCGTCCACGGCCTGGCGTGCCTCGGCCAGGTCCAGGAACATGATGTCGTCCGGTCGCTCGAACAACTCCTCGCCCACGAGCAGCAGTTGCTCCCGCGCCGCCCGCAGCGGGATCAGCCAGGCGAACTTGCCGATCTCGCGCAGGCCGGTGAGCTTGCGCGATCTGCGCATGAGGAAGGACGCGATCCTGCCGCGGATCGGCCGCCTGCGTCGGGCGCGCCGCGCCAGCATAGTGAGCATCCGCTCGGCTCTCGCCGCGGCCTGCTCGAACCGCCGGTCCGGTGCCTGGCCGGGGTCGTCCACGCGCAGGTAGTTGGCGATCGTGGAGAACAGCGGGGCCGGGTCCTCCGCCCACCGTGGCATACCGACGTCGATCTCGGCGGCGGCGCGCATGCCGTACTTCCCGAGGAACGCGGCCATGCCGATGTCGGGCAGGTCGCCTTCCCGGTAGCGGGCGGCGAGTTCTTCCGAGGGGGTGTTCCCGAACAGGTCGCGGTGCTCGCGCGCCTTCACCGCGAGCTTCCACAGGGCCAGGTCCATCTCTGTGGTCACGTTATACGGCATGCCGCCGAGGACGGTGTCCAGTTCTTCTTCGGTGGCCACGCCCTCAAGCAGGAAGGCCGGAGCCGTGCCGGCGATGATGCCGGCAGCCAGCGGCCAGACGATCCCCTGCATGTCCAGGTTCATGATCGGCTTGTGCGAGTCCTCCATCGCCCAGCGCAACCGTTCGGCGGCGGTCGCGTTCTTCCCGGGCGGGACGGTCAGCCGCCTGACCTTCTGGACGCCGCGGTAGGCCTTGGCCCGCGCGGCGTCCGGCCTCGCCATGGCGGCTGCGAGCCCGGCGACGGCCCTGGGCGCCATCAGCGCCACCGCCTTGGTGACCGTGCGCAGGTTGAACGGCAGGCCGGGGCGCGGGGCGAAGCGCGGATCGTGCATGATCCGCCGCACGGCGCTCTGTACCCGCGGACCGTACACCTCCAGTGAAACTCCCAGCCGCTCGCGGATCGCCTTGTTCCGCAGGAAGTCGGTCAGGTCGAAGAAGAGCCTGCCGCCGATCGGGACCATCCGGGGCAGTGGATCACGCCGATCGACTTTCGCGCCGACCGCTTCGAACCACGGGGCGGCGCCGGCCTTGAGCATCGACACCCCCATCGGGGTCATCGGCCGCAACATGCCCTGGATGTGACCGAACTCCAGGTAGAGCCGGGCATCGTCGGTCGCCGGTGGCGCCGGGAACAGCGTCGTGATCGGACGGGACTGCAGTAACCACAGCGCGCCGTCCCGATCGATGGCCCACTCGATGTCCTGCGGCGAGCCGAAGTGCTCCCGCAACCGCAGCCCCGCCGTACGCAGGTCCTCCAGCCAGCCGTCCTGGGCGGCGTCGTCGTCGAATTCGTGGTGGTCGGGCACCACGGTGCCGTCGACGATCGCGGTGCCGAGTCCTTGCGCGGCGTCGACGACCATCTGGGTGCGACGCCCGGTGATCGGGTTGGCCGTGAACAGCACACCGGCCCGCTCGGGGTCGACCCGCTGCACCACGACGGCCATCGCGGCGTCCTGGATGCCGGCGTTGGCCCGGTAGGCCACGGCGCGCTCGGTGTGCAGGGAGTCCCAGCAGCGGCGGACCGCGTCGATCAGCGCCTCTCCGCCCTCGACGTTGAGGTAAGTGTCCTGCTGCCCGGCGAAACTGGCCTCGGGGAGGTCTTCGGCGGTGGCGCTCGAGCGCACCGCCACCTTGCCGCCGCCGAGTCGCTCGTAGGCGTCGACCAGCTCCTCCTCCGGGACCTCTCTCGCTCCATAGGCTTCGACGGTCACGCAGAAGCCGTCGGGGACCCGCTCACCGGCCTTGATCATCTCCCCGAGCCCGGCTGCCTTGCCGCCCACCAGGTCGATCATCGAGGCGTCGATCTCCGGCAGCTTGATCAGCTTCATCCCGTACCTTTCTTGCAGCCTTGGCGAAAAGCTCCAGCGCCTGGAGCACGATCTGCGCCTCCTCTTCGGTGAAGTGCTCCCAGAGCCACATCTGCGCATCGACCCTGAGCCGGCGAATCCGTTGCAGCAACGCGGTGCCCTGCGCACTCACCCGGATCCTGCGAGCGCGGCGATCCCGCTCGTCCTCGTACCGCTCCACGAGCCCGCGCCGCACCAGCCCATCGACGATCCGGCTGGTCCGCGATTCCGAACGGCCGATCAACGCGGCCAGCTCCTTGACCGTGGGCTCCTCGCCACGGTCAAGGACGTGCAACATGACGTTGTCGATCAGCCGCAGGTCGTCTTCTTCATGGACGTGCAACAGCGAGGGCAGCAGGTCGCGCTGCATCGCGGTGAGCAACTGCTCAATGTGGTCGCGTCTGTTCATCTGCTTTTCCGCATTAGATGCTGATAAGCAGGCAAACTAGCACGGATGCGTGCACCCGTACATGGAGTCACACGGTCAGATCGCGGCGGCGCAGGCCGTACAAGCCCGTCGCGGTGAAGCCGGCGGCCACGAGCGTGAGCCCGAGCAGCGTGCCCGGTCCCGGGTCGGCCAGGGTCGAGTAATGGACGTGCGCTAGCGGGGAGACCATGAAGAACGCGTCGCTCAGAAGCCCGACCTCCCAGCCGACCTCCACAGCGATGGCCAGCACCAAAGCCGTCCATCCCACGACCGCCCCGGCCCGCCGGAACAGCCCGAACGCCGCCACGGCGATCCCGGCCATCACCCAGATGGCGGGAAGAAGGAGCGTGGTGATGGCCAGGCCGCCGGCCACGTCCCCGCTGCCGAGGCTCAACCCGAGGCCGGCGGTCACCAGAACGGCGACGGGCACCCCCAGCGCGAACACAAGATGGCTGGCCACCCAGCGGGCCCGGCTCACGGGGCCGGCCAAGAGCAATTCCGTGGCCTCATCGCCGCGCAGGCGCAGCACCGTCATGATCGCGTACAGGGAGACGGAGTACATCGCCAGCTTGTACACGACGAGGCGGAAGAATATCTCCGTGGGATCATCGGTCCCCGTCCGCTCGGCCCAGAAGTCCAGCGCGCCGCTTCGGCCGAACGTTTCGATGGCGGTTTGCCCGCCCAGCCCGATCGCCGCACCGATGAAGGCGGCACCCGCGATCCACGCCAGCGCCATGCCCCGGTGCGTCCGCCACGCCAGCCCGAGCGGCCCGCGCAGGCTCTTCGGCGCATGGGCGGGGCCCGGCCTTGGCGGCACGAGGCCGGCGGCGATGTCCCGGCGGGCCGACAGCACGTAGGCCACCATGATCAAGGCCGTGACGAACGCCGCGACCGGCATGAACACCCACCACTGCTCGCCGCCGAAGGCGTGGGCGCGCAGGATCCAGCCGCTCGGCATGAGCCAGCCCAGCCATTCCATGCCGGGGCCGCCCACGTCGCTGACGCCGCGGACCAGGTACGCCCCGAAGAACACGGTGAAGGCCCAGGCTCCGGCCAGCCGAGCGCTCTGGGTCATCTGCACGGCCACCGCGGCCAGCGCGGCCCCGGCCCAGCCGCCCGACGCGGCCATCAGGCCCCAGGCGAGGGACCCGGCCAGGGGAAGGTCGGCGCTCACGCCGACCATGGCGATCAGCGCGGCCAGCACCAGGTTCGCGCCCAGCACCACGGTGAGAGCGGCGGTCAGCGGCGCATGCCGCCCCACGGCCGCCGACCCGACCAGCTCGCGCCTCCCTTGCTCCTCGTCGGAGCGGGTGTGCTTGACCAGCAGGATGACACTGGCCAGGGCAGCGAAGATCATGGTGGCGGCGCCCCGCTGCTGAGCGGCGACCGCCCCCAGGCTGTCGCCGTACGCAGGCCCCTGCATCAGAAGGATCACGGGGTTGGCCGCGACCTCGTTGACGTAGTGCAGGCGTGCTTCGGGAGCCGGAAGCAACTGGCGGATGGTGGCCACCGTGGTCGCGACGAAGAGAGTGACCAACACGATCCACAGCGGCTGCCAGACGCGGTCACGGCGCAGGATCAGCCGGATCAGTGCCGCGGTGTTCATCGGTAGTGCCTCATGAACAGTTCCTCGAGGGTGGGGGGCTGGGCGGTGATGTCGCGCACGCCGTACTGCGTCAGCCGGGCCAGCACCTCGCCGATGTGGTCGCTGTCGGCCTGGAAACGTACGCGGCCGCCGTCCGTGTTGAGGTCGTGGACATGGGGCAGGCCGTCAGCCGGAACCCTGGCCAGCTCCGCCGTGATCGAGATGCGGGTGAGGTGGCGCAACTGTGCGAGCGTGCCGGCCTCCACGATCCGGCCGTCCCGGATGATGCTCACCCGGTCGCAGAGTGCCTCGACCTCGGCGAGGATGTGGCTGGAGAGCAGGACCGTACGGCCGGCGCGCCGCTCTTCGGTGATGACCTCGCGGAAGACCGCTTCCATCAGCGGATCGAGACCGGAGGTCGGCTCGTCCAGCAGCAGTAACTCAACCTGGGAGGCGAGTGCGGCGACCAGTGCGACCTTCTGCCGGTTGCCCTTGGAGTAGGTCCGGGCCTTCTTGCGCGGATCCAGGGCGAAGCGCTCGATCAGCTCGTCGCGCCGCTTGGCGTCGGTGCCTCCGCGCAGACGGCCGAGCAGGTCGATCACCTCGCCGCCGGACAGGCTCGGCCACAGGGTGACGTCGCCGGGGACGTACGCGAGCCGCCGGTGCAACTCGACGGCGTCGGCCCAGGGATCGCCGCCCAGCAGCCGTGCCTCGCCGGCATCCTTGCGCAGCAGGCCGAGCAGGATGCGGAGGGTCGTGCTCTTACCGGCGCCGTTCGGGCCGAGGAACCCGTGCACCTCTCCTTCCCGCACGGTCATGTCCAGGCCGTCCAGCGCGCGGACCCGGCCGAAGTTCTTGGTCAGCTGATGGATCCGGACCACATCAGGCATCGGGGCGCTCCTTCATGTGAAGGTCGGTGACGGCCTGACGGAGCCGGTCGCCCTGCTGAGCGGTGATCCACTCGCCCATGTGGGCGTAGACATCGGCCAGGGCGGTGCCGATCAGGCTGGAGTTCGCGCGCTGCAGCACATCGACGCCGAGCCGCCGGGACAGATGGTCGTGCAGCACGATCGTGCCCAGATGCATCGCCGCCATCACGGCGGCCCGCTCACGAACCTTCGCTTCGCCGGGCGGGAACTCATCGGGCCAGGTCGCCGCGAAGAACCGCTCGGCGACCTCGGAGCCTTCGTCGAACAACGCAGCCGCCACCGGCGAGCCCTCGACCAGGGCCCGGGCGAGATAACGCACGCTGAGTTCGCTCGCGTCGTACATCCCCCGCAGGAACTCGGGGCTGACGTCGGCCGCTTCCTGGACCTCGCCGGCGGCGCCCAGGATCACGTCGCGGACATGCCGGTCGCACGCCTCGCGAAGCCCGTCCTTGGAGCCGAAGTGGTGCTGTACCAGGCCGACGGAGACGCCCGCGGCGTCGGCGACGGCCTTCATCGTCGCGCCTTTGAAGCCGCGCTCGGCGAACTCGGCCAAGGCGGCGTCCCGGATCCGCGCGCGGGCGGTCAGATCTTCGGGCGGCCGATCAGGTGATGAATGCATACCTTGAGACTATATGAACATATGGTTTCCTGTAAGTGCGTATGGCCACGTGCTTGCTGTCGGTCCGTACGCGGCGTCATCCGGCCAGGCGTCGGCGCAGGAAGTCCTTGCCCTGCTCGGCTCCCTTACGGCTTTCGGCCTGAGCCCGGCGGAAGAACTCGGTCAGCTCCCCATCCCCGGCACGTTCGGCGTCGGCGATGTAATTCTCCAGTCGCAGCACGTTGCTCAGGCACTGCTCGACGAACCAGATCAGGTTGTAGTCCTTGTCCATGGTTCCGGTGACGCCGCCGGTCTCCTGCTGTGTCGGATCCATCTGCTTTTCCTCGCCTTGGACGGTCGGTTGCTTGCGCCGGCCGTCCCTCTCGACGGCCGGTCCGCTCTGTCCCTTCCCGGAGTACGCGCTCCATGCGTGCTCTTCGGGAGGGCTTCACGTGTTCATCGGATACGCCAGCCGTTCGAGTCGAGGGCGCCGGCGGCCTGCGGGCCCATCAGGCCCAGTCCACCGTCGACGAACACGGTCGTTCCGGTGACGTATGACGCGCCGGGGGAGACGAGGAAGGCCACGACGGCGGCGACCTCACGGGCGTCACCCGGCCGGGGAACGGGATACCCCCGCCTGCTGCCCGTCTGCGGCGGCATGTCCTCCTGCCCCGTCATCGGCGTGGCGATCTCGCCCGGCGCCACCGTGTTGACGGTGATGCCGTGCTCGGCCACCTCCAGCGCCAGGACGCGGCTGAACATGCGCAGCCCGCCCTTGGCCGCGCAGTACGGGCCCGCACCCACCTTCGGGTACTCCTCGTGAACACTGGTCACGTTGACGATGCGGCCGCCCCTCCCCGATGCGACCATGCGCTTGGCCGCTCTCTGGGCACACAGGAAGGCACCGTCCAGGTCCACCGCCAGCACCGACCGCCAGCGCTGGTAGCCCATCTCGAGCAGCGGCTCACTGGTGCCCGTGCCCGCGTTGTTGACCAGCACGCCGAGCCCGCCCAGTTCGTCGGCCAACTCGTCGACGACTCCCGCGGCCTTTTCAGGATCGGTCAGGTCGTGCCTGCGCACCGCCGCCTTCCGGCCCTGCCCACGTACGAGGTCCGCGGTCCTCTCAGCGCCTTCACGGTCGCTGTGGTAGGTGATGCCGACCTCGAACCCCTGCTCGGCCAGCGCCACGGCGGTGGCCTTGCCGATGCCGGAGTCGGCTCCCGTGATGATCGCCACCTCGTCGTATCCGTCGCTCATGGTCCTCCTCGTGCCGGATCTCCCGAGCGTCTTCTTCGCGATCGCGGGGTCACCTCCCGAATCGAGAGACGCCAGATACCCGGGTACGTCATGGCCAAACAGGTGAGGGCAGGACCGAGCGGCACACATCGCTGATGGGGCGGGCGGGCCTCACTCGAAAGTGGCTCCATCCGTTGTCGATCCGTTCCATTCCCTTCCCCGGGGGCACGGGGGACGTAGTCCACGACATCGACCCCGGACAAGGGAACAGATCATGAAGGCAGTCGTCTGGCACGACACCGGCAAGATAGCGGTCGAACAGGTCCCGGACCCGCAGATCCGCGATCCGCAGGACGCGATCGTCCGGATCACGACCAGCGCCGTGTGCGGCACTGACCTGCACTGCGTCCGCGGCACCATGCCCGGCATGGTGCCCGGCACCATTCTGGGTCACGAGGCGGTGGGGGTGGTGGAGGAGAACGGGCCCCAGGTGCGCAACTTCAACCCGGGGGACCGCGTCGTGGTGTGCTCGACCATCGCGTGCGGGCACTGCTCTTACTGCCGGGCCGGCTACTACGCCCAATGCGATGTGGCCAACCCCAACGGCTCCCAAGCCGGTACGTCGTTCTTCGGCGGACCGCAGTCCACCGGACCCTTCGACGGGCTGCAGGCCGAGCGTGCGCGCATCCCGTACGCCCACACCGGCCTGGTCGCCATCCCGCCGGGCGTCAGCGACGAGCAGGCCATCATGGTGAGCGACATCTTCCCCACAGGCTGGTTCGGCGCTCGCCTCGCCGAGGTGGGCCCTGGCGACGTGGTCGTGGTGCTGGGAGCGGGACCGGTAGGACAGCTGGCCGCGCTGTCGGCCCGCATCCAGGGCGCCGGACGGGTGCTGATCGTCGACGGCAACGCCGACCGCCTGGAGACGGCTCGGATGCAGAACGCGGAGACCATCGACTTCAACGCCGAGGACCCCGTGCTGGCCGTCAAGGAGCTGACGGGCGGGATCGGGGCCGACCGCGTGATCGACGCCGTCGGCGTGGACGCGGAGAGCCCCGCGCGTGAGCATCAGCCCGGCGGCCAGGACGATGCCTGGGTCCCGGGCGACGCGCCCGCGCAGGCGTTGCGCTGGGCGGTGGACATGACGGACAAGGCCGGCACGATCGGCATCATCGGCGTCTACCCGCCTGGCTTCGAGAGCTTCCCGCTGGGCACGGCCATGAACCGCAACCTGACCGTCAAGGCGGGCAACTGCAACCACCGGCGTTACGCCCCCGGCCTGCTCAGCAGGATCGCCAAGGGTGGCGCCGACCCCACCACGGTCCTCACCCAGCAGGAGAGCCTGCCCACGGTGATCGACGCCTATCAGGCCTTCGACCGCCGCGAACCAGGCTGGACGAAGGTGACCCTCGAACTCGGCTGATGCTGCCGTACGAAGGAGAAGGGAAGCCGCGCACCGGATCCGCGCGTCAGCACCGATGAAGGGCGGCTTCCGTGACCAGCCGGTCCGCGCGATGTTCTTCGCCGCATGTCAGGGATGGCGGGGCTGTCTCGTCTCAGGTATCGACACCACGTTCTGCGAAGAACACCCCACCTGTAGCGAGGAGCCGGTCATGAGCGAGCAGACCCCACATCAGAAGATCGCGCTGGTCACCGGGGCGAACAAGGGGATCGGCCGGGCGGCCGCCGATCAGCTTGCCGCGCTGGGCATGACGGTCCTCATCGGGGTCAGGGAGCCGCGGCGCGGCGAGGAGGCCGCTGCGACGCTGCGCGCGTCAGGCGGCGACGTGCACGCGGTCACCTTGGACGTCACCGACCAGGCCATCGTCCGGGCGGCCGCCAGGTGGGTCGGCGAGCGCTTCGGCCACCTCGACGTGCTGATCAACAACGCCGGCATCACCGGCTCCGGGAATGTCTCGCCTGAACACGCCCACGATCAGATCCCGAGCTCCGTCGACCTGGATATGGTCCGGGCGGTGTTCGAGACCAACGTCTTCGGGGTGATCGCGGTGACCAACGCCATGCTGCCACTGCTGCGCCGGTCACCGGCACCGCGCATCGTCAACGTCAGCAGTCACGCGGCGTCGCTGACCCTGACCAGCGACCCGGACGGGCCGTTCGCGGCACTGCTGCCGTCGGCCGCGTACACACCCTCCAAGTCCGCGCTGAGCGCCCTGACCGTGCAGTACGCCAATGAGCTGCGCAAGGATGGCATCCTCGTCAACGCCGCCGCCCCCGGCTATGTCGACACCGACAGCAACAACCACACCGGGCACCTGACCCCCGCACAGGGCGCCACGGTCTTGGTGCGCCTGGCCACGCTCGGCGCGGACGGGCCGACAGGTGGGTTCTTCAGCGTGGACGGCCCGTTGCCCTGGTGATGGTGGCCGGGCGACCGCAGCGGTTGAAGGAGGAGATGGCTTGACCAAGACCGAAGAGTTCCAGGAGCTGCGGCCGCTGCTGTTCGCGATCGCCTACCGGATTCTGGGCAGTGTCGGTGAGGCCGAGGACGCGGTCCAGGAGACCTGGCTGCGGTACCAGGCATCCCCGGTCCAGCCCGCGTCGGCCAAGGCGTTCCTGTCGACCGTGGTCACCCGGATCTCGGTCGACGTGCTGCGCTCGGCCCGCGTCCGGCGGGAGGCGTACGTCGGGCCGTGGCTCCCCGAGCCGTTGCTGACCGATCCCTACCAGGACCCGGCGCGCTCGGCGGAGCTGGCCGACTCGGTCTCGATGGCCGCCCTGCTTCTGCTGGAACGGCTCACCCCGCTCGAACGCGCGGTCTTCGTGCTTCGG
This sequence comes from Nonomuraea longispora, assembly GCF_004348345.1. GTDB lineage: Bacteria > Actinomycetota > Actinomycetes > Streptosporangiales > Streptosporangiaceae > Nonomuraea > Nonomuraea longispora. Next base: position 12,042 of record NZ_SMJZ01000091.1, read on the forward strand.
GAAGTGTTCGCCTTCGGCTTCCCGGACATCGCCGCCGCCGTGGGCCGATCGGAGGCGGCGTGCCACCAGCTCGCGGCGCGGGCGCGACGTCACATGGACGCGGGCCGGGCCCGCTTCGAGGTCGGTCGGAGGGAGCGAGAGGATCTCGCCGAACGCTTCTTCGAAGCCTTCAGGAAAGGTGACGTCGACGAGCTGGTCAAGCTGCTGGCGGCCGACGTCAACGTGATCGGCGACAGTGGCGGCAAGGCCCCTCAGTGGCAGCCCGTCATCGTCGGTGCCGGGAACGTGGCCCGGATGCTCGCGACGTTCGTCCCGTTGGCCGTCAGGAGCGGCTGCATCGTAGCGTCGCAACAGGTCAACGGTCAGCCGGGCGCGGTCTTCCGCGACCGGGACGGCCAGGTCCTCAGCACCTGGGCGCTCGACGTCCTCGACGGGCAGGTCCAGACAATCAGTACGGTGAACAACCCAGAGAAGCTCGGGCACGTCGGTCCCGTGGCGGACGCCTGGGCGGCCCTCCGCGAGGCGAGTCAGCCACCTCGGCCCATGGACGAGCCGAAGTAACGCCCGGCACCAGTGGTTCGTACGCGCGACCGGACGTCAGCGGGTCCGGTAGCGCGCGTAGACGAGTCCGCTGTCGAAGGCACGCTCCTCGACCAGTTCGAGATCGAGGCGCACGCCGTCGGGGAAGAACCGCTTGCCACCGCCGACCACGCTCGTGGTGATGAACAGGTGGTACTCGTCCACCAGGCCGGCCGCGATCGCCTGTGCCGCGAGATTCGGGCCGTCGACGGTGAGGTCGTGATCGGCCTCGGCCTTGAGCCTGCGCACCGCGTCCGGATCGAAGGTGCGCTCCAACCTGGTCTTCGCGCTGGACACCGACTCCAGTGTCGTGGAGTACACGATCTTCTCCGCGGCCTGCCAGTCGCGGGCGTACTGCAAAATGTGTGGTGGCTGGTCGGGCTCGGTGTGCGCGGTCTCCCAGTAGACCATCGTCTCGTACATGCGTCGGCCGTAGAGGTAGGTGCCGACGGGGCGGAAGAGGTCGTTGATGAAGGTGTGCACCTCCTGGTCGTCGGCCCCGGTGCCGAGGTCGCCCTCCGCCGCCTCGGCGTAGCCGTCGAGCGAGGTGACCATCGAGTAGATGAGCCTGGCCATGCGTCTCCTTCGGGTACGAGCGCGTCAGTCCGCGGTCTCGCAGGGTATGACCTCCGCACGATTGGAAACTCATCGCTCGGCCGGATCCGGAGGGCCTTTTCCGAGGTCGCGACCGTCGGCGACATCGACGTGGTGTCCATCCCGATCAGGGCCTACCGGCAGGTCCCCGCGGACGCCCTCCAGGGCCGGGTCGTCATCGACACCCTCAACTACGACCCCGCCCGGCAGGGCAGCGTCCCCGAGATCGACGCCGGTGACACCCCCGCCCATCTCCTGCTCCAGACCCACCTGGCCGGCTCAAGCGTCGTCAAGGCGTTCAGCGACATCTTCTTCAAGCACCTGGCCACCCTGGGACGCCCGGCCGGCGCCCCGGACCGCAGCACCCTGCCGATCGCCGGCGACGACGCAGGCGCCAAGCAGGCGGTCGCCACCCTGATCGACTCGCTCGGCTATGACACGTACGACGTGGGCCCGCTCGCCGAGAGCCGCCGATTCGCGCCGGGCACACGCCGGCCGCATCGCCCGGTTTGGCCGAGCGCCTCAGCCGCCAGGGACGCCTGCGCAGGTTCCTGTCGGCGCACGCCTTCACCGTCTACGTCATCCACCCGCGTGCTCGGCTCCGGAGGGCACGGGTCAGGAGTTCTGTGGCCGCAGCGGTGTGGAGGCGAAGGGCGTCATCGGCTGCTCAGGGGTCTCCTCCAGCCGTTGATAGGCGGCTTCGATCACGTTGTCGGCGTCGATGGACGCCTCCAGCAGCGACATGCCCCGGTCGGTGCGTCTGGTCACGGCCCGCCGCCAGCGGTCGAGGTTCTCCCTGCTGAGTTCGAGGAACCGGCGGGCCGGTATCGACAGGGGGGAGGTCGAGGTGATGGCGTAGATCGCCCGTACGGCCAGCGGTTCGATCATGCGCAGGCTCGCTCCTCTGCGTCGAGCGTCCAGGGCCTGGCGCATCGGCAGGACAGCGGCTCCCGCGCCGGCGACGATCAGCGGCACCAGCCCGGCGGGTTCGCTGACATCGACGACGACGGTGGGTTCGACGCCGATGGAGTCGAGGTACGCCCGCCCGAATCCCCGGTCGACGATCATGGGCAGGCCGTCGAGCATGGTGGCAGGGATCGGGTCGGGAAACTCGGCGCGCCAACTGGGCGGCAGCGCCAGCACGACCTCGCCCTCCCCGATGCGGAAGCAGTCGATTCCCTGCCGGGACACGGGCGCGACCGCATAGGCGAGCTCAGCCTCGCCCGACCTGATCAGGTGGACGATCTCGTCGGTGTCGCCGTCGTGCTGCTTGAGCCGGACCGTGAACCCGGGATGCTGGCGGCGGAAGTGACCTACCCACGCGGCCAGGAAGTTGGACGTGAGGGAGGTGGAGATCGCCAGGTCGACCCGTCCGCGTTCGAGCCCCCGATACCCCTCGGCGACCTGGCGGGCATGATGCAGGTCGCGGACGACCTGGCGGGCCGGCCCGACGAGTGCCTCACCGGCCGGGGCGAGCACCAGTCCGCGCCCGACCCGGCGGAACAGTTCCACGCCGAGGTCGCTCTCCAGGCGGCGGATGATCTGTGACAGGGACGGTTGCGCCAGGTAGAGCGCGGAGGCGGCCCGGGTGATGCTGCCCTGGTCGACGACGGCGAGGAAGCATTCGAGCTCGCGGACGTTCATGATGCGATCCAATGTGCGCCCTGCTCACCAGGTCAAGCGCCGCGCCAGCCGGGCTCACCCGAGTCGGCCCCGGCGTGGGGCACCGCCTGGTCCGCCTCGACGGTGACACCGTCGAGGGTGAAGGGCAGCGAGGGAACGGTGTAACGGTCACCGTCCGGCCCGACGCCCGTGGTCAGGACTCCGCTGGCACGGACGTCCGGCGCCTCGGCCACGTCGCGGTAGGTGCGCACCTCCGCCGCGACGATGCCGTGGTCGGCCAGCATCGCGAGGCACTCCTCGGTCCGCAGGACGCCGAGGGCCTGCGAGATCTCCGCCAGGAGCGCCTCCCGGTTGGCGACCCGGGCGGGATTGTCGGCGAAGCGAGGGTCGTCGAGCATCCACTTCCTGTCGATGAGCCGGCACAGCCGCGCGAAACGATCGGCGGTGTAGGCGGACAACACGATGGTCCCGTCGGCGGTGCGTACGAGGTCGGCGGCGGGAGCGACGGTCGCCTGGCCGTTGCCCTTGCGCCGCGGCGCCTGGCCGGAGGCGTGCCATTCGCCCCACATCGCCGACTGGAGGTGGATCGCGGCGTCCAGCAGCGAGACCTCGGCGACCCCGCCCTCGCCGGTGCGCTCCCGGCGCAGGAGCGCGGCGAGGACGACCTGGACGACCGCGTAGCTGGCGGCCACGTCGGCGATGGGGAAGCCGACCCGGAGCGGATCACCGTCGAGCTCGCCGTTGATCGACATCAGCCCGCTCTCGGCCTGCGCGGCGATGTCGAGGCCGGCCCGGTTCGCCGAGGGGCCTCGGGAGCTGAAACCACGGATCGAGACGTGAACGAGCCTGGGGTTGACCTGCCGCAGGTCGTCGGCACCGAGACCGAGGCGGGACAGCGCGTCGGCCCGTAGGTTCTGCACGAGGACGTCCGCCCCGGCGACCAGATCCAGGGCGGTCTGCCTGTCGCCGGCCTGCTTGAGGTCGAGCACGATCGAGCGTTTGCCGCGGTTGTAGGCCAGGACGATGCCCTCGCCGTACGCGCCGATGCCGCGTGCCTGGTCGCCGGCGGGCGGCTCGACCTTGATGACCTCGGCGCCGAGGTCGGACAGCATCTGGGTCGCCGCGGGCGCGGCGATGTAGTGGCCGAACTCGACGACGCGAACTCCCTCAAGAGGGGGGATCATGCCGCTCCTACTCTCCGGTGAACACCGGTCTGCGCTTTTCCAGGAAGGCTTGGGCGGCCCGCCGCGCATCGCCGCTGCGGGCACACTCGACCATACGAGGCACCTCCCGCCGCAGGTATTCGGGCAGCGTGGCCGATCCGGCGTCCGCCAGGTTCTGCTTGGCGTAGCGCACCGCCTTCGGCGCCTGCGCGGCGAGCCTGCCGGCCAGCGAGCCGGTCCGTGCCGCCAGATCGGTCGTGGTCTCGGTCACGAGTCCCAGGTCGGCCGCCTCGGCGGCGGTGAGCTTGGCCGGGTCGAGCAGCAGCGCCCGCGCGCGGGCGCCGCCCACCGCGCGGGTCAGCAGCCAGGCGCTGCCCAGATCGCCGGACACCGCGGCGCTGACGAACGCCGTGTTGAACACCGCCTCCCGCGCCGCGAGCCGGAAGTCGGCGGCCAGCGCGAGGCAGAGCCCCGCACCGGCGCAGGCGCCGTTGACGGCGGCGATCGTCGGCGAAGGGAAGTGCACGAGGGTCTCCACAATGGCCGAGGCCCGGCTCAGGCGTTCGCGGTCGTCGGCCACCGAACGTCCGCGCAGCGTGCGCGTCTCCTGGTCGTGGGCGCTGTCCGACCCGACCCGCGCGAGGTCGGCGCCGACGCAGAAGTCGTCACCGGCGCCCGTGACGACGAGGACACGCAGGTCCGGTTCGGAGCCGGCCCGCTCGATGGCGGCGAGCAGATCCTGCACGAGGTGCCAGGAGATCGCGTTGCGGCGCTCCGGCCGGTTGAGGGTCACCGTGCCGACCCCGTCGCGCAGCTGGAAAAGCACGGTTCCCGAGCCGATCGCCGTCCCGCTCACCGGGGGAGGTCCAGCAGGTCGCGGGCGATGATCGTGCGCTGGATCTGCGCGGTGCCGCCGGCGATCCGCTGTCCGCGTACGTGCAGGTGGCGCCAGCGGAGATGGCCGAAATGCCCGCCGTCGGGGCTGAGCCGGCCGTCCGCGCCGAGGACGTCGGCGCCCAGGTCGGCGATCGCCAACCTGGTCCGCGACCACAGCAGCTTGGTGACCGAGGCCTCCGCGCCGAGGTCCTGGCCCCGCGCCATGCGGGTCATCGCGTCGTAGCCGCGGACGCGGAGCAGCTCCAGGTCGGCACGGCAGCGCGCGATCCGTGTCCGGACCTGAGGGTGTTCGATGGCCGGACGGCCGTCTTTCCTGGTGCGCCGGGCCGCGGCGATCACGTCGTCGAGCTCGTGGCTGAACTCCACGTACTGGCTGATCGGCGAGGCGTTCCGCTCGACCGAGAGCAGGTAGCGGGCCACGGCCCAGCCGTCGTCGATCCGGCCGACCACGTTGCCGTCGACGGGCACGCGTACCTCGTCGAAGAACTCCTCCCCGAACTCGTGCGAGCCGGACATCTGGCGGATCGGGCGTACGTGCACCCCTGGCAGCGTCAGGTCGATCAGCAGGAAGGTGATGCCGCGACGTCGTTCCGCCTTCGGATCGGTGCGGACGAGGGCGAACATGGCATCGGCGTGGCGCGCCAGCGAGGTCCAGGTCTTCTGGCCGGACACCACCAGGACGTCGCCGTCACGCCGAGCGGTGGTCGAGAGGCCGGCGAGGTCGCTTCCGCTCTCCGGCTCGGAGAACCCCTGGCACCAGATCGCCTCGCCGGACAGGATCCGCGGCAGGATCGTCCGTTTCTGCACGTCGCTGCCGTAGCGCAGCAGTGTGGGGCCGAGCAGCGCCGTGCCGAGGTAGGTCAGGCCGAGGAAGGGACCGATCGGCGCCCGGGCCCGCGCCATCTCCTCGTCGTGCACCGCCCGGATCTCGTGGTCGGCTCCGCGCCCGCCGAACTCGACGGGCCAGTCGACGCCGGCGAAGCCGTTGTCGAACCGGTCCTTCTCCCAACGGCGCCGCAGCTCCAGGGACTCCTCGCTCCCGTCCCGGTCGATCCAGAAACTCGGTTGGCGCCACCTCGCCGGTACGGACTCCTCCAGCCATCGGCGGATCTCCCGCCGGAATCTCTCCGCCGCCGACGAGTATCGAAGATCCATGCCGTGCACCACTCCTTGTCCGATCCGGCCCCTGCGCGCACGCCCATCCTGAGCACCGTCGTCTCGGAGCGTCAAAGAGCAAAACCCATGACCGACTCATTGTGAAATGCAATGGGTCGGGTTGGTTTCACGTCTTTGACGTACTTCACACATGCACTGTGGACTGTGTGCCATTCGCGTAAGTGGACCGGTGACATGGACTTTGGGCTCAGTGAGGAGCAGGTGGCGATGGGTGGCGCCGTACGGCGCTGGCTCGATCGTCACCTGGGCCTGGCGCGCGTGGCGGAGTACGCCGACACGCCTTCGGCCGGGTTCGACGCCGGCCTGCGGCGTGCGGCGGCCGACCTCAACTGGCTCGGGGTGACGGCCGCGCCGTCGGACGGGGGTCTCGGACTCGGGCTGCTCGACCTCGCCGTGGTCGCCGAGGCGCTGGGGGCCGGCCTCGCGCCGGCGGGCGTCGGAACGGCCATGGCCGCCTGCGACATCCTCGCGACCTCGATCGACCCGGAGCAGCGGCGCCGCTGGCTCGCGCCGATGGTCGCGGGCGAGCTCATCGGCGCGACCGCCCTGCGCGCTCCGGGCGGCTCGTGGGACCGCGACGGCATCGCCGTCGCCGCCACCCGTGACGGACTGCTCAGCGGCGACGCCGGAATCGTCGGCCATGCGCAGGAAGCCGACATCCTGCTGGTCGCCGCCACGTCGGCGAGCGGTCCCGCGGTATCCGTCGTGGCGGCCGGACATCCAGGGGTGTCGATCCGCGCGGTCGAGCCCGTCGACCCGACCATGCGTGCGGCCCGGGTGACCCTGACCGAGGCGCCCGCTGAGCCGCTGAGCTGGGCCCACGACGACGTCTTCGAGCGCATCGTCCAGCGGTTGACCGTGCTCGTGAGCGCGGACCTCGTCGGCGCCGCGGGCACGGCGATGCGGATCACTCTTGATCACCTTCGCGGGCGCCGGCAGTTCGGCCGGGCGATCGGCAGCTTTCAGGCGATCCAGCACGAGCTGGCCGAACTCCACGTCGCCTGGACGACGATCAGCGACGCCTTGTGGTACACCGCCCACGCCCACGACACCGGGCGCGACGACGCCGTGCTGATGACGTCGGTGGTCAAGAGCCGCGCCGCCGACCTGGCCCGCCGGATGTCGGCCGCGATGGTGCAGTTCCATGGCGCGATCGGCTTCACCTGGGAGCACAGCGCGCACCTGTTCTTCAAACGGCTCCACCGAGACGCCTACGACTTCGGCGACGACGGCTGGCACGACTCGATCGTCGCCACGGCCGCCATCGGACCGGGAACCCATCCTGCCCTGTCCCTCCCAGGAGGTGCCCCATGAGTATTCTTCCGGCCGGCAGGCGCGGACGTGCCGCGCTGCCCGCGCTCCTCGCGGCCGTCGTACTCGTCACCGCGGCATGCGGTGCGCCCGCGTCCCAGGACAGCTATCCGAAACGGGACATCCAGCTCATCGTGCCCTATCCAGCCGGAAGCGCCATCGACGCCACATCCCGTTCGCTGGTCGAGGTCGTGAACGACGAGGGCAAGCTCGGCCGGCGCGTCCAGGTGGTGAACAGGGAGGGCGGCGCCGGCTCGGTCGGCACCACGGCGACGCTCAGCGCCAAACCGGACGGGCACACGATCGGCCTCGTGCCGGACGGTCCGCTGACCTTGCTCCCGCGTACGGAGGAGGTCTCCTACGACCCGGCGGCGATTTCGGTGATCAGCGAGATCACCACGTCGCCGGTGCTGTTCGTGGTGCCCGGCGACTCGCCGTACAAGAGCATCGGCGATCTGGTCGCAGCCGCCAAGGCCCGCCCCGGGGTCATCACGATCGCCGAGGGGCCCCTCAACTACGCCATCCCGGCCGGGAAGTTCGAGCAGTTGACGGGCACGCGGTTCAAGCACGTCAAGTTCGACGGCGACCAGGCGACCGTCACGGCCCTGCTCGGCGGCAACGTCGAGGTGGGCGTCATGCAACTGGCCGGCGGGACGGCGCAGTTGAAGGCCGGTAAGCTTCGCGCACTGGGGATCGCCTCCGCCGAGCCCATCGAACTCGCCCCCGAGATCCAGACCTTCACCCAGCAGGACGTCGCCCTGGAGTGGGAGGCCTACAACGTGTTGATCGCGCCGAAGGGACTGCCCGGCGACGTCCAGCGGAAACTGAGCGAGGTGTTCGGCTCGGCCGTCAAGAGTCAGAAGTTCGCCGAGGCGGCGCAGAAGCTGGGGTTGGTCGTCAGCGGGGCCGACGGTGAGTCGGCCAAGGCGCGGCTGGCCAAGAAGACCGCGGAGGCGGCGAACCTGATCGCGCCGAAATGAGGGGAACGGGTCTTGTACGGGGGATAGCCAAGCCGGATGTGATCGCCGGCGGGTCGCTGCTGGTGCTGGGCCTGCTGTACGGCGCGCTGGCCCTCGATGAGGGTCTGGGGACGATGGCGGACAGTGGGGCCGGCTTCTTTCCCTTCGTCGTCGCGCTGGTGCTGGTCGCCGCCAGTGCCGTGGTCCTTCTGCAGAGCCGCCGACGGACGCCGGGCGGTCTCACCCCACCGGCGGACGACGAGAAAGCCGGGGCGGAAGGCGATGCGGAAGGCGATGCGGAAGGCGAGGGCGACGGTGAGGTGCGCTGGTGGCGGATCGCCGGCGTGCTGGCCGCCGCCCTGCTGGTGCCGGCGGTGGGCGACACCGTGGGCATGATCACGACGTTGGCGATCTCCTTGGTCCTGATGGCCAAGGTCATGGGGGTCTCCCGGTGGAGCAGCGCCGTGATCTTCGGTTTCTCCTTCGGCGCGGCCACCTGGTTGGTCTTCGTGCGCTGGCTGGCGGTCCCCCTGCCGGCCGGCATGCTCGGCCTGTTCTGAACGGAAGGACGCCCCGTGGGCGACGCGATCGACAACCTCGGCGCGGGCTTCGCCGCCTTCGCCGATCCGGCCTACGTCATCCTCGCGCTGGTCGGCGTGGTACTCGGCACGATGGTCGGCGTGCTGCCCGGCATCGGGCCGATCGGCGCGATGTCGGTCCTGCTCGGGATGACCACGCAGTTGGGCCCGACGGGATCGTTGATCCTCTTCGCCGGGATCTATTTCGGCTCCACGTACGGTGGGTCGACGACCTCGATCCTGCTCAACGTACCCGGTGAAGCGTCGTCGGTGGTCACAGCGCTCGACGGCCACGAGATGACAAAACGGGGCAGAGCAGGGCCCGCACTGACCATCGCGGCGCTCTCGTCGTTCCTGGCGGGCACCATCGCCATCTTCGGCCTCATGATGTCGGCGCCGTGGCTGAGCGGGATGGCGGTCAAGCTCGGTCCGCCCGAATACCTGGCACTGTGCGTCGCGGGACTCCTGCTGCTGGCGGCGCTCGCCGGCGGCTCCGCCGCGAAAGCCATCGTCATGATCTGCGCCGGCCTGGCGATCGGCACGGTCGGGATCGACCCGGCCGGCGGTGACCTGAGGTTCACCATGGGATCCCCCACCCTGGCTGAGGGCTTCAGCTTCATCGCCCTGGTCATGGGGGCCTTCGGCGTGGCGGAAGCGCTCACGATGGTCGGCCGGCGCTGGCGCCCGAAGCCCGTCAAGGCCCCACGGCTCAGGGAACTCCTGCCCAGCAGGCAGGAGTCCCGCCAGGCGGCTCCCGCGGCGGTGCGTGGCTCGGTGATCGGCTTTCTGCTGGGGCTGGTGCCCGGTCCCGCCGCCGTGCTGTCGACGTTCGCCTCCTACGTCGTCGAGCGGAAGATCTCCAGAAATCCTGACAAGTTCGGCAAGGGCGCCGTCCAGGGGGTGTCCGGCCCTGAGGCGGCCAACAACGCGGCGGCCGGCGCGGCGTTCGTCCCGCTGCTGGCGCTCGGGATCCCGTTCGCGCCGACCATGGCGCTCGTACTCGCAGCCCTGCTGCTCAACGGCATCGTCCCCGGACCGACGTTCGTCGAGGACCAGCCCGACCTGTTCTGGACCGTCATCGCCGCGATGTACATCGCCAACCTGATGCTGCTGGTGCTCAACCTTCCGCTGGTGGGGCTCTTCACCCGCCTGCTGTCCATCCCGCCGCAGACGTTGATGCCGCTCGTGATCGGCCTGTGCGTCGTGGGCGTGTACGCCGAGAACAACTCGATGTTCGACGTCGTGGTGATGCTGGTCGCGGGACTGCTCGGATTCATGCTGCGCCGGGCCGGGTTCAGCATGGCCCCCTTCGTGCTGGCAGTCGTCCTCCAGCCCACGCTCGAAGTCTCACTGCGCCAGACCCTGGCCTTCTCCGACGGAAACCCCGGGTACGTCCTCGGACGGCCCGTCACGATGGTCATCCTCGGTCTCGTCGTCCTGGCCGTGATCGTCTCGGCGCGGCGAGCACTCCTCGCGGGAAAGGCCACGCGGCAACGCCCTGGCCCGGTCCCGGACGAGCGCACCCCCACACCCGGCGCATGACCGCGCCGGGGGCAGCCGGTCGCTGCGGCCGGCTGTTCGGCCTTTCCCGGCGAACGGGTGGAGGCGGATCGATCCAGCAAGCGACGATGTGAGTGGCGTAGCTATCGGCGGCGTCACCATCGCGCATGGCAGTGGAGACATACCACGCGCTGGCCTGCGGCGGAGTTGTTCGTCGTCGCCTCCGGCGGTGCGAGCCCGGCCTGGACGGGCGACCGGCTCACTTTCTGGGTTGTCGGGCGGATGACGATCTCGCCGATCTCCACGTCAGGCGGCTGTTCGATGGCGAAGGCGACAGCGCGGGCGACGGCTTGCGGCGCGATGGCGTACTCGTCCATGTTGCGCGGGGCTGCGGCAGGACCTGTCCACGCACAGCCTGGGCCCGATCGGCGAGACGCTGTCCACGCTCCTCGACGCGGGCAAGGCCGAGGGCGCCGTCCGCCCCGACATCGACCCCCGCGACGTCATCCTCCTCATCGGCTACCTGGCCCGCCTGGAGCCCGCGGAGTGGGACACCCGCGCCCACCGCCTCCTGCGCGTCATCGTTGACGGCCTGGGTCATCACACCTGAGCAGGTGGACCGGCCCGGCGCCGTCCAGTGGGAACCGGCCGGCCTGGGCAGCGGCCTAGCGCGCCGGTCGCCGTCCGGGACCGCCGCCGATTTCGTCGGGGGCGCAGGTCGAGCGCATGCCTAGAATAGACGCAACGCCTCGTCTACTCTAGCGCCATGACGCATACGTTCACCCTTGCCGACCCCCGAGTCGAGGCTGCCCTTGGCCGGATGTTCGAGCAAGCCGAGCGGGACGAGGCCACCGCCGCCCGCATGATGCCCGACGGGTTCTCGGGGATGTCACCCCAGGACCACGCCGACGCCGCGGCGCAGATCTACATACCGATCTCCGCCGCGGGAGGTGGGCTGCTCTACAACCTGGTCCGGGCCGTCCGCCCGGCCACGGTGGTCGAGTTCGGCATGTCCTTCGGCATCTCCACGCTGTACCTGGGCGCGGCCGTGCGGGACAACGGCGCCGGACGCGTCATCACCACTGAGCTGAGCAAGGAGAAGATCGCCGCGGCGCGCGGGACCTTCGCGCAGACCGGCCTCGAAGACGTGATCAGCGTGCTGGAGGGGGACGCCCGCGAAACCCTTCGCGACCTGGACGTCACACCGGACTTCCTGCTGCTGGACGGCTGGAAGGACCTGTGCCTGCCCGTGCTGCGGCTGCTCGAACCGAGCCTGCGGCCCGGCACGCTCGTGGTGGCCGACGACATCAACCTGAGCAGCCTGCGACCGTACCTGGCCTACGTACGCGATCCCGGGAACGGCTACCACAGTGTGGCTTTCCCCGTCGAAGACGGGATGGAGATCAGCTGCCGCCTGTGAGCTCCCCGACGCCGTGACGGGCGAGGAAGGCCTCGACGAGCCCGTCGGTGAACGCGTCGCCGGCGGGTTCACCGGTCACCAGCACGCGGTAGTAGAGAGGGCCCACGAGCTGGTCCGCCTCGGCCGCCAGGTCGAGGTCGGCGGGCAGATGGCCTCTGCGCACGGCACTCTCCAGCGGCCGGCGGTCGCGGCGGCGTTGCACGTCGAGACACCTGGCCCGGAACTCCTGGGCGAACGCCGGATCGTGCTGCGCCTGCCCGATCAAGGCTTTGAACACGGCCCCGGAGTCGGCCTCAGTCAGGAACCACGCCAATCGGCGCAAATATTCACGCAGGTCGCGGCCCACATCGCCGGAATCGGTGGGTGTCAAACTCTCGGTGGCATCCTGGAGGAAGGCGTCCATCAGGACATCCGTCTTGGTCTTCCACCAACGGTAGATGGTCTGTTTGGCCACACCCGCCCTGGCGGCGACGGCCTCCATCGTGACCCCGGCGAAACCCCTCTCGACCAGCAGATCGTCGGCCGCCTCGAGAACGGCCAGCCGGGCCTCTTCGCTGCGTCCGTGCCGGTTGCCGTGGTGACGCCGCCCCGTTCCGCCGGTGCGGTCCGCCTCGGCGGCGTGTGGTGAAGATGCCATCCTGCCTCCCGTCGGTGAGGATATTCGACCCAACGGTCAGGACGCGCTTGCTACGTGCAGACGCTGCGAGGCGTCCTTGGCCTGCCGGTTGCCCCGCACGGTATCGACAAGGAAGTGGGCCGTTCCCGCGCCGCACCGCGCGCACGGTCACCGGGGCGCAGCACCGGCAGTTAGCGCGGCGTTCGTGGCCGGCCAGGTAGGTGACGACCCCGGCCGACGTCGACCGGCCGAGGAGCGACCGTCATGCGGGCAGCAGTTCCGGCCCGGTGCGTCCCTCCGCAGGCTGGGGAACGGACTCGGTGAGGGGAGCGAACAGGGCGCCGAGCTTGTTCACCGCCTCGGGGATGATGCGGTAGTAGACCCAGGTGCCGCGCCGCTCGCCGTCGATCAGCCCTGCCTTGCGCAGCACCTTGAGGTGGTGGGAGATGGTGGGCGCGGTCAGGTCGAAGGTGCCGGTCAGGTCGCACACGCACGCCTCGCCGCCGGCGTGGGAGCCGATCATGGACAGCAGGCGAAGCCGCACCGGGTCGGCGACCGCCTTGAGCATGACGGCGAGCTCGGCGGCGGTGTCCTCGTCCAGCGGTTCGCGGGCGATCGGGGCGCAGCACTGGCCGGTGGGGACGGTCATGACAACCCCTCCTGATTCGAACGCTGTCGAAATTATAGGCGGTGGTAGGCCACCAGCGCGAACGTGGCGATCGCGCAGGTTGCGGCCACCGCGCCATCACCTGCGGCCCGAGCGAGGGCGACCGCGCAAAGTGGAGCCAGCGCCTTGTCGACGACTGAGAAGACGGGCCGCCGGACCTGGAGCAGAAGGCGGCCCAGTTGCTCGGTTTCCAACCGGCCGTGGTCAAAGATGAGGCGCAGCGCCTCCTTCTGGGCGGCGGGTGGGGTATCCGTCGGACATTCTCGGTTCCCTTCAGCCGCAGCAGCCGCCGCCGGGCTCGGCCGAAGCGCCGACCGTGGCGAGCGGGAGCGGGGCGGACAGCAGGCCGCCGCTGATGCCGGTGCCCAGGCCGACACGCCGCTCCTGGGCTTCTGCGAGGTTGGAGGAGCACACGCCGGTCTCCGGCAGGTCGAGCTGCACGTCCCGGGCTGCCTCCCAGTCCCCGGCCAGAGCGGCGACCACGGAGCGGACCTGCTCGTAGCCGGTGGCCATGAGGAACGTGGGTGCCCGGCCGTAGCTCTTGACGCCGACCGCGTAGTAGCCGGGCTCCGGGTGCGCGAGCTCGTCCACGCCGTGGGCGGGGACGGTGCCGCAGGAGTGCTGGTTGGGGTCGATCAGCGGGGCCAGGGCGCGGGTGGATCCGAGCACCGGGTCGAGGTCGAGCCGGAGCTCGGTGGCGATGGCGTGGTCGGGGCGGTAGCCGGTCGCGCTGACGATGCGGTCCACGATGACGCTCTGCTCGTGTCCGGACGGGGCGCGGCTGACCACCTCGACGCCCTGTTCGGTGGCGTTGAGGCGGTGGGTGAAGAAGCCGGTCAGCAGGGTGATGCGGCCGAGTTCGACGTGGGCGCGGAGCCGCGTGCCCAGCGCTCCGCGGGCCGGGAGCGCGTCGGCGTCCCCGCCGCCGTAGGTGCGGCTCGCGCTGCCACCGCGGATCGCCCAGGTGATCGGCGTGTCCGGCAGCTCGGCCAGGGCCAGCAGGGTGGTGGCGGCCGAGTGCCCTGCCCCGACCACCAGCGTGTGCTTGCCCGCGTAGTGGTCACGGTCCGCGCCGAGCACGTCGGGCAGGGCGTGGTCGACGAACACCGCGCCCTCGCCATGCGCGGGCAGGCCGCTCGCCCCGAGCACGTTCGGGCTGGTGTAGGTGCCGGACGCGTCGACGATCGCCCGCGCCTGCAGCTCCTCGCCGCTCTCCAGGCGGACCAGGAACGGCACCTCGTCGCGGCCTGCCGTGCGCACGCGGTCGTAGCCGAGGCGGCTGATCGCGGTGACCTTCGCACCGAGGCGTGCCTTGTCGCCGAACAGCTTGGCCAGCGGGGCGAGGTAGTCATCGATGAGCTCGGCGCCGGTGGGCAGCCACTCGCCGTCCGGAGCGGTCCAGCCGTCGGCCTCCAGTAGGCGGCGGGCGGCGGCGTCGATGTTGTACTTCCACGGGCTGAACACGCGGACGTGTCCCCACTGCGCGACCGACGCGGCGACGTGGTCGCCGGCCTCCAGGAGCAGGAAGTCGATGCCGCGCTCGGCCAGATGAGCGCCGGCGGCCAGGCCGACCGGACCGGCGCCGATCACGACGACCGGCAGCACGCCGGTCTGTGCGGCGCCGGCGAACTGCTCGATCTCGATGGCGGTGGTGCCACAGCAACTGTCAGTCATGCTGCTCTCCATGGGGTGGGACGGGTTGGCGGTGCGACAGGCCGAAGGTACGGGCGCGCGGCGCAGACGGGCGAACAGAGCACGCATCCCGTACCTCCTGAATAGACATCCGTCTAATCAGAGTCAATCATGCGCTCTACTTAGAGGTTTGTCAAATTAGCCGCGCATCGAAGCATCAGGTCAGAGGCCGAGGTGGGAGGGGGCGTCCCCCACGTGTGCGGCCAACGGGCCGACGACGTAGGCGGCATCCCTGCTGACGCCGCGCAACGTGTTGGAGGCGAACGAGCGCTGGAACTCCAGCCCCAGATAGACCAGCCCGGGCAGCACGGTGGAGATGCCGCCCTGGTGCAAGGGCAGGCCGTCGGGGGTGAGGGCGCCGAGCGGACGCAGGTAACTCAGGCTCGGCAGGTAGCCGGTGGCCAGCAGGACGACGTCGACGCGCTCACGCTCACCGCCCGGCCAGACGACGGCGTCGCCGTCGAAGCCGGTGAGCATCTCCCGCCGCTGCAGCCGGCCGGATTCGATCGCGGCGCGGTAGTCGCCGGTGTCCATCGCCAGCGTCTGCTGCACGCTGTGGATCAGCCATTCGAGCGGCAGGTCGTCAAAACCGCTGCTGGTCAGCCAGTGGTGTACGTCGTGGCCCTCGCGCCGCTGCGGCAGGAACGCCAGCGGCCGACGCGAGGCGATGCTCACCTGCGCGACCTCGCCCAGCTCGTAGGCCACCTGGACGGCCGAGTTGCCGGCGCCCACCACCACGACGCGCAGCCCGGCCAAATCCTTGGGGTCGCGGTAGTCGGCCACGTGCCGCACCTGGCCGGTGAAACTCTCCTGGCCCGGCCAGGTGGGACGGACGGGACGGGAGAAGGAGCCGCTGGCGGCCACCACACCGCCGGCCCTCACCTCCTGGCCGTCGGCGGTACGCACGACGAACGCCCGGCCGTCTCGCTCCACCGCTTGCACCCGCGTGCCGGTGCGGATCTCCACGTCCAGGCCGGCGGCATAGCTGTGCAGGTAGCCGGCGACCTCGTCGCGGTGGGGGTAGTGGTCGGGATCGCCGGGGAAGTCCAGGCCGGGCATGGCGCTGTAGCGGGCCGGCGAGAACAGGGTGAGGCTGTTGTAGTACGCGGGCCAGGAGCCGGCCGGCCGGTCGCCGGCTTCCAGGACGAGCGGCGTCAGGCCGGCTTCGTGGACGGCACGGGCGGCGGCCAGGCCGGACTGGCCGGCTCCGACGATGACGACGGGATCAGGGGATCTGGTCATGGCCGGGACCATATATCCCTATTTTTAGATATGTCAAAGTAGAGATATGGTGGTGGAATGAGTTGGCAGGAGGTGGTGATGGCTCAGCAGACGGCATCCGGCGCCGAAGTCGCGACGGACAGCGCTCAGTGCTGCCCGGCCGATCCACAACGGGAGCCAGCCGTCGAGATCAGCCCGGCCGTGCACGCCTTCCTGAAGGCCCTGGCCAACCCGATCCGCCAGCGCATCATGCTGCTGTTCGCCCGCGGCGCCGAACTGTCGGTCAACCAGGTCGCCGAGCTGGCCCGGATCGGCCAGCCCCGCGCCTCCGAGCAACTCGCCGAGCTCAAACGCGGCGGCATCCTGACCTCCCGCAAGCAGGGCAAGGTCGTGCTGTATCGCGCCGACAAACAGCGCGTCGTCCAGGCGCTCGCCGACCTGCAGGAGTACATGCGCCACTGCTGCTGACCCCGATGCTGACGGCGAGCACCTCGCTCTCGTACGAGCTGGAGTCGAGATAGTGCGTCGGCGGATACAGTGATCTTGGCGCGGGAAGCGTCCGAGTCCACTCGGAACGTGCCTTCCGATCTGGGATGGACGGAGCCTTGGACAAGTCCGATTCTTTCAGCTCAAGGGCACTTAGTCGGCTTTCGTGGTCTCGTCGCGCCTTCGTGGGTCTCGTTGGTCGTCCGCGGGTCTCGTCGGGCCTCTGTGGGTCTCGTCGATCGTCCGGGGGTCACATCGGTCGTCCGTGGCCTCAAGTCAGGCCCAGCTCCGCGACCAGCATGCGCTTCGGCTTGGCTCCCACGATCTGCTTGACCGGCTCGCCGTTCTCGAACAACAGCATCGTCGGCACCGCCATCACGCCGTACCGAGCCATGATCTCGGGGTGCGCGTCGGTGTCGAGCTTGCCGATCGTCAGGCCGTGCTCGGCCTCGATCTGCTCGAGTACGGGGCCCACCATCCGGCACGGCCCGCACCACTCGGCCCAAAACTCCACCAGCACCGGCTTGTCGTTCCTGAGCACCTGCTCCTCGTAGTTGTCAGTGGTCAATGTGATCATCTTCATCCCCTTACGAAGCAACCCGGACAGGACTGCGCGAGCTGGGCGGCCACCTCGGCACGGCGGGCGAGCAGGGCGCGGATCTCCTCGTCGATCTCCTTGAGCTTGCGCTCGTAGACCTCGACCGACTCGGCGCACGCACCCCCCGAGCTGTGCCCACGGCGCAGGCAGTCGAGGAACGGCCGGGTGTCCTCCAGAGTGAAGCCCACGCTGAGCAGGGCCCTGATCTCGGAGACCAGCCTGACGTCCTCCTCGCTGTAGTGGCGGTAGCCGTTGGCCGCGCGGCGGGCGCTGAGCAGGCCGTGCTGCTCGTAGTAGCGGAGCGAGCGCGGGCTCACTCCTGTGCGTTCCGCCAGCTCTCCGATGCGCATACGACCACGGTAAACGTTGACACCGACGTCAAGGTCAAGCCCTAGAAGTGGCGCCAGCGAAGTACGTTCGGATAGGCGATCTCCAGGCCGGGAATCTCGGCGATGGCCTGCTCGGCCACGCCGGGCGCGAACTCGATGCGCAGCACCGCCTCCAGGTCCGCCCGCCGCTCGAAGGCCATCCTGAGGTCGAGCGGCCGACGCTGCCAGCCGTGCCTGTCCCAGAACGCCTCGACGTCGCGCGGCGAGTAGGTGGGTACGGTGTGCGAGAACCAGCGGCCGAACGACCCCCGCGTCGCGTCGAGGTCGAGCACGAAGGCCGCGCCGCCACGGCGTACGACCCTGGACAGCTCGCGCAGGCCGGGCTCGCAGCCGGGCCCGAAGAAGTACGCCCAGCGCGCCATCGCCACGTCGACGCTCGCGTCGGGCAGCGGCAGGTCCTGGGCGGTGGCGGCGTGCACGGTCACGTTGGGCAGGCCGGCGCAGCGGCGGCGGGCCAGGGCGGCCAGGTCCCCGTGCGGCTCGACGCCGATGACACGGGACGCGGAGGCGGCCAGGACCGGCAGGTGGTAGCCGGTGCCGCAGCCGATGTCGAGCACGGTCGCGGCGTCCCAGGGGCGCAGCTCCCGCATCGCCGCGTCGGCCGCGCCCTCGGGGTCGACGGCGCGGTTCTCGAGCTCGTAGATCTGCGGCGCGTTCCAGATGTTCGGGCTGGGGATCGCACCGTTCGCTATCCGTGCCATGGCCCCAACGCTAGGCGCTGCGCGGCCCGCGGCGTCCCCCTGGTTGCGCCTGCGTGACGGTTGTGGGCCGCTCGACACAGGCTCGTCACGTGGGCTCGCGCGCCAGATCGGCGTGACCCGCTTAGGCTGGCAACGTGGCTGATGTCATCCGCGTGCCCAATGCGAAGATCGCATTGTCCACTGCTTCGGTATATCCGGAACGCACTCCAGACGCGTTCGAGCTGGCCGCGCGCCTGGGCTATGACGGCGTCGAGGTCATGGTCGGCGCCGACCCCGTGAGCCAGGACATCGACGTGATCGAGCGGCTCTCCGCCCACTACGAGCTGCCCGTCCTGGCCATCCACGCCCCCTGCCTGCTGGTCACCCAGCGGGTGTGGGGCCGCGACCCCTGGGCGAAACTGGTCAAGGCGCAGAAGGCGGCCGAACGCCTGGGCGCCTCGACGGTCGTGGTCCATCCGCCGTTCCGCTGGCAGCGCGACTACGCGCGCGACTTCGAGAACGGCCTGGCGAGGATGCGCGACGAGACCGACGTCGTCTTCGCTGTGGAGAACATGTTCCCGCTGCGAGCCAGGGGCAACGACGTGGTCCCCTACTCCCCCGACTGGAATCCGATCGACTACGCCTTCCCTCAGGTCACGCTCGACCTGTCGCACACGGCCGTGTCGGGCTCCGACGCCATGGAGATGGCCGTCAAGCTCGGCGACCGGCTCGCCCACCTGCACCTGGCCGACGGCCTCGGGGTGACCAACAAGGACGAGCACCTGGTGCCGGGCCGGGGCAACCAGCCGTGCGCGCAGGTCCTGGAGCGTCTGGCGGGCAACGGCTACTCGGGCCTCGTCGTGCTCGAGATCAACACCCGCAGGGCGGCAAGCCGCACCGAGCGCATCGACGACCTCGCCGAGGCGCTGGCCTTCGCCCGCCTGCACCTGGCGGCGTCCACGTGAGCAACGGGCCGATCAAGGATCTGGGCAGGGTGTTCGACCGGGTGGCCGACGCGTACGACGCGGGCAGGCCCTGCTATCCCGACGAGCTCTACCGCGCGCTCACCGAGGTGTCCGGCGTCGACCTCGACGGCGCCACCGCGGTCGACGTGGGCGCCGGCACCGGCATCATGACGCGGGCGCTGAGGTCGCGCGGGACGCAGGTCATCGCGGTCGACCCGGGCGCCGAGATGCTGGCCAGGCTGGTGTCGCGGA
This sequence comes from Nonomuraea longispora, assembly GCF_004348345.1. GTDB lineage: Bacteria > Actinomycetota > Actinomycetes > Streptosporangiales > Streptosporangiaceae > Nonomuraea > Nonomuraea longispora. The sequence goes on from NZ_SMJZ01000091.1 coordinate 31,408, forward strand.
GCCGTGAGGAGGAGGGCGTGCCCGTCACGGCCCTGCTGGCCGACGGCAACACCCTGCCGCTGGCCGACGGCGTCGCCGACCTGGTGATCTACGCGCAGTCGTGGCACTGGCTCGACCCGGTTGCCTCGATCGCCGAGGCGAGGCGGGTGCTGCGGCCGGAAGGCACGATCGCGGGCTGCTGGAACTTCGCGCACGCCGCGCAGGCGGAATGGCTGGCCGCGTACGAAGCCCGGCTGGCGGAGGAGGTGCCCTCCTACTGGGGGCCGGCGGTCGAGCGGTGGTCGGCGCCACCCATCGCCTCGGCCTTCGAGGTGGTCGAGGAGCGGTGGATCCCGTGGACCAGGCTGGTCGGCATCGAGGACTTCCTGCTCGGCCTGCGTTCCCATTCCTACATGGCGGCGTTGTCGCCGCGGCGGGCCGACGAGCTGGTGGAGCGGCAGCGGGCCGAGCTGCGCGAGGTCTTCCCCGAGGGCGTGCTGTCCGTGCCGATGCGGGTCTACCTGGCGGTGGGCCGGTGACG
>NZ_SMJZ01000092.1 GCF_004348345.1 Nonomuraea longispora
CGCCCGGGGGCACGCTCGGCGGCGCCGCGGGCGGGCCGGTGGCCGTGCTCGGCGCCCGCACGACCTGGGACGGCGGCGGCGCCTGCCGCTGGCCGGCGGTGAGGATGACCAGCACGCACAACCCGGTCAGCACGACCACGGTGAGGAACACGCACACGACCTCGTACGGGGACACCTGGCAGGCGAAGCGCTGGGGGCCCTGGCCGCAGGGGGCCGCGTTGAGTTCGTCGATACGGTGCGCGAACGGAGGGTCCTCCCGGCGGAGCTCCTGCTCCAACTCGGCCAGGGCCCTGCGCTCCCAGTCCGACAGGCTCATGGCCGGCTACCGGGCCGGCCGCTGGTCGCCGGGCGTGAACCTCATCACATCGCTCTCCCTCGTCCTGCCGGGGGGAACGTTCCTACGCATCGTCCTGAGCGGCGCGATGCTGGTCAGCCGCCCGTGCTCCTACCCCGGACATTCATCACGAATCACCCGTTACCGAGGCAAGCCAATTCCCTTGCCATGTTTACGCCCTAAGGCCCAGGGCATGCCCGTTCTCGCCCGGCCCTGAGAGCGCTCGCCGGCCCCGTACCGGCAGAAAGGAGTGGCGTGACCGTCCCGCATCGTCCACGCGAAAAATTTCGCGGGCACACCGCCTGCACGCCTCCGACCACCGGACAACTCTTCGAGATCGTCGTCCTGGACACCACGGGAGACGACGGCCGCACGCGCTGGAGCACGGTCGGCTGGGGCGTGAACCGGGCCGACGCAGACGCGATCGCCAGGACGTACCTGACGCGGCAGCTCTGCCCGTACGAGGCGGTCCAGATCCGGCACAACGGACGGTTGCTGGCCGAGCACCGGCGCTAGCCCCATGAGCACGTCCCGGCGGTGACGCTGGGTCTTCCAGCCGTGCCTCGGTGTATTGCCGTCATATCAATCTGCGTATGCCTTGAGCGACATTGATGTCGCCATGCGTACCTCCAATCGGCAGATTCCGGTTATCGGGAGGTACGTAATGCACCGCAGAGTCGCCCTGCTCTCCGCCGCCGCGCTCGTGGCCGGCGTCCTGGCGCCCGCGGGGGCCGCGCAGGCCGGCGCCAGGAGCGGCCCTGACCGCGACGGGCCCGTCAGATGGTCGGCCACGGACTCGTGGTCGGAACGCAGGACCGTCTCGCAGTACTGGACCCGGAAGCGCATGCTGGCGGCGCAGCCGCTGTCGTCGCCCGCGCCCCGGCGCACCGCCCGGTCGGAACAGCCTTCCCTGGGCAACCCGTGGTCGGCGCGCGGCACCACCACCCGCACCCGCGGCTCGTGGACCACGCGTGGTTCCTCCACCACCCCGTCCCGCGGCGCCCCGTGGTCGGTCACCGCCACCTCGGCCGTCGGACGGCAGGCCGCGGTGCCCAACAGCCCCGGCCTGCAGTGGACCGACGGCGGCGCCGTGGTGCGCACCACGGGCCGGGTCTTCTTCACCACCGCCGACGGCCAGAACTCCTCCTGCTCCGGCACGGCGGTGACCAGCACGAACGAGAGCGTGGTGATGACCGCGGGGCACTGCGTGAAGCTGAACGGCCAGTTCCACCGCAACTGGGCGTTCGTGCCGGCGTTCGACGACGGGCAGCGGCCGTTCGGCACCTGGGTGGCCAGCAGGTTGCTGACGACCCAGCAGTGGAACGCCCGCGAGGACATCAACTTCGACGTCGGCGCCGCCGTGGTCGCGCCGCTGCAGAACCGGACGCTGACCGACGTCGTCGGCGGGCAGGGGGTGGCGTTCAACCAGCCGAGGATCCGGCAGATGTTCTCCTTCGGCTACCCGGCCGCGGAGCCGTTCGACGGCTCGGAGCTGATCTACTGCAGCGGACGTTCGTTCGACGACACCGTGCAGACGCGGGACCTCGGGCTGCGCTGCAACATGACCGGCGGGGCCAGCGGCGGCCCGTGGTTCCAGGGGTTCGACGAGTCCACGGGGCAGGGCTGGCTGAATTCCGTCAACAGCTTCAAGTACAACTTCGCGCCGGACTTCATGTTCGGCCCGTTCTTCGGGAACGAGGCGATGGCCGTCTACCGCGCCGCCCAGAACACCAACGCGCTTTGACGGCCTTCCCGGCCTGGATCCGCTCCGGATCCGGGCCGGAAACGGCGTGCGTAGATCTTTTCCGCTCATCTTCATGTACCGGACAGGGGCGTTTACACTTTTTTAATGCGTTTCGTCCTCTTTGTCATGATTTTTGCTGCATTGATCATGAGCCCCTCAGCGCCGGCAGCGGCCATCACCAACGGCGTCGCCGACGGAAACGCACACCCCGAGGTGGGCGCGCTCGTCGCGAAGAAGGCACACCCCGACGGTTCATGGGCCTACTGCACCGGCACGCTCATCTCGCCCACCGTCTTCCTCACCGCCGCCCACTGCGCGGAGCCCGGCCAGAAGACCGTCCGGGTCACCTTCGCCGACCGCTACCGTCCGGGGAGCACGTACTACACCGGGCGTTACGTGCCGGACCCCCGGTTCGAGGACGAGTCCGCGCTGCACGACATGGCCGTGGTGCTGTTCGACGAACCCATCCCGGGCATCAAGCCCGCCCGGCTCCCCAGCGAGGGAATGCTCGATCGGCTGGAAGCCGAGGGCGACCTGCAGAAGGCGTCCTTCACCCCGGTCGGCTACGGCTCACTGAACCCCACCAGGAAGAAACGCGAAACCCGTTTCAACTACCCGGACACCCGCCACCAGGCCACCATCTCCTTCAAGGACCTCTCACGCCGGTGGCTCGACCTGTCGCTGCAGTCGGAGAGCGACGGCAGCACGTGCTTCGGCGACTCCGGCGGCCCCAACTTCCTGGGCGGCTCCGAGTCGCACCTGCTCGTCGCCACCTCGATCAGCGGGGCCGACGACGCATGCACGGGCACCAACTACGACTACCGCCTGGACACCCCCTCGGCCCGCGACTTCCTCGACGACTACGTCACGCTCCCCTGATCTGCGGGCCCCTGACCTGCGGGCCCCTGACCTGCCCGACCGCCTACCACAGGTCCGCCAGCACCTGCCGCTGGTATGCCGTGAGCGGCGGCCTGCCCGCGTCCCGGGCCACCCGCGCGGCACGTTCCCCGTCCCCCATCCGCCTCAGCGCCCGCGCGCACAGGTAGGCCACCAGCCCCTGGTCACGCCCCGCGACCAGCGCCACCTCCAACTCGGCGGCGGCCTCCTCGACCCGGTCCAGCTCGGCCAGCGCCAGGGCCCTGGCCGCGATGGTGGCCGGCTCCTCCGGCTGCCGCACCCGGTCGAGATCGCGCAGCGCCTGCACGGGCCTGCCGAGGTCGGCCAGGATCTCACCCCTCGCCTGCAACGCCACGGGCGTGTCACCGTCGGCGGCGAGCACGCCGTGGAGGATGGGCAGCGCGGCCCTCGGGTCGCCCGCGTGCCACACGGTCATCGCCAGCTCCACGCGCACCGTCAGGTCGTTCGGCACCCGCCCCACCGCCGACTGCAGCTCGTCGACGGCCTCGTACGCGCGGCCCTGGTAGAGGATCACCCGGCCCGCCGCCGCGAGCAGCCGGCCCACCGCCGCCGTGTCACCCAGCCGCTCGTACACCTGGCCGGCCTGCTTGTAACAGGACTCGGCGGCGGCCCAGTCGCCTCGCTCGTAGGCCAGGTTGCCGAGGAAGGACTCGATCTCCGCCCGCGTGCGCGGCTCGTCCTGCCCGCACGTCGCCTTGGCCTTCGTGGCGTGCGTCTCCGCCAGGGTGAGGTCGCCGTCCGCCAGTACCTGCTCCGCCACGCGCAGGTACTCGGCGGCGCTGACGGCCGCCTGGCCCTCCCCCGGTCCGGCCGTCGAGCCGCCGCGCGCCCGCTGGACCGGCTGGACCAGCCCGTCGTGCTGCAGCTCGCACCAGCGCGAGCCCGAGCGCACCTCCACCCTGAGCACGTGCCGGTCGACCAGGGCCTTCACCACCGTGTTCGGCATGCCCGCGGTCTGGGTCTCGCCCTCGTACGCGGTGCCGCGGGTGCCGAGCTCCGTGATGAACGTCTCCCGCAGCCACGTGGTCAGCTCGTCGACGGAGATGTCGTGGTCGTGCGCGGTCTCGGCGAGAGCCCGGTCGAGGAAGTCGCCCAGCGAACGGTCGACGTCGGCGTGCCGCTCCACGTACTCGGGGGTGATGACCCGCAGGTCCTCAGGGCACGAGCGCCACAACGAGGAGCAGACGATCTGCAGCGTGACCGGCTCCACGGTGTCGACCTCGTACGACGTCGGGCCGTTCACGCCCTGCAATCTGACCGTGCGCAACTCCCTGACCAGCACCTCGGCGGCCCGCGGCGCGTAGGAGCGCCCCGTTCCCACGAGCGGCCGGCGGACCGCGACGAGCGCCTCCTCCTCGGTCAGCGGCGCCAGGGCGAACTCCGCGGCGTTGCCCCCGCCGCTCAGCCGCTCCCTGTGGGCCATGAGCCTGGCGAGGTAGTCCTCCTTGATCGACAGGAGCAGGCGCAGGTCCTGGTTGTCGTCGAGGGCGTCGGCCAGCTGGGCGATGAACGGGTCGCGGAAGGCCTGGCGGTGCGGGAAGTCGAAGAACAGCTCCTCCGCCTGGTCGATGGCCGCGAGGATGGGGACGGGGTCACCGTACTTGTCGGTGCGGGGACCGCGGCGCCGCAGGAACTGACGGACGGTGAGCCCCGACAGCCGCGTCAGCGACTCGCCGGGCGACCACGACGACAGCAGCGCCACGGTGAACGGGTTACGTTCGGAGAGCGCTGCCATCGGGAAGGCGGATCCGTGCGACAGCCGGCCGATCGGCAGCACGTCCACGCGCTGGGCCGTCAGCTCGTGCAGCACCCCTGCCTCCAGCACGGACGTCTTGCCGACGCCCGAGGGGCCGTGCAACATCGTCAGCCGGTGCGACTGCCACAACACGGAGATCGCGTAGGCCGTCTGGTCGCGGCCGAAGAACCGTTCGTGGTCCTCGCTCGTGTAGGAGCGCAGCCCGACGTACGGCTCGCTCTCGTGGCCGCCGGTCACGAGAGCGGCCCCATCCGCTGCTCCAGTTCTTGGCAGAACTGGCGGGGGGTGCCCCAGAAGACGGAGACCTCCCAGCCGTCGAAATATCGGTCGAGATAGGACTTGGCGCGTAACTCCGCTCCCGGCTTCACGTCCTCGCCCAGCGGCGCGAGCTGGACGCTGACGTGGCGCCGGCGGCCGATGGCCGGGTAGCGCCGGATGAGGCCGTGGAACAGCACCCGGAAGGTCCATTCGTGAAGGGAGTAGCCGAGAAGGAGCAGGGGCCTGTTCGCCAGCGCGTCGAGGATGATCGGGGGGATGACGTGCCGGTTGTTCTGTGCCCGCGCGGTCGTCATGTGCACCAGGAACTCGATGTGGTCGTCCTCGGTCAGCACGATGGACGACGGGACGCGCGTGCTGCCGTGGAGATGGTAGACGACCGGCCGGCTGGGGTCCGGGCGCATTCCCGCGCCGCGCTCGAACAAATCCCGGTCGTACGGCACGCCCTCGTGCCATGGGCATATCGCCGCGCTGGGCTCCTTTCCCGAGCCACGCAGCGCCCGGGAAAGAAAGTCGTCGTAATTGGTGGTCAGGAACACCGGAATGGGAAACCGGGCGATGCCGGCGTGAATTTCACCCGGGGCCGTGAAGTCGGGTGGGCCCATCGCGGCGAGCTCGCGGCCGAGCCGCTGCTTCAGCGTGGCGGCGTCGCCGAGCAGGTTGCGGGCGTACTGCATCACCCGGGCCAGGTCTGCGTCGTCGGCGAACGGATAGTCGTAGCGGGCCGCCCACGTGCGGCTCAGCTCGGCGTTCGTCAGGAGGGTGCCCTCGCCGGCCCCCGAGCCGATGAACGGCGTGCAGTCACCGGTGCGGAGCTGGTCGATCAGCCGGGCCCAGTCGGAGTCCTTCATCGGATCGCCTTCTCCTGGCACGTCGGTGGCGGCGTGGAGTGAGGTGCGACCCTATTGTCAACTACCGCTTGCGACCCCGTCGATGCTCTGGCTGAACCCGGCGATCGGGCCCATCGCGTCTTCGCCCGCCTGCAGCAACGCGCGCAGCGCGTGGCTCAGGGCCGACTCGTTCAGGCCGTCGAGGTCGGCGAGTGTCAGGCCGCCCACGTCGACCAGCCCAGTTTCGGCCGATTCGTCACTCATTCGAACCCCTACGACGCTTTCCCGGTACACAGAGCAGCACGCTTGACTTTACGGCAAGTACCGACCGGTCGGTGCAATGAGATGCCCTTGGCGTTATGTTTCGGCGACTGGAAAAGCTTTAAGCTAATGTCGCCGGATATCGGGCAACGGAGGCGATGACGTGACAGGTTCGCAGTCGGAGCCGGTCAGACCGGGGCGAGCACCAGAAGTCTGGGGCAAGGTTCCCTCCCGCAACGTCAACTTCACCGGCCGGTCGGTTCTGCTCGAACGACTGCACGCGGGCCTGTCCACCGAGGTGACCGCCGTGGTGCCGCACGCCCTGCACGGCCTCGGCGGCGTGGGAAAGACCCAGTTGGCGGTGGAATACGCACATAGGTACAAATCGGACTATGACGTCGTCTGGTGGATCCCCGCCGACCAGCCGGTCCTCGTCAAGTCCTCGCTCGCCGGCCTGGCCCCCTACCTCGGGCTGCAGGCCGCCACCAGGAGCGGCGCGGAAGACGCGGCCGAGGCCGTGCTCGACGCGCTGCGGCGCGGCGAGCCGTTCGATCGCTGGCTGCTCGTCTTCGACAACGCCGACCAGCCCGAAGAGATCAGCGACCTCGTCCCGCAGGGCCCCGGGCAGGTCATCATCACCTCCCGCAACCATCGCTGGCAGGGCATCGTCGACACCGTCGCCGTCGACGTCTTCACGCGGGACGAGAGCGTGGAGTTCCTGTCCAGGCGCGCGTCGTTGTCCGGCTCCGACGCCGACCTGCTCGCCGAGGAACTCGGCGACCTTCCGCTCGCGCTGGAGCAGGCGGGCGCCCTGCACGTCGAGACCGGCATCTCGGTCGAGGACTACCTGCGGCTGCTGAAGGAACAGACGAGCGCTCTGCTGTCGGAGAGCAAACCGTCCGAATATCCGATGCCGATGACCGCCGCCTGGGCGCTGTCGGTCGCGCAACTGCGCAGCAAGCTGCCCGAGGCCGTCGACGTGCTGCGCATCTGCGCCTTCTTCGGTCCCGAGCCGATCCCGCGCGACGTGTTCCGCCTGGCCGGGCACCAGACGTCCGACGCCAGGCTGGGCGGCATCTTCAGCGACACGATCCTGCTCACCCGGGCGATCAGGGAGCTGGGCAGGTTCGCCCTGGCGACCATCGACTCCCAGGCCCGCACCATCCAGGTGCACCGGCTGGTCCAGGCCCTGCTGCGCGACGAACTCGACGAGGACGACCGGCACCGCTACCGGCACGAGGTGCACCTCCTGCTGGCCGGGGCCGCGCCCGACAACCCCGACGACCGGGCCAACTGGCCGCGCTACAACGAGCTCATCGCGCACATCCTGCCCTCGCAGGTCGCCGACTGCCTCGACGCGAGCGTGCGGGCCCTGGTGCGCGGCGTGGTCTACTACCTCTACCGGTCCGGCAACTACCAGTCGGCCCGCACCTTCGCCGAGCAGTTCGTCGAGAGGTGGACCGCCGTGTCGGGGCCCGACCACCCCGACGTGCTGATCGCCCAGCGCCATCTCGGCGCCATCATCCGCGAGCTCGGCGAATACCGCGCGGCGTACGACCTCGACAGCGCCACGCTGGCGAAGATGACCGCGACGCTCGGCCAGGAGAATCCCGAGGCCCTCGTGCTCAGCAGCGGTTTCGCGGCCGACCTGCGGGCGGTCGGCGACTGGTCGTCGGCGCGGGAGCTCGACGAACGCCTGCGCGCCCAGCACGCGCACGTGTTCGGCGAGGACGCCGTGGCGACCCTGCGGATCATGAACAACCTCGCCGTCGACTACGGCCTCAACAGCGACTACGCCGGGGCCAGGGCGCTGTACGACCACGTGCACAGGAAGCAGAGCCGGAGCAAGGAGAAGATCGGCGAGGCCGACGTGCTCAACGCCTGGAACGGCCTGGCACGGGCGGTCCGGCTCGACGGCAACGCCCTGGAGGCGGTGGCCCTCGGCGAGGAGGCCTACGCGTACGGCGTGAACGAGCTCGACGCCGAGCACCTGTGGACCCTGCGCACCGCCCGTGACCTGTCGATCGCCAAGCGCCGCGCGGGAGACCTGGACGCCTCGCTCGAACTGGCCAAGGACGTGCACGCCCGCCTGCAGCGCATCATGGGCGACCACCACCCCGACACCGTCGCCGCCGCCAGCAACCTGTCCAACGCCCTGCGCACGGTGGGCGACGTCGACGCCGCCTACGACATCGCGCTGCAGGCGGTGACGAGGTACGAGTCCCTCTACGGCCACGACCACCCCTACGTCTACGGCTGCGCCACCAACCTGGGCATCCTCCAGCGGCTGCGCGGCGACGCCGGGGCGGCCAGGGCCACCAACGAGACCGCGCTGGCGGGGCTCGACCGCAGGCTCGGCCGCGACCACCACTACACCCTCACGTGCGCGCTCAACCTCGCCAGCGACCTTTCTGCGGCGGGCGAGTTCGAGGACGCCAGGCGACTCGGCCACGACACGCTCGAACGGCTGCGCAGGCTCTTCGCCGACGGTTATCCGCTGCTGCTCGCGTGCATGACCAACCACGCCCTCGACATCCTGGGGTCCGGCTATGTGGAGGAGGCCGAGTCACTGCTGGAGGAGGCCAGGCAGGGATATGCCGCCACGATGGGCCTCGATCACCCCGACGCCCGCCTCGCGCTGGTCGAGCGTTCGAGAATGGACGGGGATTTCGATCCGCCGCCCATCTGACCCGGCTCCGTTCTCATCGCCGAGACGAAGTCGTGATAGAGCCGCGGCCGATCCACCCGGCGCGCTCTGCGGAGCGTCAGCCGCAGCCCCATGAACAGGATGCAGAACCGCAGTGCGCCCAGCAGAAAAGGGGCCGCGAAGATGACCAGGACGATCTCGTACCGCATCGTGCCTCCTTGTGTGGCGTCCTGTGACCAGGACAGGCGAGCGGCGCGATGTCCCGCAACGGACCGGGTCGATGCCGGAAAGGTCTGGACGACCTGGCACACCGGATCGGCCGAATAGCGTGAAAAAGCGGATGACCACGGACGCGCCCCGGACGATTCGGGACCTCGCGTCCGCGCAGCGGAAAGGCAGCCGCCGATGAGCGCCGACGGCGACGACCCACTCCAGGCGTTCATCGCCGCCCTGAGCGAGTTGCGCGCCGACGTCGGCACCCCGCCCTATCGCGAACTGCAACGGCTGAACCCCGCGAAGCTGCCGTCCAGCACCGTACACGGCCTTCTGGAGGGCGAGCGCCGCCGCCCGCCGGCGTGGCCGCTGGTCGACGCGTACGTCCGCGCCTGCCTCACGTACGGCCGCCGGCACGGGGTGGAGCTCGCCCCCGACGAGGCGGAGTTCCTCGACACCTGGCTCAGGCGCCACAAGGCCCTGTCGGCGGCCGTCAGCCAGACGCCCGAGCCGTCTCAGGACGACGCGGAGGACTCCCGGCCGCGGATCATGGGCGGCAGGCCGCCGGCCAGGGGCCACTTCTCCGGCCGCCATGAGCTGATGGCGGAGCTGGAGGCCAAGATGGCGGCCCAGACCGCCTGGCCGGTGTGCCTGCTGGGGCCGAGCGGCCACGGCAAGACCCAGCTGGCCTCGGAGTACATCCACCGGCACGCGTCGCGATATTCGATCGTCTTCTGGATCAGGGCCGAACCGCCGACGCAGATCAGGACCGACCTGGCCACGCTGGGCAAACAGCTCGTCCACGGCGTCGGCGAGGCGGAGATCGTGGCAGAGACGCTGAAGCTGCTGCGGGAGGATCCCGGCTGCGCGCCGTGGCTGCTCGTCTTCGACAACGCCGGGCATCCCGACACCCTCGGCGCGTTCCTGCCGCACGACGGGCCGGGGCACGTGCTCATCACCTCGCACGACCCCGCCTGGGACGAAGTGGCCGTGCCCATCGAGGTCGGGGTGTTCAAGCGCGAGGACAGCGTCGAACTGCTCACCTGGCGCGTCCCCGGAATCTCCGCCGAGGAGGCGGCCCGGGTGGCCGAGGAACTCGGCGACCTGCCGCTCGGCATCGTGCAGGCGGGCAGCTACATGAAGAGCTCCGGCCTGGCTCCTGACGCCTACATCGCGCGGTTGCGCGAGCAGCCCGGACGGGTGCTCGACGAGCTCCCGCCGGTCGACTACGGGCGCGGGCTCGCCTCGGCGTGGGCCCTCGGCTTCGAGACGCTCGGGCAGACCCACCCGGAGGCGCTCCACCTGCTCCAGCGCTGCGCCTTCCTGCGGCCGGAGTCGATCTCGCGCCACCTGCTGCTCCAGGGGAGCCTGCCGCTGGCGGGCGACACGGTCGGCGTGTTCCAGGACCCGGTGCTGGCCGACACCGCGATCAGGATGCTCACCCAGTACGGGTTCATGCGGCTGGCGAGCCAGGGCACCGTCCAGGTGCACCGCCTGCTCCAGACGACGATCAGGAAGCGGTTGTCCGACGCGGAGAGCGAGCGCGTCCGGCACGACGTGCACCTGCTGCTGGCCGGGTCCGACTGCGGGGATCCGGAGAACCGCGCGGGACTTGCCCGCTACGCCGAGCTGGCCGGCCATGCGGAGGCGTCGTCCCTGGCCGGCTGCGCCGACCGCGACGTGCGGGCGTTCGTGGCCAAGCTCGTCCGGTACTTCCAGGTGATCGGCGACGTCGAGAGCGCGGAACGGTACGCCGGCGCCGAGCTCGCGGCCTCACCCCCGGCGGCGGGCGAGGTCGCCCCCGAACCCGCGCCCGTCCCGCCCGTGCGGCGCGGCCTGCTCATGGCCAGGACCATGGAGGGCGACGACTGGACCCGGCTGATCTACCAGGTGACCACGGGCGACTGCACCCCGGTCGTCGGGGCCGGCATCTCGCGGCGCACGGCCGCCAGGGTGCGGGCACTGAGCTGGGAGTGGGCCGGCCGGCTCGGCTATCCGTTCCCGGACGCCTGGGACTTCGAGTCCGTGCTCGACTACGCGGTGACGCTGCCGGACCGGGCGGCCATGGCCGAGGAACTGCTGGCCGCCCTGCGCGACGAATGGGAGCAGCCCGACGACGAGGAGGACCCCTACGCGTTCCTGGCGGAGATCCCGGCCACCTCCTACCTGACCACCGCCTACCACGGCCGGCTCACGAAGGCGCTGCTCCGGGCGGGCAGGGAACCCGTGGTGAAGGTGCCGCCGTGGCGGCCGGAGCTCTCCGTCGCCGAGCCGGTGGTCGCCCCCACGCCCGAACGACCGCTGGTGTGCCATCTGGCGGGGGCGTACGACGTGCCGGGCTCGCTGGTGTTGTCGGAGCACGACCGTGTCAGGTGCCTGCGCGTGGAGTACGGGAAGTGGTCGGCCGACATCCTCGGGGCGCTGGTCACGTACCCGTTCCTGATGCTGGGCCACAACCCGCGGTCGGCGTCGTACGGGATGCTGATGTCCCTCCTGGCGGGCGTCTCGCCTTCCAGGAGGAACATCGTCGTCCTGCACGACCCCGATCCCGGCGGGATGGACGAGGCCGCCAGGGAATATCACCTCGCCAGGATCGCCCGGCTCAACATGCGCGCCTCCGTCTGGTGGGGTGACGCCCGCGCGTTCATCCAGGAACTGTCACACCGTCTGGAGTCGGCGGCGTGAGACCGTTGCGGCGCCGCCACTCCTCCCGGTGGGCGGCCGCGTCCCTGCGGGCCTTCTCGATGGCCGGGGCGGAGACCTCCTCGTCGCGCCACGCCGCCAGGGTCGCGGCCATCCCGGCGACGAAGCGCTCCCCGCGCGGGGTGAGGTAACCGCTCGCGGCGATCTCACGGGTGGCGCCCTCCGCGGCCTCGCGCCAGCGGTAGAACTCGGCGTTCGCGGCCAGCGCCGCCTCGCCGCGCTCAAGCAGCCGCTGCCTGCGCCAGAAGCCGCTGACGCCGACATAGGCGTAGGCCCCCTGGAAGAGCCCGCCCAGCGGGCGCGGATCGTCACGCCACGGCGCGTAGTAGCGGTTGTCGCCCGACGGGCGCAGCAACGGGACGACGTCGAGCAGCGCCGACAACTTCCCGTGCTGGACCTCGTGGGCGAACGTGAGCGCGAGCGTCGTCGCGTCGGGCGGCGTGGACAGCGCGACGCAGCCGAACGCCTCGCGGGAGCTGCCGCTGATCTGGTCGCCGGGGACGTCGGTCAGGGGCGTCAGCACGCGCGTGACGGCGCTCACCTCGGCGGCGACGGTCCAGTGGTGGTCGACCAGCAGTTCCCAGGCGCCGCGCAGGGCGGCACGCCAGACGTCGAGCTCCTCACCGGACAACCGCTGCGCGGCCAGGCGTGCTCCCGGCATCCGGTAGGGGTCGAGGTCGTCCACGCAGAGGGTGACGGGCCGCCCGCCGGACATCGTCGACAGGGTGCGCAGCGCCTCCCAGCCGGGCCCGTCGTCGTGCGGGTCGCCGGGGATCCTGACCGTCTCGCCGGCCGAGATCACCTCCACAGGGCCGCCCGCCCGCCGGACCAGCGCGGTCGGGCCGCCGCACAGGGCGCGACCGAGCGAGGGCAGCATGGCGCCGCCGTCCTCGACGGGCACCTCGATCGAGAAGTCCATGCCCGCCCGTACGGCAGCGGCGGCCGCGACCGCCGCGAGCCGGGCAGGGGAGTGGCCGTCCACCGACCTGGAGACAGCGTGGTAGGTGCGCCAGGCCCATGCGCCCACGGCAGGGTGGCGGAGGACGGCGTCCGCCGCCTCCTTGTGGCGCTGCTGCGCCCGCCTGAGCAGCGCGTACGCCCGCGCGGCCGGGTCGGCCTCGGGGTGTCCCGCGGTGCGCGCGGCGGTGGCCACTCCGTGCACGAGCAGCACATGTTTGCTGTACTGGGCGCGCGCCAGCAGATGAGCCGCCTCGGCGCCGCCCGCGCCCGCTGCCAGCGCCAGGAAGTGCTCCTCCGGGATGACGTGGTGCTTGAGACTCATCGGCGGCCTTCCAGAAGTGCGGCGACGTCGCGCTCCAGCACGCCGCGGATGTGAGTGATGAGGCGGAACAGGTCCCGGCAGTAGACCGACGGGTTGACGAACCCGCTCCCGGGGTCGTAGCGGTGCGCGTAGAGGCCGCCGCCGCAGACCGGCACGATGGGGCAGTCCTGGCAGGCGGTCGCGAGGGAGTCGCGGCCGAGCTGGCGGGCCATGACGGCCGGATGCCGCAGGACGGCGTCGAAGGTGTCGCGGGCGACGTGGAAGCCGGTGGCGGGCGCGCCCGGGTAGGCCGACTTCAGCGTGTCGGTCTGCTGGATGGCGCCGTCGGCCTCGATGACCACCATCCTCGCGGGGCTCAGGCCGACGGCCTCGCTCGACGACGAGCCGCCCATGAGCAGCCGCAGGATGTCGTCGAAGAGCCGGACCTCCGTCTCGCGTCGCGGCGCGGCGTACCAGCGGTCGAAGATCGGGACGAGCCAGTCGGCGTACGGCGTGCCGCCGTCACCCAGTCCGGGCGGCGGCTCCGCCCAGTTGCCGTGCGGCAGCAGGAAGTCGATCCTGGGGGGCCTGGACTCCAGCAGCGCCTCGTAGGTCGCGATGGGGTCGTTGCGCGCGTCGACGGTGCAGAGCAGGCCGCCGAACAGGTGACGGTAGCGGCCGGCGAGCAGGCCGAGCGCGGCGGTGACCGTGGCGTGGCTGCCGCGGCCGTCGGCGCGCCGCCGGTGCCGGTCGTGGCCCGCGGCGTCGCCGTCGAGGCTGACGCCCACGCGGACGCCGAGCTCGTCGAACAGCCGCAGGAACTCCTCGTCCAGGCGCATGGCGTTGGTCTGCAGGCTGACATCGAGGCGGACATCGGGGCCCAGCGCCTGCCTGACGGCCTGGACGGTGTGGGCGATGTGGCCGGGGCCGGCGAGGAGTGGCTCCCCGCCGTGCAGGATCAGGTGGACGGAGGGCATCCGGTGCGCGTGGGCGTGCTCGGCGATCCGGGAGGCCGTGTGCGCGATGACGCTCCTGGACGCCCGTCGCGGCTGGGATTTCCAGCTCTGGTCGGCCATTTCATAGACATAACAGTAATCGCAGCTTAGATCGCATCTGCTGTGTAGTTTCAGGATGAACTGGCACAAAGGCCACGGCTGCCACCCCTCAGGGAGTGGAGCCGCGACCGGGGGCTTCAGGTTGCCCAGCCAGAATCCGTTCGGGCGTGACACACGAGCGAAACTATCGCCCGCGGGCGGCGCTGCGCATGAGGTCGCGGATGCGCCCAGCCGGGATGCCGGGACATCGTGGTCGCGGCGCCTGCGTGCGGCGCCGGTGTCCGCCGGTGAACGATCGCACTGTCCGGGGTGTTTGGCGGTTACGGTGTCGATTGCGGCCTTCTTTACTCCCCGCACTACCCGACTGCGCTAACTTGAGTAACAAATGATCTACCGTGGAGGTCGGGGAAATGGTGGAGCGGAAGCCTAACGGCGCGTCGGGCATCGACGTCACCAGGCCGAGCGTCGCCCGCATGTACGACTACTACCTCGGAGGGAAGGACAACTTCGAGGTCGACCGGGAGGCCGTGCGCCGGGTCGAGAAGGCCATGCCGGAGATCCGCCAGCTTGCCCAGGAGAACCGCGCGTTCCTGCGCCGCGCCGTGCGCCACATGGCCCGCCAGGGCGTCCGGCAGTTCATCGACATCGGCTCGGGCCTGCCGACCGTGGGCAACACTCACCAGATCGCCCAGGAGATCACCCCCGACGCGCGCGTGGTCTACGTCGACAACGACCCGGTGGTGCTGCAGCACGGCCGGGCGCTCCTGGCGACCGACGACAACACCAGCGTGGCCGCGGCGGACATGCGGCGGCCCGCCGACGTGCTCGGGCATCCCGAAACGGTCAAGCTGATCGACTTCAGCGAGCCGGTCGGCGTCCTCATGATCGCCATGGTGCACTTCCTCACGCTGGACGAACGCGGCCCGATCATGCGCCAGTTGCTTGACGCCCTGCCGTCGGGCAGCCACCTCACGGCCACCCACGTCACCACCGAGAACCACCCGCCGGAGGCGGTCGCGCAGATCGAGGCCGTCTACGCCACGACGCCGACGCCGATCTTCTTCCGCGGGCGCGAGGAGATCGCCCGCTTCTTCGACGGCTTCGACCTGGTCGAGCCGGGCCTGGTGACCATCGACGACTGGCATCCCGACCCCTCCGACCCGGCCCCGCAGCCCACGAAGTGGCTCTACGGCGGTGTCGGCCGCAAGCCCTGACCCCCGGCGTTCCAGGCCCCTCCCGCACGACCTTCAGCCCGCATGTGCACCATGCGGGCTCACACAACGTACGCTCGGGCGCCCCGTACGCATCCGGGTGCCGGGGCTGCTTCAGGAGGGGCCCCGGTCGGTTCGCGACATGCTCGGCGCCATGGACGTCGATCCGTCGCTCTTCAACTGTCCGGCGCTGCCGCTCGCGCTCAAGAGGGCGATCGTGCCGGACTTTCCGCTGGTCAACGAGAGCTTCACCCTGTCGTACGCGGGCAACTACCTGTGATTTCCACCGTTTGGGTGGTGTTCATTCACTAATGTTTGCCCACATGGGAATGCCGATCAATAACCCGGCGGGCCAGGGGGCGACCTGGGTGGCGCCGACCGACGTCGAACGGGCCTTGTTCGAGGCCAAGTCGCGCGGCGACTGGGACGCCTACGTCAGCGTCCTGCTCGGCGTCGACACGTTCTCCTACAAGCCCAAGGACCGGGTCGACAACCGCAAGCTGGTGATCAACTGGCTGCCCGAGCAGGGCCCCGAGGGCAAGGAGTGCCTGGTCGTCTACACCCGGGGCGAGCTGCCCCCAAGGCGGCACGACGCCGTCGCCTGCGAGGTCACGCTGCCCTTCCCGCCCGAGGAATGGTGGGGCGGCGAGCTGCAGGGGATGCTGGTCAACCCGGGAAGCCCGTCAGGGACGTACTTCCCCGACGCCAAGCGCAAGCGCCGGCACTGGAAGTCGCTCAGGAAGAGTGTCCCCAAGCGCGGGCACGACGCCGACCAGCTGCTCACCAGGTACACCGGTCCCCTGCACGGGCCGCTCGCCCACGGGCTGGCCTGCGGCGGGCACCTCTCCGTGCACAACGGGGTGATCTGGAACGAGGTCGGCGACGTCTACAGCCACTACGAGGGCGACGTTGAGACTCTGCGCGAGTCCTGGGGCGTCACCGACAGGGCCGGCTGGCAGACGCAGGTCACCGCCCTGCTGGAGGGCCGCAACAGCCCGATCGAGCCGGAGTTCCTGCTCCAGGTGAGAGACGACCTGGCCCGCCAGTACCCCGGCTCGCAGCGCGACCCGTCGATGTGGCAGCAGGCGGCGGCGAGCGTGCTGGCCCAGAAGGGCATGGGCCCTCCCGGCATCGACGCCATGATGCAGCTGATCGGCCGGATCGCGCGCTACGAGGACCGCTTCCGCGCCGACGGCATCCTGCCGCCCGACGGGTACGTGACCTCGGCCCTCGGCTACGACTTCGGCCGCGCGGTCAACTTCGCCCGCTGGGGGCTCAGCGCCAGGTTCGCGGAGCCGTACGAGGTGGAGCAGGTGGTGATCAAGGCCGGCGAGCTGACCCGGCAGGTGTACGGGACGTGGGAGTCGTTCTCCGCCGGTTACATCCTGGGACGGGTGCTGCGCTTCGACGAGGAGGCGTTCGGCCACATGTACGAGTCCGCGCTCACCCCGCACCGCATCCTCACCCAGGATTCCGGCAGCCCGTGGCGGAACATCCCGTTCGCTCTCGACGCTCCCCGTTAGCTCCCCGGTCGTTACCGGAAATGTCCGGTGTACGTCCGGTCGTGAGCCTGGCCTTGTCCCCGTTCCATGCATGAAGCTGGAGGAAAACCGAGGCTGAAGGAGACCCTCTCCTGGAAGCGGCGACCATCGCGACGTTCGGGGCGGTACTGCGCGACGCCAGGACACGAGCCGGCCTGACGCAGGCCGGGCTCGCCCGGCTGGCCGGCGTCAGCGTCCGCGCGATCCGCGACATCGAGCTCGGCCGGGCCAGCCCGCAACCGGCGTCCGCCCGGCGGCTGGCCGACGCGGTGGGGCTGGAGCCGCCGAGGGCCGGAGAGCCCGTGGAGCTGGAGGTGCTGAGCCGGTTCAGGATCCGGGTCGGCGGCAGGTGGCTGGCGCCGGGGTCGGCGAAACAACGTTCCCTGCTGGGGCTTCTGGCGTTGCAGCCGGGCACGACGGTGGGCTACGACGAGATCGCCGAGGTGTTGTGGGGGCCCGACCCGCCGGCGTCCGGCCGGCGGCTCATCCACACGCACGTCGCCCGCCTGCGCAGGCTCATGGAGCCGGGCCTGCCCCGGCCGTCGGCGGCGAAGGTCCTCATCGGCGTGCGCGACGGCTACCGGCTGTCGGCCGACAACGTCCGGCTCGACCTGGCCCGCTTCGACGACCTGGTACGACAGGCGGGCCAGGCCGACGGCGCCGACGCGCTCGACCTGCTCGACGAGGCCCTGTCGTGCTGGGGCGGGCGGCCGCTGGCCGACCTGCCGACCGCGCTGCACCACCATCCCGCCGCGGTCGCCGCCAAGGGGAGGTGGCTGCAGACGGTCATCTCCCACGCCGAGCTGGCCATGAGCACGGGCGCGTACGCACGCGCGGCGGACTCGCTGCGCGCGGGAACGGCCGCCGAACCCCTGCACGAGGGCCTGCACGCCCAGTTGATGCTCGCACTGTCCGGCGGCGGGCAGCAGGCGGCCGCGCTGGCCGTCTTCGACGAGATCCGCGCCCGGCTGGTGGACGAGCTCGGCATCGAGCCGGGCTACCTGCTGCGGGAGGCGCAGGCCCGGGTCCTGCACGGCACCGTTCCGCGCCGGGAACACGGCGCCCCCTCGTGGTGGCAGCCCGCGCAGCTCCCGCCCGACGCCGCCAGGTTCGCCGGCCGCGCCAAGGAGCTGGCCTGTCTCGACGGGCTGCTGCGAGCCGGCGAGCCCGTCGTGGTCGTCACGGGCATGCCGGGGGTGGGCAAGACGGCTCTGGCCCTGCACTGGGCCCACCGGATCGCCGGCCGCTTCCCCGACGGGCACCTGCACGTGAACCTGCGCGGCTACGACCAGGCGTCGCCGCTGGAGCCCGGCCAGGCGCTCGCGGGCGTGCTCGGCGCGCTCGGGGTGCCCCCCGAACAGGTGCCGATCGAGGTGGACGAGGCCGCCGCGCTCTACCGTACGCTGCTGAACGACCGGCGCCTGCTGGTGTTGCTCGACAACGCCCGCGACGCCGAGCAGGTGCGCCCGCTGCTGCCCGGACATACCGGCAGCCTGGTGCTGGTGACCAGCCGTGACCACCTGACCGGCCTGATCGTCACGCACGGCGCGCGCCGGCTCGACGTGGAGCCGCTCACCCAGGAGGACGGCCTCGCGCTGCTGACGCGCGCGCTCGACCGCGACGGTGACGACGTCGAGAGCGCGGCCGCCGCCCGGCTCGTGCAGGCGTGCGGGCGGCTGCCGCTCGCCCTGCGGATCGCCGCGGCCACCCTGGCCGAGCACCCCGAGCAGTCGATCGGCGGCTACCTCGACGGGCTCTCCTCCGCCGGCCTGCTCACCGGCCTGGCCGTGGCAGGCGATCCGCAGGCGTGCGTCAGGATCGCCTTCGACCACTCCTACCGCGACCTGCCCGCCGCCGCGCGCCGGTTGTTCCGGCTGCTGGGCCACGTGCCCGGCACCGGCGTACGCGCCGACGCCGCCGCCGCGCTCGCGGACCTCCCGTCCGACCAGGCCGAGAGCCTGCTCCATCTCCTCGTCAGCGCGCACCTGGTGGAGAAGCGCGGATCAGGCTGGTACGGCCTGCACGACCTGCTGCGCCTGTACGCCCGCGAGCAGCCCCTCGACGAGGACGCCGGCGCGGCCCTCGCCAGGCTCATGGACTGGTACGTGCACACCGCCGACGCCGCCGCGGGCCTGCTCTACCCCGGCAAGGTACGCCTGCCGACCGGCCCGCGTCCGGCCACGGCCGCGACGTTCGCCGACGAGGCCGAGGCGGTGGCCTGGATGGAACGGGAACAGGACAACCTGGTGGCCGCCGTCCGGTACGCCGCCGCGCACGGGCCACGGTCGGCGGCGTGGCTGCTCGCCGACACCCTGCGGGGATATTTCTGGATCCGGTGGCCGGCACCCGGCTGGGGCACGACCGTACGCAACGGGCTGGCGGCGGCCGCGGGCGCGGGCGACCTGCGCGCCCAGGCGGCCTGCCATCTCGGCCTCGGCACCGCGCACCAGGCCGGCGAGCAGTACGCGCAGGCCGTCCGGCACTACACGACGGCCCTCGAACTGGCCCGCCGGGCGGGATGGTCCGACGGGACCGCGGAGATCCTCTACGAGCTGGGCCTGGCGCGCTGGTGGCTGGGCGCCCCGCAGGACAGCGCCGACCTGCTCACCGACGCGCTGGCGTTGTTCCAGCGGACCGGCAGGCCCGCCGGGCAGGCGGCGGCCCTGCTGCACCTCGGTGTCGTGCAGCGGCACCTCGGCCGGCTCAGGTCCGCGGCCACCTACCAGTCGCGTGCGCTGGCCGCGTACCGCAGGCTGGGCTCGCGGCTCGGGCAGGCCCAGGCGCTCGGCAACCTCGGCATCACCTACCACGAGCTGAGCCGGTCGAACCCGGCCTCGCAGCGCCTCGACACCGCGCTCGGCCTGCTCGAACGCGGCCAGAACCGGTTCGACCAGGCGTACTTCCTGTGCACCATGGCCGCCGTGCACCGCGACGCGGGCCGCCTCGACGCGGCCGTGGACGCCGCCGTGGCCGCCTACGGCCTGGCCTGCGCCATCGGGCACCGCCCCCTGGAGGCCGACACGTGCAACACCCTGGCCGGTGTGCGGCTGGCGACGGGAGACCACCGGCAGGCGCTCGACCTGTGCGGGCATGCGCTGGAGCTGACCGCCGACAGCGCCTTCCGGGCTCCCCGGGTGAGCGCGTGGCTCGGCCTCGCGGCGGCTTACCAGGACGCGGGGCGGCCCGCCGACGCGCTGAAAGCGGCCCGCCCCGCGCTCGCCGCCGCGTCGGCGGACGGGTTCCGGCTGCTGGAGGGGCGGTCGTGGGCCGCGATGGCAGTCGCCGGGCACGCGCTCGGCGACGCGCGGCAGGCTCTCGACGACGCGGGCAAGGCGCTGGCGGTGTACCGGCTGACCGGGCACGCCCTGGGCGAGGCGCACATGCTGTCGCTCATCGGCTCGCTCGTCCGCGACAGGGACGGGGCCGACGAGGCGCTGCCGTACTGGAGGGGTGCGTTCGGCTTGTACCGCGGGATGGGCAGGCCGGAGGCGGAGGGTCTCAAGTCGCTGCTGCGCCGCCCGGAGCGGCACCGGAGCGGCAGAACCGGGTGACCGCGAACCGCCCGCCTGCTAGTTCACCGGAGCTCGCGCAACCGCCCTGAGCTGCGGCGACGGTGCGGCGCGAACCCCGGGCGCCGGCCTCCCCCGCGGGTCAACATCTCGTCAAGCCGGGCTGGGTAGCGTCACGACCTGTCGTACCTCACGTGCCTGTACGCATCGCAGAAGGACACTTGCCATGAAGCTGCGAGACTCGATGTCGCGCCTTGGTCGTGACCGGCCGGAGACGGGGTGATGCCGACGGGACTGCGCGACGCCTCCATGACCTTCGGGACGCTGCTGCGCGCCTGGCGCGAGCGCGCGCTGCTGACCCAGGAGCAACTGGCCGAGCGCACGGGCCTGAACGTGCGTACCATCCGCCGCCTGGAGCTGGACGCGCCGCAGCGCCCGCGCAGCACGTCCGTGCACCTGCTCGCCGAGGCGCTGGGCCTCGACGAGGGCGAGCAGGCCCGGTTGTGCGAGGCGGCCCGCCGGAGCCGGCGCGCCGCCTCCACCGGGGACGCGCCGCCTCCCGCGGTGACCGTGCCGCGGCAACTGCCGCCCAAAGCCGCGCACTTCGTCGGCCGGCGCAGGGAACTGGACACCCTGGACGACGTCCTCGCCGGCGACGGATCACCGGCGGAGTCCGACCCCAAAGTGCTGCTCATCGTCGGCAGCGCGGGCATCGGCAAGACCACGCTGGCCGTCCACTGGTGCACGACGGTCGCGGACATGTTCCCCGACGGGCAGCTCTACCTCAACCTCAGAGGCTTCGGGACACTCGACCCGCTGGAACCGCTCAGCGCGCTCAACCTGCTGCTGCGCGCGCTGGGCGTGCCCGCCGAGGAGATCCCGGGAGAGCCGGCCGCCGCCTCGGCGCTGTTCCGCACCCGTACGGCCGGCCGCCGGCTGCTCGTCCTGCTGGACAACGCTCTGAGCAGCGAACAGGTGCGCCCGCTGCTGCCCGCCGCCGGCTGCGTCGTCGTGGTCACCAGCCGCGACCAGCTGCGCAGCCTGGCCGCCAGGGACGCCACCGTCCGCGTCTGCCTGCCCCCGCTCGACCTGAGGGAGTCGGTGGCGCTGCTCGGCGGCGTCTCGGGCCGGGCCACGATCACCGGAGAGGACTCCGTCGTGCGGGAGCTGGCCAGATTGTGCGACCACTCGCCGCTCGCGCTGCGCATCATCGCCGAGCGCATCGCCAGGCAGCCGGAGATCCCGCTGTCGGAGATCGCCGACGAGATCGCCGTCGACCACGAACGACTCGAATCCTTCCACGGCGGCGACGACGCCTACTCCGACCTGCGTACGGTGCTGTCCTGGTCCTGCCGGCACCTCGACCAGGACACCCACTGGGTGCTGCGCGCGGTGGCCGGGCTCTACCCCGGCGTCGACTTCGGCCTGGCGGCGGCGAGCGCCCTGTCGGGGCTGCCCGCGCGGCTGACGCGCCGCCACCTCGACCGGCTGGTGTCGACCCACCTCGTCGAGCAGCAGGGCCGCGACCGCTACCACGTGCACGACCTGGTGCGCGCCTACGCCGAGAGCGAAAGCCGCCGCCTCGACCCGCCCCCGGCCCGCCAGGCGGCGGTCGCGCGGCTGCTCACGTGGTTCATCCACTGCCTGTACGCCGCCGACACCGCCTTCGCGCCCGACCGCATGCGCGCCCCGATGGTGCGACCGGCCGAGCTGGAGGCCCCCCTGGAACCCGTCGGCTTCCCCGACGTGCCGACCGCCCTGCGCTGGTGCGAGCTGGAACATCAGACGCTCACCGCGCTGCCCGCGTGGGCGTGCGCCAACAACGCCCCGCTCGAAGCCTGCCAGATCGCCTACCTGATGGAGAGTTTCCTGGCCCACTACAAGCGTTACCACGAGCTGCTCGACAGCCACAGAGCCGCCATGAGGGCCGTACCGCTGATCGGCGATCCCCGGCTGGCGGGCCACCTGCTCAGCGCCATGGGCAACACCTGCGTCGAGCTCCTGCTGTACGAGGAGGGAAGCCGCTGCTACCGCCAGGCGACACGCGCGTTCCGCGAGTGCGGCGACCGGCGCGGCGAGGCGAAGGTGATGGGCAACCTGGCCATGGTGTCCATCGACGGGCAGGACTACCGCACCGCCAAGAAGCGGTGCGAGGAGGCCCTCGCCCTGGGCGCGGAGGCCGGATACGAGCGCGGGCGGGCCCACGTCCTCGACACGCTCGGCGAGGCCCATTTCGGCCTGGGCGACTACGCCGCCGCGATCGAGTGCTGGCGCCAGGCGCTCGACATCAACCGCGACAGTGGAGCGCTCTTCGTCCAGGCCACCAACCTGACCAACCTGGGCCGCGCCCACGCCGCCTCCGGCGACCACGCCGGCGCCATCAGGCACCACCTGGACGCCATCTCGATCGCCCGCTCGATCAGGAGCGCGCGAGGGGAGGCGGCGGCCCAGCTCAACCTCGGCTTCGCCTACCGCGCCGGCGACGACGCGGCGGCGGCCGAGGTCGCCTGGCGGCAGGCGTTCGACATGTTCACCGAACTCGGCGACGCCAAGGCCGCGGACGCCTGGGCCGAGCTGCGTGAACTGCGTGAACTCCGGCGGAGCGCGGGGTGACCGCCCCACCACCTCGCCCGGTCAGGGGCGCGGGTCAGGCGGAGTGCTCGGCCCGGTCGGCCTCCTCCTTGGTCCTGTGCACGGCCCCGTCAGCGTGCTCCGGCGGGCCGTACACCGTGTAGAGGACCAGCGGGTTCACGCCGGTGTTGACGAAGTTGTGCCGGGTCCCGGCGGGGACGGCCACCAGGTCGCCCTGCCGTACCTCGCTCGTCTCGCCGCCCACCCGAGCCTCGCCCACGCCTGAGACGAACGTCAGGATCTGGTCGATGCCCTCGTGGACCTCGTCACCGATCTCACCGCCCGGCGGGATCGTCATGATCACCAGCTGGCTCTTCTCCCCCGTCCACAACACGCGGCGGAAGTCGGCACTCTCCTCGGCGACGGTCGCGATCGTGAAATGGTGCACGGTCAGCTCCTGCTCTAGGGGTTCGTACGGGCCCTTCTCCTGCCTGATCGCGGGGCCCGCTAAACCTCACCGCCGGTACTGCGCTTCGCTGCCTCCCTGTTACGTAACGGGTACGGCGGACGGGGCCGAGGTGCAACGCTAAGGGCACGGGCTTTACACGCACTGTCGGAGCGATTCAGACAAGGGGCCCGATCGCTAGGGGGAGCAGGCAATCGAACGGTAAGACGGGGATGACATGACAACACCGATGGAGTTCCGGATCCTCGGGCCGCTGGAGGCGAGCTGCCTGGGGCGTCCGGTCAGGCTGGGCGGCCCGCGGCCTCGCTCACTGCTCGCCGCCCTGCTCCTCGACGCCGGGCGCATCGTGCCGCTCGACCGGCTGGTGTCGGCGGTCTGGGGAGAACAACTGCCGGGATCGGCACGCAACCAGATCGCGATCCACATCCACGCGCTGCGCAAGGCCGTCAAGGCCGCCGGCCGCGACACGGAGCTGATCGTCACCGAGCGGGTCGGCTACCGCCTGCTCACCGACGGCGTGTGGCTGGACGCGCACGAGGCACGGCAGCAGGCCACCGCCGCCCGGCGCGCGGAACGGCCCGAGGAGGCGTCGGCCGCGCTGGCGCGGGCGCTCGACCTGTGGCGGGGGCCGGTGTTGTCCGAGGTCGACACCACCGAGATCGCCGCCGCCGCGCGCGGCCTGGAGAACGCCCGGCTCGACATCGCCGAGGAGTGGGCCGACGCGGAGCTGGCCTGCGGCCGTACCCGCGAGGCCGTGGCCCGGCTGTCCGTGCTGGTGGAGGAGCACCCGCTGCGCGAAGGGCTGCGCGAACGGCTGATGCTGGCGCTGTGGCGCTCGGGGAGGCAGGCCGACGCGCTGGAGACGTACCGGCAGGGGCGCAGGCACCTGCTGGACGAGCTCGGCCTGGAGCCCGGACAGGCGCTGCGCGACCTCCAGCAGGCGATCCTGGCCGGCCCGCCCGTCGCCGAGACCCCGTCCTGCGGGTGCTGGTCGTGCTGGACAACGCGGCGTCGGCCGCGCAGGTACGCCCGCTGCTGCCCGGTACGGCCGGCTGCTGCGTGGTGGTCACCTCGCGGCGCCGGTTGGAGGGGCTGACCGTGAGTCACGGCGCGCTGCAGGTGCCGTTGGACGTCCTCACCGAGGAGGAGTCGGTCGAGGACGCCCCGTCCGGGTTCGCGCCCTGGCTGGCGGCGGCGCTGCTGGACACGTCGGTCCAGGGGTCGGAGCAGTTGCTCGAACAGCTGGTGGACGCGCAGTTGTTGCAACCGCTCGGGAGCGACGGGGGCCGGCAGCCGCGTTACCCGCGTCCTGCTCTCGCTCGGGCACATCGGGGGCGAGGAGAGCATGGGCTGCTTCCGGCAGGCCGCCGACATCTTCGCCGGCATCTTCGCCGGCATCGGCGCCACGGGCCGGCACGAAGAGGCGGTCAAGGCGGCGCTCACCGTCATGGTCTGAGCACGGTCTGAGCACGGTCTGAGCGCCGCGATCCGGAGCGGCCGCGCCCCTACGTGTCCTCGCCCCACCAGCCGCGCCGGGCGGCGAGCAGCCCCGCCTGGAACCGGGTGCGCGCGCCGAGCCGCTCCATCATCTCGCTGACCCGCCGGTGCACCGTACGCAGGCTCACCCCGAGCTGGCGGGCCACGGCCTCGTCCTTGAGCCCCGCGGCCAGCAGCGTGAACAGTTCGGGGTCAGGAAGGTCCGCCGTTTCCCCGGCGTCGTGCGGACGGGCCGGCAGGGGCAGCGCCGACCTCCACAGCACCTCGAACAGGGCGACCAGCGCGTCGAGCAGTGTCGAGGAGTGCACGATGACCGCGCTGTCGGCGTGGGAGGACTCGTCGGTGCTCAGCGGCAGGATCGCGGTCCGGCGATCGGCGACGGCCAGCTTCATCGGCACCTCGGGGCTGACCCTGGCCTGCTCGCCGGCGGCCACCGACTCCTGGGCGAGGCGCAGCTTGCCGGGGATCTCCAGGGCGGAGGCGTCGTAGATGCCGCGGACCACCACGCCGTGCGCGAGGCGCTCCAACTCGGCGACGTTCTGCTCGCCGGGGTCCTGCGCGTACGGCGGCCGGTCCAGCACCAGGACCTCCTCGGTCGCCGTCTGCTGCAGCTGCGTGAACCGCTGGACCACGGCCGCCCGGCCCTGGACGACCTCGACGAGCTCCTCGGGTGAGTTGTTCTCCGTACGCGGGGTCTCGGCGAGCATGGCCAGGGCCGCCAGCCGTGCCTGCGCCAGCCCTTCCTCCCTGCGCGAGATGAGGGCGGACACCGCCACGTCCGGCCGGGTCGCGAGGAACCGCACCGGGCGTCCCGCCATGCGGCTGACCAGACCCAGCGCCTCGAGCCGGGCGAACGCGCGGCGCAGCGCCACTGTGGTGCGCCCGGTGTGCGCGGCCAGCTCGTGCAGGGTCGCGCGGGGCCGGCGCAGCAGGTCGCGGTATATTTGCTCGTCCGCGGCGTCGACACCGACGGCCGACAGCGCGTTGTCATGCGGGTCCACGATCCTTAAGCATGTCATATTCATGAAATGTCGCAAAGCTGTCAATCATTGAGCTGGCCTCGGCGATCCGCGCCCGGTAGGACGGACATGCACCTTTTGCCGTTCCGCACCCATGCCTGCCAGGGAGGCAGCTTTGAAGAAGGCTCTCGCCATCGGGTTGACGGCCGCGCTCGCGGTCATGTCGTCAGCGGCGCCCGCGTCGGCCGACGGTTCCGGCCGCTGGCACCAGCCCTCCTGCGAGACGGTCACCGGCGACGGGACGGTGACGTACACGCGGGACGAGGGCAGGACCCTCACCCCGACCAGCAACAAGCTGGAACCGGTCGTCTACACCCGCGGCCTGGTCACCCTCGACCGCCCTGACACCCTGCTCTCCCTGGCCGGCAACCGGCTGTCGCGATCGTCGGACGCCGGCTGCACGTGGGAGCCGGTGGGAGAGGTGCCCGGCTCGAACGTCGAGCTGAGCGCGGCCCGCGGCGACCGGGCGTACGCGTGGGACCGCGCGGGCCACCTCTCGCTGGCCACGCCCGACGGGGTCACGCCGCTCACCTCGCCGGCCGCCGGGCTGGCCGGGCTCGGCGCCGACCGCCGCCACGGCGACCGCCTGCGGGTGGCCGACGCCGGCGGGCAGTTGCACGAATCGCGCGACGGCGGGCGCACGTGGCGGTCCGTCGGCGTGCCCGCCTGGGAGACGGACGACCTGCGCAGCGTCTACACGGCGGTGTTCGACCCGCGCAACCTCAACCACGTGGTGCTGGGCGCGTCGGGCTCCGCCCGCGTCACCTTCAACGGCGGGCGCACCTGGACGACGTCGAAGGGGCTGAGCGCGACCGGTACGAAGGTCAACGTGTTCAGCGCCGCGATCTCGCCCGCCTCGCCGAACGTCGTGTACGTGATGGGGCTCGACCTCGCCGAGTTGGAGGCGGGAGCGCCGTCCGGCGGCCGGCACATCTACCGCTCGTGGGACGGCGGCCGCCGCTTCATCCCCGTCGTGGACCAGGGCGACGGCATCACGATCCCCAACGGGCCGCTGCTCGCCGCCCACCCGAGGGACCCGGGCGTGCTCTATTTCGTGTGGGGAACCGGGTGGTCCTCGCTCGGCACCGACATCTACCGGTACGACTCGTGGCGCGACCGCGTCAGCACCCGGCACAACGCCTACGACCGGGTCACCGCGATCGCCTTCAACCCCGCAAACCCGGGCGTGATGTATCTCGGTCTGGCCGAGGAGGTCTGACCGTCCCGCGAGGAGCCTCCGTCAGCGGTCCCGCGGGCCCACAGGCTGTGGACGGCCGCCGAACACCCCGCGCAGCGCCTGCGGCGTAAGGACCTCACCGGGCGGGCCCTGCGCGACCAGCCGGCCACCGTCGAGCAGGAGACAGTGGCGGGCCGCCATGGCTGCGGCCAGGTCGTGGGTGACGTGAACCACCGTGACGCCGGCCGCGCTCTCCTCGTCGATGACGGCGCCGATGAGCCGGGCGGCCTCCACGTCGAGCCCTGTCGCGGGCTCGTCGAGCAGGAGCAGCCCCGGCTCCTGGGCGAGCCCCTGGGCGACGAGCGCACGTTGGCGCTGCCCGCCCGACAGCGCGCCGAGTTGCCGCCCGGCCAGGTCGAGGATGCCCAGGCGGGACATGCAGGCGTCGACCACCGCCCGGTCGGCCGCCGTCAGCCGCCGCCACGGCCCGCGTAGCGCCCAGCGGCCCATCGCCACCGTGTCGCGGACCGTGAGCGGCAGGGCGTCGGGCGCCGCGCTGCGCTGAAAGACGTATCCAGGGCGGCGCCCCTCGCGTTCGACCCGGCCGCCGGCGGGTTCGACGACGCCGGCCAGCACGCCGAGCAGCGTGGATTTGCCCGAGCCGTTCGGGCCGACGACGGCCGTCACCGCCGACTCGGGCAGTCCGGCCGAAATTCCCTTCAGCACGACCCTGCGGCCGTATCCGGCCACGACGTCATGGATGGCGACGCCATGCATCATGGTGACCTCCACTTGAAAACGACAACGGTTTTCATTGTAGAGTGGTCGACCATGGAATGGTTGTTTGATCCCTTCCAGGTGTCATTTGTCCGGCAGGCGCTCTGGGCGGGCATCCTGGTCTCCCTCATCTGCGCGGTCGCCGGGACGTGGGTCGTGCTACGTGGCATGGCCTTCCTCGGCGACGCGATGTCCCACGGGATGCTCCTCGGCGTGGCGCTCGCCTCGCTGGCCGGGGTGAACGTGCTCGTCGGCGCCCTGCTCAGCGCCGCCGGGATGGCGCTGGGCGTGAGCGTGCTCGGCAGGTCGCCACGGCTGTCCCAGGACACCGCCATCGGCCTGCTGTTCGCCGGCATGCTGGCGCTCGGCGTGATCGTCGTCTCCCACTCCCGGTCGTTCGCCGTCGACCTGACCGCGTTCCTGTTCGGTGACGTGCTGGCCGTCGGCGGGGACGACCTGGCGGGCCTGGGCGCCGCGCTGGCGCTCACCGTCGCGGTGGCGGCGCTCGGCCACCGGGCGTTCGTCGCGCTCGCGTTCGATCCGCGCAAAGCCCACACGCTGGGCCTGCGGCCGCGTGCGGCTCAGGTGCTGCTGACCGGGCTGGTCACGGTCGCCATCGTCGCCTCGTTCCACATCGTGGGCACGCTGCTGGTCTTCGGGCTGCTCATCGCGCCGGCCGCCGCCGCGGCGCTGTGGGCGCGGTCCATTGTCACGATCATGCTCGGTGCGGCGCTGCTCGGGATCGTCTCGACCGTGACCGGGCTCGTCGTCTCGTGGCACGCGGCCACGGCGGCGGGCGCCACCATCGCCGCCGCCGCCGTGGGGCTGTTCTTCGTCTCGGCCGTGGCCGGCCTGCTCAGACAGCGGCTCGCGGCCCGTACGGAAGCCGCGTCGTGAGGGCCCCGCTCGCCGCGGCCCTCGCCGGGCTGGTCCTGTTGACCGGATGCGCGCGGCAACCGCGGCCGGACGAGCCCACTCCCACCCCGCACGGCTACGTCGCGGGCGCGGAGGAGATGCCGGAGCCGCAGTCCCGGCTGCTGCTCGCCGGCGACCGGGCGGGGGCCGTACACGTGCTCGACCTGCTCACCGGCAAGGTGTCGCCGGTCGCCGGCATCGAGCAGGTCGAGAACGTCACCGGCGACGGCCGCTTCGCCTACCTCACCACCGCCACGGGCGCGCTCCGCGTGGTCGACACCGGCGCGTGGACCGTCGACCACGGCGACCACGTGCACTACTACCGTGCGGCGGCCCGCGGCCTCGGCGCCCTGCGCGGGCGGCCCCCGTACACCATCCACGGCGACGCCACGGTGACCGCCGTGCGCTCATCGGACGGCACGGTCACGCTGCTCGACCGCGCCCGCATGGAGAAGGGCGAGCCGGCCGAGACGGGCAGGTTCACGGCCGCGGTGGCGGTGCCGTACGCGGAGCACGTGGTCGCGGCCGTGGGCGGCGAGGTGCGGATCATGACGCGGGACGGCGAGCCCGGCCGGGTCGTCGGCGAGTGCGAGGACGCGGCGGGCGCGGCCGTGACCCGGCGCGGCGCCGTCCTCGGCTGCGCCCATGGCGCCCTGCTCGTCACCGAGGAGGACGGCAGGTTCGACAGCGTACGGATCCCCTACCCGCGCGTGCCGTCCGCGGGCCGGCGGGCCAGGGAGTTCCGGCACCGGCCCGGCAGCACGATCCTCGCGGCGAAGGCCGGCGACGCGGGCGTCTGGGTGCTCGACGTCACCGCCAGGACGTGGCGGCGGCTGACGACCGGGCCCGCCGTGGCGGTCAACGCCGCCGGGGACGGGATGCCGGTGCTGGTCCTGACCAGGGAGGGGGTGCTGCACGCGTACGAACCCGGCTCCGGCGAGGAGCGGGCCAGGACCGAACTGCTCCGCACGCCGCTGACCGGGGCGCCGACCATCGAGGTCGACACCGCACGCGCGTACGTCAACGACCCCGCGGGCGGCACCGTGCACGAGATCGACTACAACGACGGCCTCAGGCGTGCCCGCACGTTCGAACCCGGCTTCGCGCCCGCGCACATGACGGAGACCGGGCGATGAGGGCGATGAGGGCGTGCTGCGCGGTGGTGGCCGTCGTGCTGGCGGCGTTGACCGGATGCTCCGGCCAGGACGCGCGCGGGCCCCGGATCGTCGTCACCACCAACATCCTGGGCGACGTCACCCGCGCCGTCGCGGGCGGGCAGGCCGAGGTGACCGTGCTGATGAAGCCCGACTCCGACCCGCACTCGTTCGGCGTCTCCGCCCAGGAAGCCGCGCTGATCGAACGCGCCGACCTGGTGGTCCACAACGGGCTCGGCCTGGAGGAGGGCGTCCTGCGCAACGTACGGGCCGCCGCGGACGCCGGCGTGCCCACGCTGGCCGTGGCCGAGGGTCTCGATTCGCTGCGCCTCGCCGGCGACGGGCAGCTCGACCCCCACTTCTGGACCGATCCGCGGCGCATGGCCGACGCCGTCGACCTGATCGCCGAGCAGGTGGTCACGCACGTGGACGGCGCCGACCCGGCCGCCGTGCGGGCCGCCGCCGGCGCCTACCGCGAGCGGGTCGAACAACTCGACGCCTGGGTGGCGGAGCAGGTCGCGACCGTCCCGCCCGCCGCCCGCAAGCTCGTCACCAACCACCACGTCTTCGGCTATTTCGCGCAGCGCTACGGCTTCGAGGTCGTCGGCGCGGTGATTCCCAGCGGTACGACCCTGGCCTCCCCGAGCGCCTCCGACCTGCACGCGCTGAAGCGGACCGTCCAGCGCACGAAGGTGAAAGCGGTCTTCGCCGACTCCTCCCAGCCCGACCGGCTCGCACGGGCGCTCGCCTCCGAGGCCGGCGTACGGGTCGAGGTCGTGCCCCTGTTCTCGGAGTCGCTGAGCAGGACGCCCGGCGCCGCCACCTACCTCGACATGGTCCGCAGCAACACGAAAGCCATCGTCGACGGCCTCAACGGCCGCTGATCCCCCGAAGCAGAAAGGCACATCGTGACCCTCAGGACATCCGTTCCCGTGCTGATCGCCACCGCGGCCCTGCTGGCCGCCTGCGGGACCGCGCCGCCCGCCCCCGCGCCCGGCGCGGTCCCGCAG